>SHZE01000062.1 GCA_009692435.1 Deltaproteobacteria bacterium | reverse complement strand
CGTAGTAATCCCTTCGCTGAGATCGGGTCGATACGCACCTGGACCAAACACGGCTTTGCCTCCCTTGTTTGAATGTTGGGACCCAAACTATACGATACATGCTCCTCGAAGGCCATAATAAAACCCGGCAAAGATGCTATAGTCTCCTCCTTTCTTGGGGTTGGAAAACTTGTTGTGACTATTCCGACACGTTTGTTACCATCAACATCTACAAGATTTGTCCGTGGTCGCACTTCTTACCAGGCAACTCCCATGCCGATGAAGATGGGGGCATGCGGATCGGCGATTTACCGCTGATTTCTTGTTTGGGACTGACGGGACTGACGGATAGACGTTGCACGACTGCAACATCCGTGGCGGAATCGCAACGCGAAGCACGCGCTTGATTGCGTGTCACCCGCCACGTGTGCGGAAAACCTGACGGTACACTCTTTGCTCCCGTCAATGCTAATATGCGAAACACTATGCCTGTGACGCGACGATGGAGTATGTGGGGATTATTCGCTGGCGCGCTGATGGGACTTGGTGACCTCCTCGCCTTTCTCTCATTTGGCCTGGAAATGCGTTGGGCCGGACGCCGTGTGATGACGGAGGTCATGATCCTCTTCATGGTGACGTACGGAGTCCTTGGCTATGCGATTGGCAAACTGATGGAAGCCCGTGCCCAAGCTCGGTCTGATGCCCAGACGATCGCCGCGTAACTCCACGCCTTGGAGGTCTCGCAACGGCTCGCGCTGCAAAACGAGAAACTCGCGGCGATTGGTCGCCTTGCGGCCGGCATTGCCCACGAGGTGAGGAATCCGCTTGGGGTCATTCGCGCCTCGGCGTCGATGGTGCGGGAACATTTCACCTCTGGTGAGGAAGCCTATCGCGCGTGTGATTTCATTCGTGAGGAGATTGATCGACTGAACGGACTAATTACCGCGTTATTGAATTTCGCGAGGCCGGCGGAGTTACGATTACAGCCAGTTTCCATTGAGCAGGTCATCGACAAAGCGCTCCACTTGACGAGCGACGAACTGCAACGTCGTGGCATTATCCTCACGCGCGAGAGTACGGGAACGTTGCCATCGGTGTTGGCCGACCCGGATCTCGTGGCGCAGGTGGTGTTTGGATTACTGGTGAACGCCGCCGAGGCGATTGAGCAGCATGGGCGGATCATTGTTCGTACCGTCAGTGAGCACAACCAAGTCGGCGTGGAGGTGATCGACACTGGGCCTGGAATCTTACCGTCTGATAGTGAGCGTATTTTTGAGCCATTCTTTACCACCAAACCCACCGGCACGGGCTTGGGCTTGCCGATGGCCGCACGCATTGTCCAGGCGCACGGCGGAACAATTGAGGTGGTGACGGACAAGCGGACAGGACCCCAGAGCATCGGAGCGCGGTTCCGTATACGACTGCCGCTGCAAGGTCCAGTCACGGTGCAGGAGCACGCTGCATGAAGCCGCGATTACTGATCCTTGATGACGAGCAACGCATGGTCGATATTCTGGCGATGGTGTTGCGTCGTGAGGGATACGAGGTGCGGTCGTTCGTCCACCCCACCGGAGCCCTTGAGGCACTCCGGACCGAACCATTTGACCTGCTTCTCACCGATTTGAAAATGCCGGGAGCGGATGGTCTTTCGGTGCTTCGTCACGCCAAGACCATTGAGCCAGAACTCCCGGTGATTCTCATCACCGCCCACGCGACCGTGGCAACGGCGATTGAGGCGATACATGAGGGAGCGTTCGACTATGTGGAGAAACCCTTCGACAATGACGAGCTAAAGGCATTGGTTCATCGAGCACTTGATGTGACACGGTTGGCACGTGAGAACCGGTATCTACGAGCCGAGCTGCGCAGCCGCTATCAATTAGATTCGTTGGTGGCGGAGAGTAGCGCCATGCGTGAAGTGCTGGAGTTGGTCCGGCGCGCGGCGCGCAGCCGGAGTACCGTCCTCATCACGGGTGAAAGTGGCACGGGAAAGGAAGTCATTGCCCGCGCCGTGCACTATCACAGTGACCGCGTGGGAAACCCCTTTCTTGCCGTCAACTGTAAGGCGTTCGCCGAGAGTGTCTTGGAGTCAGAGTTGTTTGGTCACGAGAAAGGGGCCTTCACTGGCGCCGACCGTGTGAAATCCGGTCTCTTTGAACGAGCGGATGGTGGGACGCTGTTTCTGGACGAGATCGCGGAGGTGAGTGCGAACTTCCAGGGAAAGTTACTGCGCGTGTTGCAAGAGCGCAAATTTTATCGGGTCGGTGGCGCGGACGAGCGCACGACCGATGTCCGCATAGTCGCGGCCACCAATCGCGACCTTCGTTCAGAGGTTGCCACGGGGCGATTCCGCGAAGACCTCTACTTTCGTCTGGCCGTGATTCCTATTCACTTACCCCCGTTACGCGAGCGACCCGAAGACATCTTTCCGCTGGCGCGCCATTTTCTCGCCAAATGGAATACCGAACTGTCCCGCAAGGTAACAGGGTGGAATCCGGCGGTCGAAACCTATCTCCTGCGCCATTCGTGGCCTGGGAATGTCCGTGAACTGGAAAACACCATCGAACGAGGCATCGTCCTCGCTCAAAGTGAGTGCCTTGCGTTGGAGGATTTACTGATTGACGTCAGCATGGAAGCTCCGCCGAGTGAAGGTGGCATTCAACGCGAGAATCTGCAAACGTTTCTTGATCGCGCGGCCGCGGACCGGGTACGTACTATACTCAAGGAGGTTGACGGAGCGCGAGCAGAAGCGGCGAAGCGGCTGGGGATCGAGCGGACGACGTTGTATCGGTTGATGCGCAAGTACGGCATTGTGGATGACAAGTGAAGGAAAAGTCACTCAATCCCCCTCACCCTCCCTTCAGGGATAGGTTTTTCTCGTCGTCCGCAATTTTCACGGGTTTTCCGCATTCCTAGTTCCTCCCGTTCGTCGTGCCCGCGAAGGCGGGCATCCAGGCGCAGAGCCCCGTGAGTTGCGGGATTACTGGATTCCCGCCTTCGCGGGAATGACGACTTTGCCTTTCTTTCGGGAAAAAACCTACCCCTGAAAGGAGGGAGAAGGGACTCATCGCCAGGCGTGCACGAATAGTGCCGAACAGTATTGGGGATAAGGTGGTGAGGGGGGATAAGGAATTGACCTCTTTACGGATACGGCCACGGCGGGGGCTGGAAGCCAGGCACAAAGCCCAAGGATGCTGGAAAGAAGGTAGCTGCTGGGCGCGAATCCGTGCTGAGCCAGGATTCCATGGCTTTCGCCGTCGAAATCAACTGCTCCGGCGTGAACGTACAGTGACCAACAGACTCGGTGAATGCTTGCACGAGGAAACGTTCTCGGCCTTTGTCCTCAACGGTCTCACGATAGCGGGATTCGTTGTCCACGGTGACCAGCCCATCAACGGTCGTATGCAGGGTGATCACCGGACGTTTCAGTTTTCCCGTCGGGGTCGCGAAACGTCGTGCATATTTGCGTGCGGAGCGGTCCGCCTTGATCTTGAGTTCAGCATTCATGTCCGCGAGGAGCACGTTGGCATTCACGCCGAGAGTGCCCAGGTATGCGGTTTGTTCCGGCGTCAACGAATACGTGTGGTCCTGATTCTGCGCGATGGGGCCGCCCGCTCGTCGCTCTAACTCAGCGCGTCCTTCCGTATTAAAGAACATATCGGTGAACAACCAGTTGGCGCCGGTGTAGAACTGTTGTGCTGGGAGACGATTCACCAGGCGGATAAACTCGAAGAGGCCGAGGTTGGCGGGATTGATCACTTGGGCGGCGAGAACGGGAACGACTTCGGTTTCAAAGTCGAGATCGTCTCGCACATCGCCGATACTCCCCCACGCACTCGGCCAACCAAAAGTCACATCATACGCCAGCGAGAGATCAATACTTCGGTCGATGGCCCGTGGGGTTCCCGCCCCAATGCCACAGGCAGGAATCGCCCCGTCATAAATGTCCGGGTACTTCTCGATACTGCGAAAGGTCACCAGCGAACCGAGTGAAACCCCCCACACAATCGTACGGTCCGGCTTGCCAAAACGGTCGCGAAAGAATCGTGTCAAGGCACGCGTATCGTCAATACCTTCCTCGACCGCCCAGCCATTATTTTTGTAGGCGGACCCCGCGATCGCATAGCCCTGCGAGAGAAGGACCGCTTCAAATAATTCGCCTCCTGGCGCGGCATCGGCTTGGCGATTCTCCGTTTCGCCTACGTGATCCGCCCGGTCACGATACCCATGCGCGTAGACCAACAACGTCCGATTCCAGTTGGTATCTGGCACGCGAATTTTATACGGCGCTCCGTCTAAGGTGCCAGTCAGGTCTGTCGCATGAGCGAAAGAGCCGGACACCCCAATTCCACACGCAACCATCACACTAAGAACGATCTTCTTCATTGCCATTCCTTGTTTCTCCTCTCTTCTGTTTGCCGAATCCATTTACTTACCTTCTACTGTCGCCGTCCGTAATCCTCTCAGGGATGTGTCTGCGCGTGTCGCTGTTGTCGGGAGCAGGAACACGAGTGCCCACGGCAGGAGCGGCACGATACTAATCAGTTGCATGGTGGACTCCACGCCCCAGAGGTCAGCGATCCGGCCCATAACGGCGACACCCAGCCCGCCAACGCCGATGCCCACACCGGTCATCAGCCCTGCCGTCACGCCCAACCGTCCGCGCATCAAGGTTTGCGCGATCACCAGCGTGACCGAGAATATCGGCGAGATACACATTCCGATGATCGTCAACACGAGCATACTGGTGAAGCCACTGGTCTGAAGAAACAGGGCGATCAGGGGACACATGACGCCCATGCTGAAAATCAGGAACTTCTTGTGGCCAATACGGTCCGATAGCGGCCCGGCGATCAGCGTGCCAATCGCACCAGCAATCAGCAACAGCGACAGCAAGGAGCCGACCACTAGCGGATTCTCCCCGCGCGCACTGAAGTACAGTGGGACGTAGGTGACCAGTCCGCCATGCACACAGGCACCAAGGGAGACAATGCCGAGCACGACAAGGAACGCATACGAAGAAGTTTCCTCAGTGGCGACTGGAGCGGCCGTCGGCTGTGCGCTCATGGTCCGCGACAACCAAGGGAGGGACCAGAGCAACAATCCACTCGCGAGCAGTCCTGGGAGCAACAGCAGTAACAACCCGATTTGACCAAACATGGTCAGACAGAGCGCGACAGCCAGTGGACCCAGTCCGTAGCCGATATTGCCACCAACGGAAAAGAGCGAAATGCCGGTCGCTTTCTTCTCTCCCGTCGCGAGGTAGGCGGTTTTGTATGCTTCTGGGTGGTAACTCGCGATCCCAATACCGCTTATGCAGACAAGCATAAGAACGGTCTGATAACTCGCCGCGAGGCCGATCGCCGCCATTCCACACGTTGCCGCGAACACGCCAAATGGTAACAGCCACGGACGCGCGCTGCGGTCCGATAAGTGTCCAAAGATGGGTTGAATCAGAGATGAGGAGAGGCTGGCAACGAGGACCACTGTCCCAATCATCGTGTACGATAAATTCAGCGTGGTTTTAAGAAAAGGGAGAAGCGCGGGCAGTGCTCCCGTGTTGAGGTCCACCATCATGTGTCCAAGCCCTAACAACGCGAGCGCCTTCGTATTCATATTATTGTTATGCGCCATCTCATGCTCCTGTTTGTTGCGGGACGGTTTGAGGGATCGCTTCTTTCACTCCTAGTGGTGCTGGCACTACCAAAAAATAGAAGACGAGTACAGAGATCACCGCGAAGAAAGCGGCGATTAGAAACGGCAGTGTCCAATTCCCCGTCTCTCGAATGATAAATCCGGCGGTCATGGGGCCAAAAATCCCGGCAAAATTGCCTGATCCATTCATCACTCCGGAAATCGCACCGACCAGGCGCGGGCTGAGTTCCAATGGGACCGCCCAGTAGCCACCACCAGCGACATTCAGCAGCAATAAGTACACGGCGAAGCAGAGCACCGAGACCCACGCCCACGGCACCAGTGGCGCGGCAATGAGAAAGGGAATCCCCACCGCGACACACAGCGCCGGTGCCTGCGCCCGCGCGAAGCGCACGCTGTACCCCCATCGCAACAACGCATCCGACAACATTCCCCCACCGACAAGACCAACAAAACTGGCCATCGTCGGAATCATGCCGAGCCAGCCCATTTGTTGCATGGTGAACCCCCGCACCTTGACCATGTAGCTCGGCAGCCACAGCACGATCATCCACAAGCCATAGATCAAACACAGGTACGAGAGTGACAGCAGGAGCACCTGCGGTTCCTTGATGACCGCCCACGGCGAGGCCGCGTTCTGCACGCGCGGCGCGCGGTTTTCATCAATTTCACGGAGTTCCGTCGCGCTCATGCGCGGGTGTTCAGCCGGAGTATTGGTGGCGAACCGGAGCCAGGCAAGGAGCCAGACGCCACCGACTACCGCATTGAAATAAAACGCGATCGGCCATGAGAAGGTGAGCACGAGCCAGGTCGTGAGGGGATAGGAGACGACCTGGCCTAAATACGAGCCCGCCACGCTCAGCGTTTGCGCGCGGCTATATTCCGCGCGCGGAATCCAGCGCGAATTGAGCGAGGCATACGCGGGAAAACTGACGGACTCGAACATTCCCACACAGAAGCGAATCGCCAACATCAGCCCATACGCTGCGGCTCCAAACGGGGTGAGGGCCGTACAGACCGAGAATCCGACGCAGGCCCATGCGATCACGCGACAGGCATTCCAGCGGTCGGCGATGATGCCACCCGGGATTTGCAGCAGCATGTAACCCGCGAGAAAGGCGGAGAAGATCACCCCGAATTTGCCTTCGTCCCATCCAAGGGCAGCCATCATCACCGGCGCGGCGACAGAGATATTCACGCGGTCGGCATAGTTAATCATGCTGCCGGTGGTGAGCAGGCCAACCAGTTTATAGCGGACGGGCCAAGCCATGCGTTTCCTCCTTGTGGCCTGATGACACGAGCGGCGGGATTGTATCCCAAGCCTTCGGCAATCAGCAATGCGTCGGGCATGGGATGGGGCAAGGCAAAAATCAAAAGGCAAAAGGCAAAAATGAAGACGAAAAGAGGAGGCAGTGAATCTGGCTACTGGCTACTGCCCACCAAGTACCGATGCAGTGCCGCTAGCCCCGCGAGGTCCGCCGGAAAAGCGGGGAGCGCTGGTACCCGCACGACCGGAGTCTCTGTCGGCAGCGTCTCGGCAAACTGCGTGAGCCGGGCTCCCTCCTCGCGGGCGATATGTTGATACGAGAGAAAATTCTTGACCAGCCATTCCGCATGCCGTCGGTCCGCCGCCGGTCCCTGGAGTGCGTTCGTGAGTCGTTCCGTTAAGCGCGCGGGATCGCTGGAGCGTGGAGAAGCGGCCAGCCATTCGTCATGGACACGATTGGCTACCACCGCTTTCAATGACACCCCCATCTGGATCAACCCCTGGTGAAACTCTTGGGCTTCGGCGAGCACGTCGGATGCGGGGCTGGTCACCAGCACAAAAGCCGTCTCTTCACTCATCAGCAATTGGCTGACCCGCTGGAAGCGTTCGCCGAAATCGTCGAACATCACCTGCATGGTGGTGAAGAATTCCGAGATTTCTCGTAGGGCGGAAATGCCCGTGGCCTCTTCGATCTTGCGGATAAGAAAGGTGGTGGTGCGGTTGAGCGCCGAAAAGGCGGACCAGGACTTCGCGGTGGTGGCGCGGGTAAACCAAGCCCGGGCGCGACTGTCGAGAAAACGTTGCAAGCGTTGCGGCGCGGCCAGGAAATCGAGGGCCTGTCGGGTGGGCGGGGTATCCACCACAATCAGGTCATACACACCCTGCTGGATGAGGAGCGCCAACGTATCCATCGCCATATACTCGTGTGACCCGGAAAATGTTCGCGATAACCCCTGATAGAAACGGTTGGCGAAAATCTGCTCGCGGATTTCTGGTGTCGGGGCATAGCGGCGAATCGCCGCATCCCAGGCGGTTTGCTGGTCGACGAGCAGGGCCGTCAGTGTGCCGGTGGGGTGCAATCCGGAGCGTGCGAAGAGTTCCGGAGGGAGGGGTTTTTCCAGGTTGACGTCAGGTGCGTGAGGGCTGATGCCCAAACAGTCCGCGAGCCGTTTGGCTGGGTCAATGGTCACCACCGCCGTGCGCCGTCCAGACAGGGCTCCCCACAAGGCCAACGAAGCGGCGGTGGTCGTTTTGCCCACGCCCCCACTGCCGACACACACCACCACGCGATGTGTGTCGAGTAACGAACTCAGTGCGGACTTACTCTTCTGGTTGGGCATGAGATGTCTCGGCATGAGAGGCCCGTGGTGCGTGGGGACGCTGCCGGGCACTTTTCTTGGTGCGCGGGGATGGTCCCGCCGCGACCGTCGTCAGTGCTAGTGAGAGTTGCTCAACAATTGTTTTGTCCGCCGTATCAGCGACCGCGAACGGAATCGGAATGAGAGGAAGCGACAGGGCCTGGAGCGGCTGGAGCCGTGCGGTTTGGATGTCAGTCTCCAGAGCTTCCGTGTGGCCGCAGCGCAAGAGCAGCTCGAACAACTGCCGCTCCTTTGGCGACAGGGGGCCGTGCAACGTGGTCGATCGCAGCACGTCGGCGGGGCACGGCGCGAGGTGCATCCGGTTGATAAACAAGGCGCCCATCGGCAGCCGCAGCTCTTCCGTCAATTGCCGATAGGCGTCTTGGGTCTCGCTGACGGGAAGTTCGTCTGGCGTGGTGACCAAATTCACGGCGGTCTTTTCTGGATCGTGCAACACGGCGGCGATCCGTTCCGCCTCACGGCTGATAATCCCCCCGAAGGTTTCGTGCGCGGCACGCGGCATGCGCAAATACTGAAGACTATGGCCAGTCGCTGGCAGATCAATAACGATGATGTCCCACAACGGCTGCTCCGCTTCGCGTTTGCGCTCTTCGTACCAGACTTTGCCTATGGTGAGGAGTTCTTTTAATCCCGGTGCGGCCGCCACGAAGTATTGATAGGCGCGGCTCTCGACGATGGTCCGCAACAGCGGTTTGAAGGGAATGATGAGCTGGAGGTATTCTTCGAGGGCGATTTGACCGCTGGTGGACAACACAAACAGCGAGGGGGACACGGGCCGCGCGTCGTTGGTGGGCTGGTCAGTGGGAGCCACGCCCAGGAACCGGGCCGCACGCGCGCTGTCATCAAGTTCGATCAACAGGGTTTTTTTGCCCTGCTGTGCTAGGGTAAAGGCGACGGTCGCGGCCACCGTCGTTTTTCCCACTCCTCCTTTTCCGGCGAAGAACAGCAGCCGTTTCTTGGCTAGCGCGGCCAGAGCAGGGTTCAAGGTACGCGCGACCGATGGCACGTTACCACCGCACGACAGAGGCACCCCAGGTTAATCCCCCACCGCACGCGTTGAGCACGATAATGTCGTTGTCGTGGATTTTGCCTTCTCGAACCGCTTCATCAAGAGCGATGGGAATGGAGGCCGCCGAGGTGTTGCCAAACCGTTGGACATTGCAATAGACCTTGTCCATGCCAACCTTCATGCGCTCGGCGACGGCCTGAATGATGCGGAGATTGGCTTGATGCGGGATAATAAGATGGACATCGGAAGAGGAGAGTCCGGAGCGACCCAAGGCTTTGCCAGCGACGTCGGCAAGCGCGCGCACGGCCACCTTGAAGAGTTCAGGCCCCTTCATCTGAATGCCCCAATCCTTGGGTTGGATGCCCTCTTGGTCGAATGCTTGGCGATGGCCAGAGCGCACGTGGAGCAATTTCCACAGCGCCCCGCTCGACTCGATGACTGTGCTCAGGAGTCCACGATCGCCGGGTTGGGTGTCGAGCACGACCGCGCCAGCGCCATCACCGAACAGCACACAGGTTGTGCGATCCTGCCAGTTGACCATCGTGCTCAGGGCGTCGGCCCCGACTAAGAGCATGCGGCCATATTCGCCGCTCTTCGCATAGCTGTGGACGACCGACATGCCATAGATAAAACCCGCGCAGGCGGCATTCACATCAAAGGCGGGGATGGTATCGACCCCTAACCGTTCCTGGAGCAGGCAGGCGGTCGAGGGAAAGTAATACTCGCCGGAGACGGTGGCGACGACGATGGCTTGCAAGTCCTGGGCTTTGAGTCCCGCGGCATCCAGCGCTCGCGTGCTGGCGACGTGCATGAGGTCCATCAGGTCCTCGCCGTGCTTGATCGCACGGCGTTCTTGAATGCCCGTGCGCGTGACGATCCAGTCGTTACTGGTGGCCACGCGTTTTTCCATGTCAGCGTTCGTGAGACACGTGGTCGGAATGGCGGATCCGGTGCCAATGATACGTGCGCCCATGCGCATCCCCCTTCTGTTTTCCTGGTACGGAAGTTCTCAGTGTTCTCGGTGTTCAGTGATGAACGGCTAGGCACCGGTCCATTTGCGAAAAATTAAGCAGGCGTTGGTGCCACCAAAGCCGAACGAATTCGACACCGCGACCTGAATCGGGGCTTGGCGCGCGACATTCGGGACATAGTCGAGATCGCATTCCGGGTCCGGTTCTTCGTAGTTGATGGTGGGAGGAATCATTCCATGATTGAGGGCGAGGACGGAATAGACCCCTTCGACTCCGCCCGCCGCGCCGAGCATGTGGCCCGTCATGGATTTTGTTGAACTGATGGCCAGGCGCGCGGCATGTTCGCCGAACACCCGTTTGATGGCCAGAGTTTCCGTCGCGTCATTATACGGCGTCGAGGTGCCGTGGGCATTGATGTAATCGACTTCGAGCGGGCTAATCCCGGCACTGCGCAAGGCCAGACGAATACAGCGCATGGCGCCTTCTCCTTCTGGTGAGGGCGCGGTCATGTGATAGGCATCGCTGTTGGCGCCGTAGCCGATGATCTCCGCGTAAATTTTCGCGCCCCGGCGTTTGGCTTGTTCCATTTCTTCGAGGACGAGAATGCCCGCCCCATCAGACATGACAAATCCGTCGCGCTGGCGATCAAAGGGACGACTGGCTCGCTCTGGTTGGTCATTGCGCGAGGACACGGCTTTAAGCGCGATAAATCCCCCTAACCCGAGCGGAGTGAGCGCGGCTTCGGCTCCCCCAGCGATCATGGCATCTTGTTCGCCCATGCGAATCAAGCGAAACGCTTCGCCAATCGCATGCGCCCCTGATGAGCACGCGCTCGTCGGCGTGTAGTTAATCCCCTTCGCTCCATAGCGAAGGGAAATCTGTCCTGGAGCGAGGTTCGCGATCAGTTTGGGAATAAAGAACGGAGAGACCTTCTTGAGGCGGGTTTCAAGAAACAGTTTGTGGTATTCCTCGATGCTCGTGAGGCCACCGATGCCGACGCCGACAATGACGCCGACCATGTCTTCATTGTCCGAGGAGATTGGCAGTTTCGCTTCATCCATTGCCATCTTGGCGGCCCCAACGGCGTATTGGATGAAGGGGTCCATTTTCTTGACGTCTTTCTTGTCGATGAAGTTTTCCGGGACAAAATCCCTGACTTCGCCGGCGATGCGCGTTGGAAAATCGGACACATCAAATCGCGTGACCGGTCCGATTCCGGAGCGCCCAGCCATTAACGCCTGCCAATTTTTCTCCACTCCAGTCCCAAGCGGGGTTACCAGACCGAGGCCCGTAACGACCACGCGACGACGCTCTTGTTCCATAACTTCTGACCTTTGTCCTTCACAGGTATGTGTTGTGGTGGGCGCATCTTAGAGACTCCGGTTCTCGACCGCAACCGCAGGCGTGTACTCGAAGCAGCGTTCGGCGGGGCCTGTGAAGGGAAAGGGCTAGGGTGGGGGTATTCCTTTCAGGGGTAGGTTTTTCACCACAAGAAGAGCAGAGTCGTCATTCCCGCGCAGGCGGGAATCCAGTAATCCCGCAATCCACAGGCTCCGCGCCTGGATGCCCGCCTGCGCGGGCACGACGGACCGGAGAACCCACATGGATGCGGAAAATCCGTAAAATCGCGGAGAACAAGAAAAACCTACCCCTCAAAGGGGAGGTATTCCCGGATACGACACCCTCTTCCGTCTTCTCGCTCCTTGGGGGGAGGAAAAAAGGGGGTGCTCCGCCTTCCGTATTTTTCAGAGGGTGATGTCACCACCTGTGTTTTTCTGAGTACCTTACGGTATGAGTGCCTCGTCCGCGCCGATGTCATAGCGGAGTCCTTGTGGTCGCGGGTTCCCGTCGAGGTCATTCACCACGCCCGTCACGGCGACTCCGGCATTGATCGCTGGGCTCTCGGTTCGGAGGTGGTAGTTCGCCGCGGTTGGATTGACAAACAGCGTAGCCAGCCCTGGGTTCAGAATCGAGCGCGGGTCGTACCCGAGGGCGCGCCACTGCGCCAAGGTGATAAAGGTTTCATTGCGGGCGAAACGATTGTTCACGACGTTGTAGTCGGAGATAAATCCTGGCTGACTGGAAGAGTCGATCTCGATACTGCCACGCGTGCCAGTATGGATGAGGATATTGTTCCAGGACTTACGCTCAGAGGGATTAACAGGCCCCAATGGGAGGCTGTTGCAGTTCTGCGCGCAAGTAGTGACTAAACAAACTCTCGCGTAAGGCATACAGCGTCTGCCCCAGTTCTTTCGCCTTCCCCTTTAACGAGCCCCCGGCATG
>SHZE01000061.1 GCA_009692435.1 Deltaproteobacteria bacterium | reverse complement strand
CTGGAGCAACACCAGATTCGCAGCTTGCGCGCGAAGCTCAAGTTGGACGAACAGGAAGTGAGGACACCACCGATCTCCGAGCCCCTATCCCGCAGAAGTGCCGCGTCTGCTGCCTAACCACTTTACAGGAACCGGTGGACTTGACCCGGCGCGGGGCCGGGATCGTTTGCCATCGCTCCACCAGGGCTCACCTCAGGGCGGGCATAAGACTTCCTTCCTTCTCCAGAAAAACTGTGCCCCCCTCTATCTCCTACCTCCTCCTTTTTACACGGATTATAGTGCGTTTGCCTCATGGTCATCGCGCGCCCCGTTCACCAGGGATGCAACCCCTGGTGAACGGGGCGCGGGGGCGGGTTTTCCCACGACAAGAATGCCCTTAACTTAATGCCATTGCGCTTGCCGGGTGCCGTGATACTCCCTGTGCCTCCTCGACACCCCCACGTCTCGGCTATTGCCCTGGGTTATCTTCCATGTGTTGAGATATGATAGCTTCCCGAGACCATGCCAACTCTCTCTCAACAAACCCGCCTCGCGATGCGCGAACTAGAAACGCATCCGCGCAAGAAATTTGGGCAGAATTTCTTGACCGATCCCACCGTGGTGAGCCGCATGGTCCAGGCGGTGAACATTCAGCCGACCGACACCGTGCTGGAGATTGGTCCAGGGTTAGGGGTCTTATCCGACTTGCTGGCCGAGGTCTCTGGCCGTCTTTATCTCGTGGAAGTTGATCCCCTGCTGGCTGCCCGCTTGCGCACCCGCTTCGCCCAACAGGAGAGCGTCCATATCGTGACCGCCGATTTTCTGGAGTTGGATATTGCCGCCACATTCGCCGAGACGCCAATTCGCGTGATCGCCAGTCTGCCCTATAACGTGGCGACGCCGATCCTGTTCCGCTTGCTGGAGCATCGCCGCCAATTTCCCACCGCGACGGTGATGCTGCAAAGAGAGGTGGCCGAGCGACTCTCCGCTAAAGCGGACACCACGGAGTACGGCGCCTTGTCGGTGATGATCCAACTCCACGCGACGGTGACAAAGGTCGCGACGGTTCAGCCGGGCAGTTTCTTTCCGGCTCCCAAAGTACAATCGCAAATTGTGAATCTCGTTTTTTACGATGCGCCACGTGTGGATGTCCGAGAGGTGTCGGTTTTTCGACGAGTGGTGAAAGCCGCTTTTGGCCAACGCCGGAAGACGCTACGCAATGCGTTGAAGGCCACGGGATATGGTGATCTTGAAGGACTGAGTGTGCGCAGTGGCATTGATTTTCAGCGCCGAGGGGAGACGTTGAGTTTGGAGGAATTCGCCACACTGGCGAATATGATGAGCGAAGGGAGTGAGCTGGAGAGCGGGGAATCCTAGTCCGCAATCACGATCATTTTGTCTGTTCCTGGTCCGTCGTGCCCGCGAAGGCGGGCATCCAGGGAACATCAGCACCGGCTTGGGATGATGCCTCCTAGATTCCCGTCTTCGCGGGAATGACGGACCTGCTGTTTCTCCGCCATACGCGCTGAACAGACACAATGAACATGACGTTGGCCTAGCCAGCGAGGGCGGACATGTACTATACGAAAGAACAATTGACGCACACGAAAAAGGAGGACTGACGAATGGCGAATTGGTTTACCGGAAAGGTCGCGCTCGTGACTGGCGGCAGCTCAGGCATCGGGCGCGCCTCCGCGCTTGCCTTCGCGCGCGAGGGCGCGAAAGTCGTGGTGGCCGATGTCACGGTTGAAGGCGGCGAAGAGACTGTGGCGCTGATTAAAAAATCTGGTGGTGACGCGCTCTTTGTCAAAGCCGATGTGGCCAAAGCCGCAGAGGTCGAAGCGCTCATCAACAAAACCGTGGCCACTTACGGACGGCTTGATTGCGCCCATAACAATGCCGGCATCGAGGGCCCGGGCGCGACCACGGTCGATTATGCGGAAGAGGCGTGGGACCGGGTGATCGCGATCAATCTGAAAGGTGTCTGGCTGTGCATGAAGTATGAAATCCCGCAGATGCTCAAGCTGAGTGCTGGGGCCATTGTGAATACCGCGTCCACAGCCGGTTTGGTTGGGTATCCGCGCGGGTCGGCGTATGTCGCCAGTAAACATGGCGTTGTTGGTCTTACCAAGACCGCAGCCCTGGAGTATGCGAAAACCGGCGTGCGGGTGAATGCCGTTTGCCCAGGCGCGATTGATACTCCGATGATGGGTCGCATCACCGGTCACAAACCACAGCGCGCGGAGCGCATGGCCGCCGCCGAACCGGTCGGTCGCATGGGGCAGCCAGAGGAGATTGCCGAGGCCGTTGTCTGGTTGTGTTCGGATTCCGCCTCGTTTGTCACTGGAATCGCGATGGCGGTCGATGGTGGGATAACCGCCGTGTAACTGTTTGCTCAAAGAGAAAACATTGCAAAGGAAGGAAGAGACAATGGAAAAACGTTCACTGGGAGTACCAGGGCTCGAAGCCAGCGTTGTTGGCCTTGGCTGCAACAATTTCGGCATGAAGATTGATCTCGCTGCCACTCGAGAGGTGCTCGACGCCGCTATCGATGCGGGGATCAATTTTTTCGATACCGCTGACATTTATGGAAACAAGCAATCCGAAGACTTTATCGGACAAGTGCTCGGTCCACGCCGGAAAGATATCGTGCTCGCGACAAAATTTGGTGGCGCCGGCTGGATGAGCCGCAAGAGTGGCAAACCCTGGGGCACGCGGGAATATATCGTGCAATGTTTGGAAGATAGTTTGCGACGGCTCCGCACGGACTGGATTGATCTCTATCAGTACCACTTCCCAGATCCGAATACGCCGCTTGAGGAGACCCTGGCCGCGCTGGATGAGGTGGTGCGGCAAGGAAAGGTACGCGCAGTCGGTTCCTCGAATCTTTCTGGCGAGCAGATTGCCCAAACCGAAGCGTACTCGGCTCAGCACAAAAGCGCGCGTTTCGTGACCGCGCAAAACGAGTGGAGCCTGCTCAAGCGTGACATCGAACGCGAGGTGATTCCCGCCTGTGACCGGTATCGGGTCGGCCAACTCCCGTTTTTCCCGCTGGCCAGTGGCATGTTGACCGGGAAATACCAGCGCGGCGCGGAGCTTGTGGCTGGTTCTCGGCTCGCGACTTTTGACTTCGCGAAACCCCTTGCCTCGGACGACAATTTCACCAAGATTGAGGCATTGCAGGGCTTCGCGCGGAAGCGTGGCCATACGCTGCTTGAGTTGGCAATGTCGTGGCTGACCTCGCATCCCTGCGTGACCTCCGTCATTGCTGGAGCTACGACGCCGGAACAAGTTCGTGTGAATGCTACGGCTGCGAACTGGAAGCTGTCGGCGGCGGAAATGGCGGAAGTCAACACGTTGGTGCCGCTCGCAGCGGCGTAGAATGAGGAAGGGGCGTCACTTGATCCTTTCAGGGGTAGGTTTTTTCCCGAAAGAAAGGCAAAGTCGTCATCCCCGCGAAGGCGGGAATCCAGTAATCCCGCAATCCACGGGGCTCTGCGCCTGGATGCCCGCCTTCGCGGGCACGACGAACGGGAGGAACTAGGAATGCGGAAAACCCGTGAAAATTGCGGACGACGAGAAAAACCTATCCCTGAAAGGTCACTTGATCCCCTTCACCCTAACCCGCTCCCAGCCGGGAGAGGGAACTTCAGAACTCCAGAACTCCTAGCGCGCTACAACTTCTGCGACCGAATATAGCGCTGATAAATCTTCGGCAGTTGCGCTGGGAGCGACAACATATCCTCGATAATCATGTAGCGAGCCGGGGCGCACATCTCTCGTAAATAATCGCGTCCGGCTTTATCAACCGTCAAACAAAAGGAGAGAATGCCGTTTCTCTCCGCTTCACGCAGCGCCATCATCGTATCGCGAACGCCATACGTGGTTGAATGCTTGTCCGGTCCGTAGTCCATATCTTCCGGACAGCCGTCGCTGAGCAACACCAGGAACTTGGCCCGCGAAGAGAGCGTCCGCAACTGGCGGATGCCATGCCGCACCGCGGCTCCCATCCGCGTGCTGCGCTGGGGGGTGAGACCACCGATGCGACTGCGCACGTCCTGTGAGAGCGGTTCCGCGAACGTCTTTACGGGATAGATGTCGATATCACGCCGTCCCGCGCTGGAAAATCCATAGATAGCGTAGGTATCACCAATGGTATCGAGCGCGGCGGACAGTAAGACCAACGCTTCTTTCATAATGTCGATCACGCGGGCCCCAGGCGAACCTGTCCCAGGCGGGCCTGAGTCAGGCGGAGCGGCAATAAGGGTATCCGTCGAGGCGCTCAGGTCCAATAAAAACAACGCAGCTACGTCGCGCTCGACCGGCAGTCTGGCGGAATACAGTTTCCCTGAGTGGGTATTGCCCGTGCGCAGATCGACACGCGCGGTAATGGCCGCGTCAAGATCAATCTCTTCACCATCTTCCAAGCCTTTGACATGGCGGTAGAGACGAGGGCGCAAGCGTTGAAACTCACGCTTGATCTCCGGGGTGAGGTCCGCGTAAGTCGCCAGGGTCCGAGAGAAGAAGACTCCATCATCGCCAATCATTGGAATTTCCCTGACCTGGCACCACTGAGAGCGGTAGTCCTCAATGAGATAATCCCACTCATCATAGAGATAGTGGCGTCCGCGCGTGGCCGGGCGACGGCGTTTAGGCTTGTGTTTGGTCTCTTCCGCCGCCTCCGGGTCTTGCGCCGTTTGTGGGTCCGCGTCGAGATTGAGCACCACCGTCGCTTTTCGGCGTCGCGTTCCTCGCCTCTTTTCGGAAGAGGCACGCGCGGCGGCCAAGAGTTTTCGCAGTGTGCTTTGGGCTTCAAGCGAAAGCGAGATAGTATCAGGTTCGTCCAGGTTCACGGTGTCCTCGAACATTGAGCCGCCGTGCGACATTTCCTCTGGCATTTCAGGTTCGAGCTGAGACCAGTCCGAGGCTGAAGTTTCGGAGCCGGGGGCAATGAGAAAGATATGCAGTTCGGTGGCCAAGAGGAGCGCGTCGTAAGCCGAAGCATCGTGGTCGAGTTCTTGCCAGAGGGGGCGGGGAATGCGCGGAAGCACCTCCGCTAATGCTGGTGGCATGAGCTGCGTGAGTGAGGACGCCCAGGTGAGATCTTCGCGTAAGCCTCGGTACTGTGCGGTGAGTCGGCGTCCGATACGCCGAGTTTCAATGAACAGAAATAACGCCTCGATTTGCTCCGGGCGCGGGAAGAGTTGAAAGTACGACGCGAGGTCGTCCGGTGGAGCTTGGTCGGCTTGTAGTAAATTGTGGACAAAAGTGGGCAACAGCGGCCACACACGTTGGACCGACATGTCGTAGGTGCCAAACGCGACCCGTCCCGCTTGGTGCGCGGCGAGCACCCGGTACAAGCGAAAATTCTCCTCGTACGTGGGAAAGACATCAATCTGCGACGGCAACGGCAGTGCGGCGTCCGATGTTTCCGGTAGGAGTGGTGGGAATGTCAGGTGAGATGTCTCGGTGATTCCGACCGCATCTCCACAGAGCATGTGGATGTACTTCAGTAAAACGGCATAGACATCACTCAGAGTGACCGTTGGGGCAACTCCGCGCAGGAGGAGCAGACTGGTACGCGATTCAAGCGCGAAGAACGCTTCTCCGGCATGAGGATTTTTTGCCGCGATGATCTCTCCCGCCGCGATCCACGCTTTGATGCCTTCCTCGCCAACTTCCTCATAGGCTCGCGCGAGGATACGGAGGAGTCGCGCCACGCCCGCCGGAAAGATTTGTGACATCTGGGCGATGCGCTCAAGCAGTGAAGTTTGACTCTCCGGGGAGAGCGAACGCAACGTGGGCGCGAGAAACGGGACCACCGCGGGCAATGGTTCGGGATCAAAGGAAACGGCGGCTTGTAAAATACGAAGCAAGAGAGGGCGAAGGTGCGCGGGAAGGAGAAGCAAACTGCGGGGCAGAGACCGATACAACGCGGCTCCAACTTGTGGAGTGCGATATGCCGCGGTCCGTACCAATCGATAGAAGCTGACGCGTTCCGTTTCACTGAGGTCGGAAAAGCCAGATGGTAACTGCGAGAATATCTGTGTGTCCGCCGAGCGCAGATCGTGCCCCACACGAGTCCACTCGCCGACCTCTTTGGTTGAGAGCGCGGCAAGCATGGTGGGGGTGGCGTTGAGGAACGCACTCAGTTCCCCAGCAGGCGTTGCCGGTTTCCCGTCAAAGAGTCGTAACCCCTGAGCAACCCACTCACGTAATGCTCCACTGTCCAACCATCTCCGGAGTACCTCCGCGTTCACGTGCGCGAGGACCTGCCGAAGTTCATCTTGGTGTTGGGAAGAGAAGCCATCCATCGCTGCCATTGCCTGCGTAAGATTGAAATTTTCCACGTGCGCAGCTTAGCGAGATTTTGGGCGCGCATATAGAGCTTGCAGTCAGGTGGCGCTTTGGCGTATGCCCACGAGGAAACGCTCGGCATGAATGAAATAGAGGTAGAGACAGAGCGGACTTCAGGGGAGGTTTGGTTGTTGACTCCTTGTGGGGGCGGGCATGTACGGCCTCCGAAAGAATGCACCGACAGTAGTGATATTGGAGATGGAAAGACGCCCGAGCACCCTACTAATATCGCATTATCGAGGAAAAATGGCCAGTTAATTCAAGGTTAGGCTTCGTGGTCATGGAAGCACTAGTTGTGAAATTCATAAAGATATGTGAGGTCGCGTTACGACCGTTATTTTGGCTTACCGACAAGTACGTAGAGTTGTTTGTCGAGGGAGTCAAAGGTTTGGGTATTGATATCGGACGTACCTGCGGGCCTGAGATTGCTGCTCCCCCAAAGCCATCGGTAGTAGATGAACGCCTAGAGAAGATTGATGTTGCGCGATCGAATTTGCATGAAGTGCTCAAAGCAATGGAAGAGCTTCAGACCGAGGCTAAGAACAACAAAATGGAAACCGCGCAGATGCGGTGGCGCATTGCGGAGATTCAGGCATCTAGGCAATCCGCCGAAAATCAGACGAAAATGATCCAGGACATCACGCCCAAGCACGGGAGTGTCACTTGCTTTGGGGTCAGTGAAAACGCCTACTGTCCCACCGAATGTCTTCGTTCCTTCTGGCGACTCGAACCGTAACGCCGTAGAGAATTGAACGTGAGGGGCTTTCCCGCCGATGCCACTGGCGGTTTGTTCAGAAACAATACCAGAGGCCGCACCTCGTTGCTGGAGACAACTGACATCAAGAAAAGTAGCGTCGGCTCCCGAGTCAATTAAAAATGGCAATGGAATCCATATTCCCTCAGCAGCGCGTACCTGAACTGTGATGTACGGACGATGAATTCCCTCAATATCGTCATAAGTTCCGCGGAAGATCATAGATGCTCAGTTTCCGTTCGTTCCTTTGGGAGAAAGAACACAATAGGCTCGGCGTCGGGTTTGTGTTGCTTCGCTAGTGCGTAGGCATCCTGCCGCGTCGCTGCGGCAAAAGGCTCTTCACCGACTACGGCAACGAAGAATCCCGCGAAGCGGTTGTGCAACTCCTGAGAGTGCTCAGCATGCCACTCCTGATCCTTGAGGAGTTGACGAGATCGTTGGACAGATTCCGGAGTGGCAGGCTCATCATGAGAAAATTCGAGAGGCATAAAAGGCTCCGTTGACCAAGGTAAAGAGACCGGCGTTTTCGGTCCGCCTATTTTACTTTGGCCACTGTACTAAATTGGAGAGGACTGGGCGAGGTCTGGAAAATGATCGGGAGCTGGCGTAGAACAGGTCGCAGGCACCCGATGCCGGACATCGCTTTGCAGAGGACCGAGATGATGCTGTCTCTGCTGTAAGCGAGTCGTTCAGCGGAGTGCATATCCAAAAAAGAGGAGGGCTTTATGGCAGAGTACAAACTGATTTCAGCCGATTCTCATTTTGTTGAGCCACCAACAATGTGGGCCGAACGACTGGAGAAGAAGTTCCGTGACCGTGCGCCTCATACGGTGAAAGGGCTCAACGGACGTGCCGGGGAGTGGTTCGTGTGTGAGAATATCACCCCGATGTCGGTCGCCGGTTTTTTTGGCGCGGGCGTTCCTTCGCAAGAACTGCCTGAACATGGCAAGAAAGGGTTTGACCAAGCGCCCAAGAGCGTGTGGGACCCGTCTTATCGCTTGGTCGATCAGGATCGCGACGGGGTGCAAGCCGAAGTGATCTATACGTCGATGGGGATGCCGCTGTTTGGTCTGGACGATGCGGGGTTACGCACTGCGTGCTTTCGGGCGTTCAACGATTGGGCGGTCGATTATTGCAAGTATGACCTCAAGCGGTTGATTCCGCTTGGTCTGATTACCTTGGAAGATATACCGAGCGCGGTGGCGGAGCTGGGACGAATCGCCAGTCTAGGGATGCGTGGCGCGATGATCTGGGCCGAGCCACCTGATGATCGCCCATACAGTCATGCTGATTACGAGCCATTTTGGGCGGCGGCACAAGATCTCAATATGCCACTGTCGCTCCACATTCTGACGGCCCGGAGCGGCACTGGTGCGAACCAGGCCAGTGGGCGTGACTTCTTACTCTCGATCGCGACCTTGCATCATCAGATTGAGCGCTCGATTGTCGTGATGGTGTTGGGTGGCGTCCTTGAAAAATTCCCTCGCCTCAAAATCGTCTCAGCGGAAAACGACGCGGGCTGGATGGCGTATTTGATGTATCGGCTTGATACCGTTCAACATCGCCTCGGTGCGCTCGGTGGCTTGAAGCTGCCGATGCGAGCAAGCGATTACATCAAACGTCAGGTGTATGCGACATTCATTGCTGACCCGGTATTTGTCGATTCACTGCATCGCTATGGGTCGGACAACATCATGTGGTCGTCGGACTACCCGCATACCGCGGCGACGTTCCCGCGTTCGCAGGAGATTGTGGCCAAACGCTTTGGCACTCTCCCTGAAGGAGAACTCCGCAAGATTGTGCATGATACGGCGGCGAAGGTGTACGGATTAGCGTAAAGGATATGAGAGAGGATAGGGCGTCCTATCCTCTCTACACTTCGTTTGTCCAGACCTGCTCAAGAAGCTGCCGACGGCGCAGTACGCGAAACGTCCCATCCGCTTCCAACATCACTTCTGGTGCCTGTGGATAGGAGTTGTAGTTGATCGTCGCCATTCCCGCGCAGTAGGCACCAGCCCCACCGACAATCACGACATCACCGATCCGCGGGCGTGGCACGCGACGAGGCGCTAACGCTTCAGGATCGCCCGGTGCAGGTGTGAGAATATCTCCAGACTCACAGCATGGACCGACGAACACTACATCGGCTTCGTCTCGGCCAGTTGCAAGCACCTCAATCGGATGCTGCGCGCCATAGAGAGAGGGGCGAGTGACTTCCGGCATGCCAGTATCAAGCTTGGCGAACACATAACCATCCTTGCCAGTATCAACGACATCCACACAGGTCGCCACGATCGCTCCCGCGCGGGCGACGAGATAGGTGCCAGGCTCGACTTCCAGATGCAGCGCGCGCCCCGTTCGCTCGTGGAACGCTTCGAGTTCGCGTCGCACATGGAGCCCAATATCTTGCAGATCGGTCGATACTTCATCCGGCATCCGTCCGACCTTGAACCCACCGCCGAGGTTAATGATGGTGACGTGCGGGAGTTGTGCCGCGATGTCGAGTGACATCCGCGTGACGCGCTTCCACATTTCGGGATCGCTGCCGGAGCCGATGTGTGTGTGCAGCCGAGTGATGCGCACGTTGTCGCGTTCGGCAATCGCCTTAACATCCGACAAATAGGTATGCCATATCCCGAAACTTGAGGCCGGGCCGCCAGTGTTGGTCCGTTTGGTGGAGCCACTGCCAAGCCCAGGGTTGATCCGCACCGACACGCTACCGCCAGGAGCGGCTTTGCCAAACTGCTCAAGTTGATGCAGCGAGCAGGCGTTATAGCGCACGCCACGCTTGACGAAGTCAACCAACCGACGTGACGGCATTTGCGAGGTGAGTTGAATCTGCTCAGGGGCAAATCCCGCGCGCATCGCCCGCTCGACCTCAAAATCGCTGGACGCATCAATATGGAGGCCCAAGCCGCGGAACACGGATAACACGCCCAAGCTGGGGTTGGCCTTCATGGCGTAGCGCAACGTAAAGCCATACGGGGCAGGAATCGCCAGCGCCTGGTGAGCCGCTGCTTCTAATAAAGGACGAGAATAGATGTAACTGGGAGTGCCGAACCGTTCGCGCGCTTCGGCGGCTTGTTCAGAGGTCAGAAACAGGGTGCGGCCCAGGGCCGGTGGCGTGGACATAAGTACTCCTCACGGATCTCGAAATTTTTTGGACTCGCACTTCTCTCTCTGATGTGAAGTGCGCGCGTCCAGCAAATTCCCTCTCTCGGATGGGAGAGGGCTAGGGTGAGGGGGATCAAAGAGAGATTCCTTGAAACCCCCGACTTCTCCAGAGTCCGATTTGTACGCAGGCTTCATCTTCCGTGGATGCGTCACCATCTGAGAGGGGGAGCATAAGACGAGGTCTAGCTTATGTGGATCGTGTCTCCTCATCAAGCGGGACCACACGCTGTGCCGCTTTCGGTCCCGCGATTGTTTCTCCCCGGGGTTGCAACTCTCGCGAGACCTGCATAAGGAAAGAACGATTCCCAACAAGAATAAGGAGAACGACGCATGGCGGCCACGAAATTCCCCATTGAAGCAGGCCATATCCTGCTGTTTGCTCGCGCGGTTGGCGACACCAACAAAATTTACGCCGACGAGGACTACGCCAAAACGACCGAGGTGAAATCTATTATCGCGCCCCCAACGTTCACGATGGCGAGTGCACAGTTCGATCCCGATTATCCCCTGCGACCGAAAGAGGGACAGGTGTGGTTTGGTTCTGGCAAAGAACCCACAGGGATCCAAAAAAGCAGCGGTGGCAGTGGAGGAGGAGGAGGTGGTGGTGGACTCCATGCGGAACAACATTTCGAGTATCACCGACATATCCAGCCTGGGGACGTGCTGACCGCGACGGTCAAGCCCGGAAAAGCCTGGGAGAAGGAAGGGAAACGGTCGGGCAAACTCATGTTCTCCGAGACGGTGACCGAGTATCGGGATCAAAAGGGCGAGCTGGTCATTACCGCGCGGGGTGTGGGAGTGCGGACCGAACGGCCAGTCGATCCAAAGTAGGAGATGAACACATGGCATTATCAGCGAAAAAACTCAAAGTTGGGGACATCTATCAAGAAGAAATTGTGAACAACCTGGCGCGGACGCGATTAGTCCAATACGCAGGGGCGTCTGGCGATTATAATCCCGTCCACACTGATGAAATCTTCACCACTAAAGTAGCTGGCTATCCCAGCGTCTTCGCGCATGGGATGTTGACGATGGGGATGACGGGACGAATGCTGACCAACTATGTGGGCGATGGACGGCTGACGAAATATGGCGTGCGCTTCACGCGTCAGGTATGGCCGGGCGACTCATTGACTGCCAAGGCGACGGTCGAAGCGATTCGCCAAGAAGGTGGGCAGCATTTTGTAGACCTCAATGTCTCAACCGTGAATCAAGATGGCGCGGAGGTCGTGAGCGGCTACGCCTCTGCGCGGATTGATGCGTAGCCATGAATTTTGACGAGCACAACCGGCACTCGCGGTCGCGAAGAGCCGCGCCGCGGCGCGGCTCTCCGCTTAGGGCCTCACCAAATGTGGTCGTCAAAAATTGCCTGTTTCTCCAGCGCTCGCATTTTTCTCTTGACACCCGTCCCCCGTTCAGCGTATGACCCTTCTCACAAGGGAGGGCAGACGTGAGCAGCGGGACCATCACATCGCTACCCCGGCGTCGGACCAGACCGAGTACGGCCACCACACGACACGTGGTGCTGAATTTTTCTCAGCGAGCCCTCGTCCTTCTTTATTCTTTATTCTTTATTCTTTATTCTTTATTCTGCATTCTGCATTCTTATCGCCCTCAGCCTCTGGCTCGTCCCGTCGCTAGCGATGGCGCAGCCCGTCACCTGTAACGGCTTGACCGCCACGCTCGTGGGCACGCCGGGCAACGATACGCTGACGGGCCCAATGCCAATGATGTGATAGTGGGTTTGGGCGGCAACGAGGTCATCACTGGCGGTAACGGCAACGATGTGATCTGCGGCGGGGAGGGCACGGATACCCTCACCGGCGGCAACGGCGACGATACGCTCTTTGGCGACGCGGGCGCGGACATCCTGAACGGCGAGAATGGCAACGACACGCTGTATGGGGAGGGGAAACGGACACGCCCGACGGAGGGAACGGCAATGACAGCCTAGAGGGCGGAGAGGACAACGACACCCTCAATGGCCGCAATGGGGATGATCTGTTGCGCGGGGGGCCGGGGAACGACACGCTGACGGGCGAGAATGGGAACGACACACTGGATGGAGGGCCAGGGACGGACACGCTCAATGGGGGCAATGGCACGGACAGTTGTACGACGGGGGAGACCAAGAGCAGTTGTGAAACGAGTCCCCCTAACTCGACTTTGGCCCTGTGGAGTGACATTTTTTGTCACTCCACAGGGCCAGTGGTGAATCACGCCGCGAGCGGGAGGTCCGTGAGCAAGAGCTCCAATACCGCGCGGGGCAATTGCACGAAGTCGGCTTGGGGAGCAGAGTTGGCCAAATAGCGGGCCCCCCAAAGCCGGTGGCGCACCAA
>SHZE01000006.1 GCA_009692435.1 Deltaproteobacteria bacterium | reverse complement strand
GTTGGCCAATCATTTGAGTCTCCATGCCCAGCATTTTGCGCCCCTTGCGCTCCACCGCCTCACTCCACGAACCTATCGGAAAAGTTCCACCCCTAAAGAAACCGCGGAGTTACAGCTCCCCTTAGCTGCCTAAATTGGTAAAACTCGAGATACTGATAGAGCACCGCTTCGTTGGTGGTCGAATTGACGACCGCGCTCAGGCGACCCAGATCGTCATAAACGTACTGCACGTCCCCGGCATAGGCTTCATTTACAAGGAAGGCGGAAAGAAGGATGCGCTCATGAACAGCGCGGTCAAGAGGAGCACGAGGCGGCTGGGATGGAAAGCGGAGAACAGAAGGCGCAAGCCTGACAACTGTCTCCGCCACGCACCGTGGAAAATGCGAGCCTCAATGCGGTTCTCCCCGTTCCCCTCCTTGCCGGTTAGGTGTGCTGGTTAGTCGCAACGAACCATGAGTGAGCAAATTGCGTAAGGCTCTACCCCAACACAAGGGCAGTTATCAAGGAAAAAAGGCCGAAAGTCGATTTTAGCCAGATGAAGTGCCTCCCCCCCGCTTCACAACAGCCTCTGGCGCACGAACATACACAGGCACTAAACTCTGGAGGTCATCAGGACGGCCAGCCTGAAGTCGCTCCCAGGCCATTCGCGCGATGACCGCGCCACGCGGGTGATGCGTCGTGAAAGGCAAGAGATGCGCCCGCGCTCCACAGGAGTGCTGAATCAATTCACGATATGCGGCCGCACCATCGCCAAGAAAAAGACACGATTCAGTAATCTGGGCGAGCCAATGTTGTGGAAGCAGCACTTGGTCAGGAAGAAGTTGGACGAGTTGCCCATCATAGGCGCGACGAAACAGCGCGGCATAAATTTCGCCCTTACGAGCATCCAGCAATGGACAGACCAAACCTTCCCATTCTTTGCCTTCCCATGCGTTCCCTGTACGCGCGAGCGC
Organism: Deltaproteobacteria bacterium; assembly: GCA_009692435.1. GTDB lineage: Bacteria > Desulfobacterota > Binatia > Bin18 > Bin18 > JABFSC01. The sequence continues at coordinate 52,546 of SHZE01000006.1, read as the reverse complement.
GGCAAGCGTCGTCACCCCGACCACTTTCTGCCCCATCGCATACGCAAATCCTTTGACCGTGCCCAGGGCAATGCGCAGTCCAGTGAAAGACCCCGGACCGATAGAAACCCCAATGCCCTCGATTTCTGGCAATGTCACTCCGGCTTGGTCGAGAACTCTGCCGATGAGAGGCAGGAGGGTTTCGGTGTGAGTCACCCGCGGGCCGCAGGCCCGCTCGCCGAGCGACTCCTCGGCCAGGACCTCACCGTTGCGGGTAATACCAACGCTGGCAATAGGTGTTGCCGTATCAATGCCGAGGATGAGCATGGAGAAAGGAGTGGAAAGTTGAGAGTGAAGAGTTGGAAAGAAAAGAACGGAGACTCCAGCCCTAGGCATGAGTCTGGAGTCTCGCGTCTGCTTATCCCGTCACAATCCGTGCGATGTCGTTATACATCACAAAAACGATGAGCGTGAGAATCACGAGAAAGCCAAAGCGGGTGGCCAGTTCTCGTGCGCGAAGGCTGGGTGGACGCCCTAAGACTGCTTCGATGGAGAAAAATAACAGATGCCCACCATCAAGGATGGGAATGGGCAAGAGGTTAAAGATCGCGAGATTGACATTGATAATCGCCGCGAAGCGGAGCAAGTAATCCAAGCCGAGTTTGGCTTGTCGCCCGGCTTCTTGGAAAATCAGGATCGGTCCGCCAAGTTCCTTCGGCGACGCGTTGCCGGTCACGAGCATGGCCAGATTCTGAAAGATCAGCTTCGACCACATCCACGTTTCCTGAACCGCGAGGCTCATCGCTCGCCCCAGAGAAACAGACTCAAGTTGTGAATCGGCCCCAACCCCAATCGCGAATTTTTTCCCGCCGTTCACCGGGTCGTCGCGCAATTCCGGCTGAACCGTAAGTTCCACCGTGCTCCCATCCTTTGCTTTCTTCACGACGAAAGGAATCGCTTGCCCCTTGCTCTGTTCAATCTTTTCCGCCATCTCCTTCCAAGTTTTCACCGGAGAACCAGCCACACTGAGCACATCATCTCCTTTTTCAAGTCCGGCTTTTGCCGCCGGGAGATCCGGCATCACCCCACCAATCCGTGGAATATCAAGCGGGACATGAACGCCAAAGCTCACGAACAACACCGTGAAAACGACGACCGCGCAAATCAGATTGAACAAAGCTCCAGCGGACACGATCAAGAACCGCCCCGGCAGTGATTGATGGGAAAAAGACTTTTCAATGTCAGCCGGCGGCGCATCGTCCCCAACTTCATCCCCAACCATCTTCACGTAGCCGCCTAACGGCACGGCGCATATCATGTACTCGGTGTCTCCCACTTGTTTGCCAAAAATCTTTGGACCAAAACCAAGCGAGAAGCGCTCAACCCCAACCCCAACAAACTTCGCGGCCAGAAAATGGCCGAGTTCGTGGACAAAAACGATCATCCCAAAGACAATCACGACTTGCAAAACAATCAGCAGCGTTGCGAGCCCTATCATACGTGCATGCTCCTCTCTGACATTGAGGACCTATCGCCACAGCGTAACATAGTAATAAAGGAAGGCGGAAGGGAATAACACACTATCCACTCGGTCCAGCACTCCACCGTGCCCAGGAAAAATCCAGCCGGAGTCCTTGACGTTAAACGCGCGTTTCAGCGCGGACTCACACAGATCACCAATCTGCGCAAGCGTGCCAATTCCTAGGGCGAGGCAAAGAATCTCTAGAAAGGAGCGGTCCTCCGGTAGCAGCCAAAGCCAACTCCCCAGAGCCGTGAGCACATGGCCCCCCACAGCCCCGATGCTCCCCTCAATAGTTTTTCCCGGACTGATATGCGGAATCAACTTCCGCTTACCCCACATCCGTCCGGCTCCATACGCCGACGAGTCCCCAATCATCACCACTAACAGAATGAAAAAGACCCACGCGGCTCCATCTGGCCGTGCTCGCACCCACACTAGATGAGGCAAGAGAAAACCAACGTACAGCACTCCAAGCAACGTCACACTGAGCCCGGCAAAGCTCCGTTGCGGCTGGCGGTCGCGCAAGCTCAGCGTAAAGACCGCGAAAAACCCCGCGAGCAACACCGCGACGACCAGCTCGGATGTCGCGACCATCATGGTTCCCGACACCGCGCCCCCCCACAGCACGCCAACGACGGGCGGTAGGACAGAGGCTGACTGCGTAATGGTAAAGTATTCGTGCAATCCAACGACGGTCAAACTCAAGAGGACCGCCGCGAAGAGCCACGATGGAGCACAGCACACCAGGGCGATGAGAATCGGCAATCCGATGGCGGCGGTAAGCAATCGTAAACGCAGCACAATAGCCTATCCGCGCGTTGCGCGTGCGAGATCGGGTGGAGATCCCCGTTGTTCAGTGGTGCGCCCAAAGCGACGTTCCCGACTCTGGTACACTTCGAGGGCGGACAAAAATTCAGCCCGGGTAAAATCCGGCCATAAGGTCTCGCTCACATACAGCTCCGCATAAGCGGATTGCCATAACAAAAAGTTACTGAGGCGAAACTCTCCACTCGTGCGGATTAAAAAATCAGGATCAGGAATATCGGTGGTCCACAACGCCCGCGCGAATGCCTGCTCCGTGATATCCCCTGGATCAAGCTGACCGTTCTGGACAGCGGTGGCCAACACCCGTGCCGCCTGGACAATCTCCTCACGCGCCCCATAACTCAGGGCCAAGCACACCGTCAGGCCCGTATTGGCCTGGGTCGCCTGCATGATTTCTTCGAGCGCGGCACGCACGGGCACCGGCAGGCGCTGCAAATCGCCGATGGCGCGCAGACGGATATTCTTTTCGAGCATGTGTTGGCGTTCGGACCGCAGGTAGCGCTGAAGGAGCGCCATGAGCGCGCGCACTTCGGTCACTGGTCGTTGCCAATTTTCCGTAGAGAACGCGTACAGTGTGAGGTAGGCAATCCCGACTTCACGGCAGGTGTCCACCACGGTCTCGACTGCTTGCCTGCCTTGTTTGTGGCCTTCGATGCGTCCTAGATTTTGACGCCGCGCCCAGCGTCCGTTGCCATCCATGATAATGGCCACGTGGGCCGGCATCCGGTCTCTTGCAAGACGACTGGGAAGTGGAGTCTGCGGGGAAGATACGCGCACGAAAAAATACCGAGAAGCACCAGCGGTTACACCACCATCAGTTCGTCTTCTTTGGCTTTCAGCGCTTTATCGAGCTTGTCAATGTGCTCATCCGTCAACTTCTGGATACGGTCGAGCGCCGCGCGGGACTGATCTTCAGCGATCTGTTTGTCCTTGAGCTGTTTTTTAATGCGCTCGTTAGCATCGCGGCGGTGGTTACGCATGGAGACGCGGAACTCTTCGCCCACTTTCTTCACATGACGAACCAACTCCTTGCGCCGTTCCTCGGTGAGTTCAGGGATAGGGACGCGGATGATCTTGCCGTCGTTCACCGGGGTTAGTCCCAAATCCGCTTGGTAAATCGCCTTCTCCACCGCGCCCATGATGCTTTTGTCATGGGGTTGCACGACCAACAGACGCGCTTCGGGAGCGGAAATCGACGCCAGTTGTTTGAGCGGAGTGCGATTCCCGTAATACTCAACGAATACGCCTTCAATCAGCGCGGTCGAGGCTCTGCCGGTCCGTACCGTGGCTAATTCGTGACGCAACCCCTCAAACGACTGTTCCATATCTTTCTTAACTGCCTCTAACACCTGAGCGCTCATACCATTCCTCCATGCACCAAGGTGCCCACAGGCTCACCCATCACCGCCCGCCGGATATTGCCTGGCTCTAAGAGACTAAACACCAAAATGGGGAGTTGATTGTCCATACATAAGGAAATCGCGGTCGAGTCCATGACCTTGAGATTTTGTTGCAGCACTTCAATGTAGGTGAGTTGCTGGTAGCGCTTCGCGGTTTTCACCTTCATCGGGTCGGCATCATAGATCCCATCAACTTTGGTCGCCTTGAAAATAATTTCCGCATTAATTTCCATCGCCCGCAAACTCGCTGCGGTGTCGGTCGTGAAATACGGGTTTCCAGTTCCCGCCGCGAAAATGACGACACGCCCTTTTTCCAGATGACGGGTCGCGCGACGGCGGATATACGGCTCCGCCACTTGGGCGATGGCGAGTGCCGACATCACGCGCGTGGGAATGTTGATTTTCTCCAGAGCTTCTTGCATCGCCAGGCTGTTGATCACCGTCGCTAGCATGCCCATATAATCAGCCGTGGCGCGATTCATGCCCTCGGCGCTAGCCGCCACGCCACGGAGGATGTTGCCGCCTCCGACCACCACTGCCACTTCACAGCCGAGGTCCTGGATTTCCTTGATCTCGTGCGCCACGCGGACGAGCATCGGCGGGTCGATGCCATACCCAGCATCCGCGGCCAATGCCTCCCCCCCAATTTTCAGCAATACCCGTCGGTAACGAGGAGGCGCCGCGGTCATTCCGGTTGTCCTGCCGCCGCTGCCGCCCCTTCGCCTTCACCGATCTGGAATCGGGCAAAGCGTCGAATCACAACGTTCTCGCCGGTACGCGCCACGACTTCTTTCAGAAGTTGTTCAATGGTCTTTCCCGGCTCGCGGATGAAAGGCTGCTCCATCAAGCAGACGTCACTAAAAAATTTTTCCAACTTGCCGTCAACGATCCGCTCAATCACCGCCGGGGGTTTCCCAGACTGCTCGGTCTGCGCTCGGTAAATTTCCCGTTCCCGTGCGCGTTCCGCGTCGGACACTTCATCACGGCGGACATACCGGGGATTGGTCGCCGCGACTTGCATCGCCACGTCCTTGATCAACTTTTGGAACTCTTCAGTACGGGCCACGAAGTCGGTCTCACAATTAACCTCGAGGAGGACGCCAATCTTTCCACCGCCGTGTATATAAGCCCCCACCGTGCCCTGCGCCGCCGACCGGCCAGCTCTTTTCGCCGCCGCAGCCAATCCTTTCTCTCGCAGAAACGTGATCGCTTTTTCGACATCCCCGCCACTTTCATTGAGCGCCTTTTGGCAATCGACCACACCGGCGCCGGTTCGTTCGCGCAGTTCCTTTATCTGGGCCAGGGATGCGCCTTTCCCGCTCATGCCGCACCTCCTTCCATGGCAGCGACTTCCTGAGTCGAGGCAGGCGTCGTCGGCTGCTCTGCCAGCGGAGCCTTCCCCTCGCCTTGTTGTCGTTCGTCGTAGACAGCTTTTCCTTCGATAACCGCCTCGGCGATCACGTTGGTGAAGAGACGAATCGCACGAATCGCGTCGTCGTTCCCCGCGACCTTGTAGAAAATGACATCAGGATCACAGTTGGTGTCAATCGGAGCGACCACCGGAATCCCCAGTTTGTTCGCCTCTTGAACGGCGATCTCTTCTTTTTTGGTATCGATAATAAAGAGCGCGTCCGGCAACTTCCGCATGTGCTTAATCCCGCCGAACGCGAGCATCAGCTTATCTCGTTCGCGACTCATGCCGAGAATTTCTCGCTTGGTCAACGCGGACGCGACCGCCGGCGTATCGAGCATTTCCTCGATTTTCTTCAGTCTCTCAATCGACTTGCGAATCGTCTGGAAGTTGGTCAGCATGCCGCCGGGCCAGCGGTTGTTGACGTAATACATGCCGCAGCGCTCGGCTTCTTCCCGGACCACTTCTTGGGCTTGCTTCTTAGTGCCCACAAAGAGCAGTTGCCCACCTTGGGCGGCCAGGTCCCGCACGAAATTGCACACTTCGCGCAACATCCCCACCGTCTGTTGCAAGTCAATGATATGGATGCCATTGCGGGCGCCAAAAATGTAGGGCTTCATTTTCGGGTCCCACCGGCTCGTCTGATGTCCGAAATGGACCCCGGCCTCAAGGAGTTGCTTGATCGTAACTTCGACCATGAATTCTGCCTTTCTCTTAATCTGCGGCGTCGTAACGCGGTGCGGAGTGATTTGGCGAGTTTTGTAGCAAAAGGGGGGAGCCTTTGCAACGCACAACTTGCGCCTACTGGTTCATCGACTCAAGAAATTCCTGATTGTTTTTCGTTCCGTGCATCTTGTCGAGGAGAAACTCCATCGCCTCGACCGTATTCAACTGCGACAAGAGTTTGCGGAGAATCCAGACACGGTTCAGCACTTCGCGGGGTAGGAGCAGTTCTTCTTTCCGGGTCCCGGAACGGTTAATGTCAAGCGCGGGGAACATGCGTTTATCCATCAAGCGGCGGTCAAGATGAATTTCCATGTTACCGGTACCCTTAAATTCCTCGAAGATCACTTCGTCCATGCGGCTGCCGGTATCAATCAACGCCGTACCGATGATCGTCAAACTGCCACCATCCTCGATATTACGCGCCGCGCCAAAGAATTTCTTCGGTCCCCGCAGGGCGTTGGCATCGACACCACCAGAGAGCAGCTTGCCGCTCGGCGGGACCACCGCGTTGTAGGCGCGTGCTAACCGCGTAATGCTGTCCAGGAGAATCACCACGTCTCTACCGTGCTCGACCAAGCGCTTGGCTTTTTCGATCACCATTTCCGCCACCTGGACGTGACGAGTCGCTGGTTCGTCAAACGTCGAGCTGACCACCTCCGCACGCACCGAGCGCTGCATGTCGGTCACCTCTTCTGGTCGCTCATCAATCAACAGGACAATCAGGATCACTTCCTTCTGGTTTTGGGCAATCCCATGCGCCAAGTTTTGCAGCATCATGGTTTTCCCGGTCCGGGGCGCGGCCACGATCAGACCACGTTGTCCTTTGCCAATCGGGGTCAGCAGATCAATGATCCGCGAGGTGTACTCTTCTGGGGTATGTTCGAGACGAAGTTGCTCTTGAGGGTACAGGGGCGTGAGGTTGTCGAAAAGAATCTTTTCTCGTGCCCGTTCCGGCTCCTCGTAGTTGATCGCCTCGACCTTGAGGAGGGCAAAGTAGCGTTCGCCTTCTTTCGGTGGGCGAATCTGCCCGGCGACGACATCACCAGTGCAGAGATTAAACCGTCGAATCTGGCTCGGAGAGACGTAGATGTCGTCTGGACCTGGAAGGTAATTGTAATCTGGAGAGCGTAAGAAGCCGAAACCATCAGAAAGAATTTCGAGAACCCCTTCGCCATAGATAAAGCCACTTCGTTCCGCCTGCGCTTGCAGGATGGCAAAGATCAAGTCTTGCTTGCGCAGACTTGAGGCACCTTCGACATTAAAGTCCCGCGCGATTTGCGCCAGTTCCCCGATCTTCTTTTCTTTTAAGGTTTTGAGATTGAGTCCGTCTTCTTCTTCAGCGACATCAACCCGGACTTCCCGAACTTCGCGGGGTTCTGTGCTCTCTTGCTTTACGGACGTTCGACCCATGACGATGGTTCCTCCCTATTTCTCAATGCACGTGAAATTCAGATATTTTAGGGCCCGCTCCTCCACTACTCCGAAAGGCCTTGCCGTTGGGTTGCTCGCGTAGATGGCGTGGGCCGGGGATCGCACGAAAGCAGAAGGCGTTCGATATGACGAGGGGCAGGAAAACAGGTGGTGAGAGATTTCGTTAGTCGTCCTATGAGATTGGGTCTGACCATACTGAATCTTGGATTGACTGTCAATTGGAAAATAGTGGAGCCATCAACACTTCCCTTATGAAGCAGCGAAAGATTTCCCGTCTCGATTCAGTATCTCCTCTGGCGACTGTTCCTCGACCACGAAAGGCAACGTCGCAAATATCCGCCGCAAGTCTTCCGGGTACGGAGCCCAAAGCGTCAGGAGGCGTTGCGTTGCTGGATGACAAAACCGAATGGCGCGCGCATGCAAGGCTTGGCGCGGAAAGTCTCGCAGTGCCGCTGGCAAATCGCCAAATCGTCCGACACTGCCGTAGACCAGATCGCCAACGATCGGATGTCCAAGAGCCGCAAGATGCACCCGAATCTGATGCGTGCGCCCAGTCTCAGGAAACAGGCGGACCAATGAAATGCCCAACGCTTCGCCAACAACCTGGTAGCGACTCACTGCGGGACGGCTCCGATGCGCGTGCACGGACATTTTTTTCCGCTCACTCGGATGCCGTCCGATGGGGAGGCGAATCTCCCCATGTGATTGCGCCAACCGCCCAACGGCAACAGCAACGTACATCTTCTGGACGCGTCGTTCCTTGAACTGCAAAGATACCCGTTCCTGTGTTGTCGGGTCTTTCGCGACTAAGAGCACTCCAGACGTATCTTTATCAAGACGATGAATGATACCAGGGCGCAAATTGTCGGATGCCCCTTCTTGCCAGCCCCAGCGCGCGAGGAGCGCGTTCACCACTGTCCCTTGCCATTGTCCAGGGGCAGGATGCACCACCATGCCGGGAGGCTTGTTGATGGCCGCCAGGAATTCGTCTTCGTATAAAACCTCTAACGGTAAGTCTTGAGGCAGCGCCTGCGCCGGTGGATCACTCAAGGGCCGCACTTCAATCTCGTCACCCGAGCGGAGGACATACCCGGCCTTGCGTTCTTCTCCCACGACCCGCACGCAAGCGTGCTCAATCAACATCTTAATATGCGACCGTGTGGCAACGGTCAGATGCGCGAGCGCGCGATCAAGCCGTTGCCCGGCCAAGTCGTGAGCAACAATAAATCGTTGGATCGACGGCATGCGTCCTGTCTTATTTACGGGGGTCGGGAGGAACGTAGCCTGCTACGTCTCCCTGAACAAGTCTCAGACAAGTCTCAAAAAATTCCGAACTCAGTCTTTCTATTTTTGCCTTTTGCCTTCGAGCCTCCGAGGGGAGAGTGTGGAGCGGCTCACGCGATGACGGACGTAGAGGAAGAAAGAGATTCCCCATGCTTGAGGATAGCACGCGCCTGTTGAGCATCGTGGTGAATCTGCCGCACCAATTCTTGGATCGAAGGGAATTTTTGCTCCCCACGCAAATGTTCAATAAAACTCACGCGCACCCGTTGGCCGTAAAGGTCGGCGGAAAAATCAAAGAGGTGGGCTTCAATCGTGCGTTTATTCACGCCAAACGTTGGGGTCACCCCGACATTCGCCACGCCTGGCACGTGCGTGTCCCCCACTTCAACTCTGACAGCGTACACCCCATTTGGTAGCAAGAGATCGGCCCGGGGGCGAAGGTTCGCCGTAGGGAAGCCAATCGTGCGTCCACGCTGAAACCCTTTCTCGACGCGACCACTCACCGCATACGGACGACCAAGAAGCCGCGTCGCGGTTTGCATGTCCCCGGTACTGAGCGCTGCTCGCACGGCGGTACTACTGACTTCTTGGTTATTCACCATCACCGGACCAACCACCTCGACAGCAAAGCCATAGCGAGCACCAAACTGGAGCAGGGTTTCCGCTCGTCCCGTCCGATTATGGCCAAAACTCACATTGTGACCGACTATGACTTTCTCAACCCCAATCGCTTCCACCAGGTGGCGCTGCACAAACGTTTCCGCCGTGAGGAGGGAAAACGCTTTCGTGAAGCGCTGCACGATGACGCCGTGGACCCCAGTCGCGAAGCAGGCCGAGAGTTTTTCTCGGAGGCTCAGAATAAGCGGAAGGGGTCGGTCCGGGCGCAATACGGTGAGGGGATGGGGATGAAATGTGAAGACGAGTGAGGTGCCTTGGCGCGCCTGTGTGTCTTGAACGACACGGCGGAGTATCTCCTGGTGGCCAACATGCACACCATCGAAATTGCCAATGCTCACCACCGGGTGGGGAAAACGAGCATGAGAGAGGATGTGGCGAATAATCTCCATAGTCCCGCCCGCGCGCTCCAGCGACGGAGCACGAAGGGTATTAGCGGCCTAAGCTTTGGAGCTGTTCGCGAGCATCCTTTGCTTCGCGAGAATTGGGATAGTCATTGAGGAGTTTCTGCAAAATCAATCGCGCATCCGTCTTATCGCCAATCTCGTCGAAGGCCTCAGCCTGGCGCAGGAGCGCGGCTGGCGCTTTATCACCTTTGCGATATTTGAGGACATCATTCAGTTCAAGGATGGCACGATTGTAGTCCCGACGGGTGAAATAACTCTCGCCGATCCAATACTGCGCATCATCCGCCATTTCGGACGTCGGGTTTTTTCGTTGGAAGGTCCGAAACTGCTGGATGGCCTCGTTATAGCGTTGACCGGAAAGCGCCTGCCACGCCGCGCGATACTCTTCTTGTGCCTCGAAGGATTCCTTCGCCAAGGTCAGTTCGTCTTCGGAAGGCAACGCTAGGGCTGGCGGGGGCGGCGGGGGAGCAACCGCTGCCATTTGGCCTTCTGGAGAAACGGCGGGAGGCGCGACATTGGGTTTCGGTGAGGGTACCGCTGAGGGGATCGGTGCTGCGGCTGAGGGACGAGGCGCTTCTCGCGGCACGGTCGCTTGCCGTTCCAGGGTAGCAATCCGGTCTTCGAGCGCACGCACTTGTGGAGAGACCGCTGGCCGGGTCTTGGCAGCCCGGTCAACACGATGGCGGAGTTCTTCCATTTCGCCACGAACTTTCGCTAGCTCGCTCCGGAGCACTTCCGAGGTCGCCCGAGAATCCGCCAGTTGAGACCGCATTGAGTCACGCATGCGCTGTTCGGCCTGGATATCCGCTTGGGTCGCGCATCCACTGAGCCAGAGGAGGGCAGTCAGGATAAGCAGGGGTGTCGCATGTTTTGTAAGCGCCATATACATAAAATAAATACGAAATTGAAGAGAGGGTTAACGACCCACTAGTAGCTGAAAGTGGGCTCGACGATTCTGTTTCCAACAACTTTCACTAGCGTCACGACACGTCGGCAGCTCTTCACCATAACTGATCGTGGAGATTTGTCCGGTCGGAACACCGAGGGTCACCAAATAGTCGCGGACCACCTTGGCTCGTTTGGCACCAAGCGCGAGGTTGTATTCAACCGTGCCTCGCTCATCACAATGTCCCTCAACCTCGATCTTCGCTTCACTATTTTTGGTGATCCAATTGGCATTCCGCTGCAAAGTGTCCCGCGCCTCCTGAGAGAGATCAAACGCATCATAGTCGAGATAGATGTCTTGTAACGAGCCACCACCGCTGGTATCGCGATCTCCCCGAATACGCTCATCGGTACGCTCTTTCGGGTCTCCCGGAGCCAGTCCCCCTTCTTGCAACCCTCCTGGCCCTGTGGAGTCGCTGGGGCTTCCAAGATCGCCCTCAGAGGGTGGGGGCGTCTTTTTGGGACAGCCACTGATGGTTAAGGCAATCAGAAAGATACCAATCACCCGCCAACGCCACAAACTTGTATTCCACATCACTTCCAGCTCTCCCTATTCCCCGCCGTGCTATTCAAGGCGTGAGGACCAGGCGGGACTAGTATCATCTCCCCCCCCACTGGTCAATTGTTGACTCCCGTGTCCATCTTTACGGGCTAGGTGTAAACGACCTCGCGTACTAAACACCAGATACCGCCCATCTGGAGACCAGGACGGATCTTCCCCTGATGCGATTTCTCGAGGCTCTCCCCCTCGCACTGGGATAGTCATAATGTGAAATCCTCCGGACCGAGTTGTATAGGCAATCGCATCGCCCTTCGGAGACCATGACGGGGACGTGTTGTAATCGCCGCGAAAGGTCAGTCGGCGCACGTTACCGCTATTCACGTTCATCACATAAATCTGCACCCCCCCCCCACGGTTCGAGCAGAAGGCAAGCGACTCTCCATCAGGAGACCACGTCGGCGATATGTTAATCCCGGAATCTTCAGTCAACTGTCGAATTTTACGGCCTTCTGGTGAGAGGAGGAAGAGATCGGAGTTTCCCTCTTGTTCAAGGCTGGAGACAATGCGGGAGCCGTCTGGAGACCAGCGGCCACCGCTATAGCCAACCGCGGCGATGAGCCGGGTTGGCGCTCTCGCCTGTAGGTCGAACACGTGGGGGTACGGTCCCCCCTGGCGATAAGAGCAGTAGCCAATCCGGTTTGCGGATGGATTCCACCCCGGACTAAGGCTGAGGCTCTGATCTCGCGTCACGGCGGAGATTTGCGTCCCGGAGACATCGGTAATGTAGATTTCCTTGGCTCTCCCACGGGCACCGCGCGTCGACACAAAGGCGATCCGTGAGTCGAACGGTCCTAACTCTCCCGTCAGCATCAGCAGAATTTGATCAGCGAACCGGTGTGCCATACGGCGCGCGTCCTTACGCTCTCCGCGATACCGTTTTCCCCCGAGCTGTTTTCGTTGGACGACATCAAAGAGGCGAACTTCGAGCATCAGGGAGTTCCCTTCAAGCACAAAGCCTCCCTTGACGAGGGCCAGTGCCCCACGATCAGCCCAGTGTTGAAAGTTGATACTTTCCGGTGTTACGCCTTCCCCACCAAGTACTTCCTCGTGCGAAGAGTCGAGCACCTGGAAGTAGCCAGACAAGTCGAGGTCTCGGGTCATCACTCCCGTAAACTCCGTGCTGAGACGCGGTTCGCCTCCTCCTCCGAGCGGACTCACCGGCGCCACGGCAATCGGGATGGTGCGTCCCCCCTCACCGGTGATTTCAAGTTTAATCTGCGCCTCACCCACCCGAACGGCCACTCCGGTCAGGATGACCCCGACCAGCATTGCCCTCCACGCCGATTTTCGTCTCACTCTCTCCATCCTGCGCATAGGTTACCTGATCCGTTCTTCCCCACTAAAAGTGATCTCAACTTTTTGGGTTGCAAACTCCTCGCGATGCGCCTCTGGTGGTTCGGGAAAGGGTCCCGCCTTTCTCACCGCCCGAAGAGCCGATTGGTCAAAGGTTTGATCGCCGGAAGAGTCAGCGACCTCGGCTCCCACCACCTCACCATTGGGCTCCACCCGGAAACGCACCACCGCCCGTAGGCCGGGTTTGCGTTCAGCGAGAATCCACGCCTCTTTCACTTTCTGTTTGATATGTTGGGTATACGCCATAAATTCCGCGCCATGTCCACCACCGCCTCCTTCCGCCGCGTGGGAAGCGGCTTCCTTCTCTTGCCGTATTGAGCCAGGAGCCTCACGACTAGGCCCCCCTCCGTCGCCTTTTCCATCCGCCTTCTCGGTCACCCCTTTCCGGACACGCTCAAGCGCCGTGGCGATCTCCGCCTCGCGTTGTGCCGTCTCCTCATTCGCGCGAATTCGTTCTACCGCCGCCAAAACCCGCTGTTCACGCTCTCGCGCCTCCCCATTCTCTCGTTCTTCAGATTTTTGTTCTTTCGCGTTGGTCGCGGAAGGACTCTCCGACTTGCCTGTTGTTATTTTTGTCTTTTTCTCAGGCGGACTCTTTTCGACGGGCGAATTCTTCGCCTGTGCCTGCTCCTTCTCGGTCGGACTCTTTTCGGTCTTCTTGACGACCTTCTCCGGCTCTAGCTCCTTTTCAGGTTTTTCAAGCTTCTTAGCCACTTTCTCCGACTCTGACTTCTTTTCGGGTTTTTCGGTCTTCTTGACGACCTTCTCTGGCTCTGGCTTCTTTTCGGGTTTTTCGGGTTGTTTGGGTTCTGGCTTTTTAATCTTCTCTGGTAGTTTCATTACCTCTTTGGGCTTTGGAGGCTCGACTGGTTTCGGTTTTACTGCTGGAGGCTCTTGCCGTGGAGATTTGGCGGCAACGACTTGCGGAGTTTCTTTCGCTTTGGGTGCTGGCGGTTCTTTCGGTTTGGGCGGCTCCACTGCCTTTCGCGCCTGCGGAGGCTTCGGTGGAGGGGGTTTTTTAGCCTGGACTTTTTCTGGTTCCTCCTGCGCTGCCTCCGTTGGTCGCGACACCACCGGAGGATCCTTGTGGTCGGATTCCAGTGGTGGTGGGGACTTTTGTTCTCTTGGTGAACGCGCAGCCGGAGTCGAATTCGTCTCTCCCCTCCCCTCACCAACGGGTCCCAGCACTCCAGGACTCACCAATTCAACGGTGTGCGTCAGTAGACGGGGGCTCGATTCCGAGTTCTGATGACTCGTGGCCACAAGCAGAAAAACAATCACAGCGACATGCAGCGCCGCTGACACCGCAACCATCCGACTCAGCCCGCTACTCGGTTGCGGTTCGTGCCCTTGTTCCTCGGATTTCATCACTCGTCTCGCAATGGTTCTGTCACCATCCCCAGCTTGTGGATGCCGGCATTACGGATCACCGCCATCACCTCAACCACTTTTCCGTAGGACACGCCCTCATCCGCTCGCAGATACACAGGGCGGTCGGGATGCTGCCGCGCGAGTTCGCTCAGCCGTTGTTGAAGGTCCTTCAGGGAAAGAGTTTGTTCGTTAAGATGGATCTTCGCCCCGCGCGTGAGACTGACAATGACACTCTCCTCCTTGCTTTCCAGCGCACCAGTCGTCACTTGGGGAAGGTCCACCGCGACACCTTGCTGGAGGATGGGGGCAGTGACCATGAAGATCACCAACAATACCAGCATGACATCGACAAGCGGGGTAATGTTAATTTGTGAGATGTTATCTTCTTGTTGTTGATCGAAAGCCACAACGACACTCCGCAGCAGCCAAGCACCAAAGGTTAGAGAAAGTGGCGTTCGGCGATGTTGAGAAACTCCGCGGAAAAATTTTCCATGTCCGCGGTCAGCACCCGGTTATGTCGACTAAAATAGTTGTAGGCCATCACCGCCGGGATCGCTGCGGACAGCCCCACGGCTGTCGCAATCAACGCTTCAGAAATCCCCGGAGCCACTGCTTGAATACTCGAACTTTTCGTGACGCCCAAACCACGAAACGCGTCCATAATCCCCCAGACGGTGCCAAACAACCCGACGAACGGAGTCGTGCTCGCGGTGGTGGCGAGAAAAGCTAAGCCGCGCTCCAGGCGAGTCATTTGCAGACGGATCGCCCGCCGCATCGCGCGTTCAATGTTTTCGATTCCTCCTTCATCAGTCCCAGCCGGTTCCCCTTCCACGAGAGGAGCGCCTTGTTTCCGTACGCGGGTGATCCGCATCAGCTCCTGATACCCAGCGCGAAACACTTGCGCGACCGGACTCTCTGGCATTTCGAGGGCCGCAGTGTGAATGGCGGAGAAATTTTTCGTTTCCCAGAAGATCGCCGCGAATTGTTCGGATTCACGCTTTGCTTGGTATATCTGTTTGAATTTGAAGAGGACGATCCCCCAACTCACCACGGAGAACAGGAGGAGGAGGTAGAGCACTCCTTGAACCACGAACCCTGAGTGCGCCACCATGTCGCGAATGCTGTCTGCCCGAGGGGCTGTCTCCTCGACGACTTGAGCAGCAACCTGCAAAAACAATCCATCCATCATTTATCCCACCAACATCCCTTCCCTACGCCGCCGCAGCGTTCCCTAATAAGACCACGGGCCTCGCACTGCCTTATGAAAGTAATACATGTAGAAACCGTAACGAGTCAATTCTCTCCCCGCCTCAACCGCGTGGTCTCCCTTGACGGGGGAAGAGCAATCAGGGAATATGGCCGCCATTTCACACTGTACACGTGGGGGCACTATGGCGGTACGAGTAGGCATCAACGGCTTTGGTCGCATCGGACGCAACGTCTTGCGCGCCAGCATCAACGAGCCAGGACTGGATTTCGTGGCGATTAACGACATCACTGATGCCAAAACGCTAGCGCATCTTCTCCAATACGATTCCGTCCATGGACGCCTCAACGCGGACATCAAGGCGGAAAAAGACGCGCTCACCATTAACGGCAAACGCATCCAGATATTGCAAGAGCGCTCCCCCGCCAATTTGCCGTGGAAAGCACTCAACGTCGATGTGGTGCTTGAGTGCAGCGGGTTGTTCACCGACCGGGACCAAGCCGCGGCCCACCTCGCCGCGGGAGCAAAAAAAGTGTTGGTCTCCGCCCCATCAAAAGGAGCGGACATCACCCTCTGTTACGGCGTGAACCATACTTCCTACGACGCCGCCAAACACCAGGTCATCTCCAACGCCTCGTGCACAACCAACTGTTTGGCACCGATCGCGAAAGTGTTACATGACACCTTTGGCATTAAGCGCGGGCTGATGACGACCGTGCATGCGTACACGAATGATCAACGGATTCTCGACCTCCCCCACTCCGACATTCGTCGCGCTAGAGCCGCCGCACTCTCCATGATCCCGACCAGCACTGGCGCCGCTCGCGCCGTGGGGGAAGTGTTACCGCAACTGAAAGGCAAGCTTGACGGTATGGCCGTGCGTGTCCCCACCGCCAATGTCTCGGTGGTCGATCTCGTCGCCGAACTGGAAAAACCAGCGAGCGAGGCCACCATCAATGGAGCAATGCGGGCCGCGGCGGAGGGACCACTCAAAGGTGTCCTTCGCTATTGTGACGAGGAGCTAGTTTCGGTTGATTTCAACGGAAGTCCTTACTCGTCAATTTTCGATTCCGTCTTGACGAAAGTGATGGACAACAATTTCATCAAAGTGCTGTCGTGGTACGACAATGAGTGGGGCTTCTCGAACCGGATGCGCGATGTCGCGCTCTACATCGGGAAGAGTTTATAAATCATGCCCATCCGTCGCTCACTGATCGCTGGCAACTGGAAGATGTTCGGCACGCGAGCCGAAGCTGAACGCCTCTTGTCTGAGCTGAAAACGAGGATTGGTCGCCCAGCGGACCGAGAAGTCATCATCGCCCCACCCTTCACAGTACTCGAAACTGTCTCGCGACTTGTAGCCGGAACGTCTATCGGTCTGGCCGCGCAAAATCTGCATTGGGAACCACAAGGTGCGTTCACAGGGGAGATTGCTGGTCCAATGCTCAAGGATGCGGGGTGCTCCCACGTGATTCTGGGGCATTCCGAACGTCGTCAATACTCTGGAGAAACCGATGAACTGGTCGCGCGGAAAGTTCATGCCGCGCACCGTGACGGCCTCGTTCCTATCGTCTGTGTTGGGGAGACTCTTGAGCAGCGCGAACGTGGCGAGACGACCGATCTCATCTCACGCCAAGTTCGAACCGCCTTACATGGGCACGACCATACGACCCTTGCTTCACTCATTGTCGCCTACGAACCAGTCTGGGCGATTGGCACGGGACGAACCGCCACTCCGGCGCAAGCCCAAGAAGTCCACGCCGCCATTCGCGCCACACTCGCCGAGCTATCGGATCATGCGACCGCGGAAATGGTGCGCATCCTTTATGGTGGCAGCGTCAAACCAGATAATGTTGATGGTCTGATGGCCGAAGCGGACATTGACGGCGCGTTAGTTGGCGGAGCCAGTCTCCAGGCTGAGGCCTTTGCGCGAATTGTCCAGTTCCGTTAGAGTAAGCACCCTATGTGGACAATTTTTCTGACGACTCTTCACGTGATCTCCTGTATCTTTCTCGTTATTGTCGTGCTGCTCCAGAAGGGTAAGGGCTCGGATGTCAACGCGGTATTCGGCGGCTCAAGCCAAACCATCTTTGGCAGCTCGGGTGCGGGAAACTTTCTCACCAAGCTCACCTCAGTGACGGCCGTTGTCTTTATGTTTACTTCGTTAAGCCTCACCATCGGCAACACGAAACAAGGGACCAAGAGCGTTTTCGATGACGTTCCGACGGAGACCACCCCGCTTACACCAGAACTACCACCAGCCACCCCACCAGCGGAAAGTGGGGCACCAACCGCGGCAACAACCCCAAGCACGGACAAGCCCGCGACCACCGCTCCGGCGACTGGCGTCACCGCGACCGCGACACCGGCGAGTGGCGTCACGGTAACCACAACTCCAGTCCAGACAGCACCGTCCGCGACAACAGCACCGGCAGCCACCACGCCACCAGCTGCGCCCTCAGCCACCCCAGCCCCGACGGCTACTGCAAAACCGGCAGCCACTACGCCACCGGCGACCCCGACAGCGCCAACAACTCCGAAAAAGAAATAGTCCCGGTAGCGATGGAAACGTTCCGTCTCTACTAACACCAATCCTTCCTCCACGCGCGGGAGGGATATGTACGAAAGCCGCCCCTCACATCCGCAGTGGGATGACCAGTAACACCAGTAGGTTGAAGAGAAACAGCAACCCGCTAAGGATACAGCAGTATCCCAGAATATCGCCAAACCGCAGTCCCGCCACCGCGAGAATGGGGATGGCCCAAAAGGGCTGGATCAGATTGGTCGTCATATCACCATATGCGTAACTCAAGGTGACGGTTGGTATCGAAACGCCCAGCGCCTGTCCCGCCGGGATAAGATATGAAGCCTCAACAATCCATTTCGATCCACCAGACGGCACGAAATAGTTGAGGATCGCTGAATAGACATAGACCACAACCGGAAATAGTCGCGGAGAACTCGCGTTGACGAAGAAGTGCGTCAATACGCTTCCCAGGTCGGTATACGACATCAACCCAAAAATTCCGCCATACAACGGATATTGAATCACCACGCCCCACGTGTGCTTGATCCCTTCTTCGCATGCCTGAAGAAACGATTTCGGCCGCCAGTGCAGGAGAATCGCCAACGCGAAGAGCACGAGATTATAACTGTCGATGGTCCACGCTTGCGCCAGGCCAACCTTCCGCACCTGGTACCCAAAATATGCCAACATCGCACCCCCGGTGATCAGTGACCATCCTGGCCACCACTCTATCCGATCCACTGGCGACATCACCGCGGGTTTTTCCTTCGTTCGGGTGGACGCCTCCAAACGACTGGCCTGTTCATCTGAAACAGTGAGCGTCTGCGCGGCTGGCGGTACCAGCGCCGCCACAATCGCCAGCCCAACGAGCCCCGCGAGTACGGCATACACGAGATTAAACGGGGCAAACATCGTCCGACTCGTTGGGATGAGTTCGTGTAAGACGCCCGCTTTCAGGAGAAAATTGTCAGGCGTGGCGATGATCAGCGGAGCCGACCCAGAGAGGCCAGTATGCCAAACCGTGCCAAGACCGAGATAGGCACATGTCACGAGAAGCCGGAAATCGGCACGTGGATTGGCGCGCACAATGAACGGCAGGAACGCCGCCGACACCACCAAACTCAATGCCCAATTCAACCAAGCCGTGAGGATCGAAAAGAGCCCCATTAAAAGAATAGCCTGACGCGGATGCTCAGGATTTGGACGTGAAGCGAGCCATCTCAGAAAGCGTTTGAGTGGTGGAGAAACCGCGCACGCGTATGACACCACCATCATCAGCGTGAACTGCATGGTGAGCGTCAGCAGGGCCGACAATCCTCTTCCCCAAGCGTCGAGCGCCATCCCAGGCGCGGCACCTCCTGCCGTCATCGCCAACATGGCGACAATCAGGGTCAACACCACCGCGATGATCCATGAATCCGGCACCCATCGTTCGGTCAGCCGCGTTAACCCCAGTCCAAGACGTGCGAGTCTCCCCATTGTGCCTTCCAACCCTTTATTTTTTTGCTGTCTTCCTCGCCCTTCTCCAGCCACTGACCACTAGACCCTGTTCTGGGCGACTGCTAAACGGGTCCCTTATCCGCTTCACCCGAGGAGCGCAACGACACGTCCCGTCCAGACCTCCGGGGAGGATTTCATGCCAGAACGTGCTCTTGAGGGCATTCGTATTATTGAATGTGGTCACCTGGCTTCCGCCGCCTACGCCACCAAGCTGATGGCGGATATGGGAGCCGAGGTCATTAAGATCGAGGAACCGACTGGTGACCAGGCACGGCAGCGAGGCCCCTACCCTGGCCATGTCCCGCATCCTGAAAAGAGCGGGTTCTTTCTCTATCTCAACACCAACAAGTACGGGGTCACACTCGATTTGACCCACACACGTGGCCAAGACGTTTTTCATCGACTGCTGAAAGATGCCGACTTACTGGTCCACAATTATCATCCCACGGAAATGGCCCGTCAGGGGCTCGACTATAATACGCTGGCTCAAGTGAACCCCGCGCTGGTGATGACATCAATCACACCCTTCGGTTTGAGTGGGCCACACAAAGACTATCAAGCCACGGACCTGACCTTGTGGAATGCTGGTGGGATTGCCTATCTCAACGGTGGCGGGCCAGGGGCGGACGACATGCCTCCGTTGAAAACGTTCGGCCAACAGTCCGGCTATCAAGCCGGGGTCAATGCGGCGATTGCCTCGCTGGGAGCGCTGTTTGGCCGCCTCGCCACCAAGGAAGGGCAGCATATTGAAGTCTCGACCCAAGAAGCGTTGCTCTCCATCCTAGAGCTGACGTTCGAGTTCTTTCCGTACATGGGGATCGTCGCCTCACGCCTTGGGCAGAATCCGATTCAACCGCTGGATTTTCTCGAATGCAAAGATGGTTGGATTTTCCTGTGTTGTGTCGAAGAGCAACAGTGGAAAAATTTTGTTGACATCATGGGCAGCCCGGAGTGGGTCAACGAACCGATCTTTGCTGATCGGTTGAACCGTGGAGCCAACTGGGACGCCCTGGGGCCGCTCTTACAAGACTGGGTCAAAGATCAAACGGTGATGGAGTTGTATCACCTCTGCCAATCGCGGCGCGTGCCGATTGCCCCGATCTCGACGATGGGCGATTTATTCGCCAACGACCACCTCAAAGCCCGCGGGTTCTTCGCCACCATTACTCACCCAGAGACTGGCCCACTTCAGTACCCTGGTGCGCTGTATAAATTCTCCGAATCTCCGTGGGACATTCGCCGCCCGGCTCCTTTGCTTGGACAGCACAACGTTGAAGTGTACAGCAAAATCGGTCTGTCTCAGATGGAGATTGCCGAGTTGAAGAAGCGGGGAACCATCTGAAGAATTAAGAATGAAAAATTAAAAATTAAAAATTAAAAAATGAAGAGTAAAAATAGAGGTTCTGTACACTCCTTTCTTTTTTCTTATCAATTCTTCATTGTTCATTCTTAATTTTTCATTGAATCGAAAGGTATCGCTATGTCTCGCCGACCATTAGAAGGTATCCGCGTTGCTGACTTTAGCTGGGTCTGGGCCGGCCCCTTTTGCACGCTACAATTGGCGCATCTGGGAGCTGAGGTCATTCGTATCGAAACCGCCACGCGTCCGTGTATCACTCGCGTGATCCCCCCGTGGCCGAACGGGCAGCCCGGCGTCAACCGCAGCGGCTACTTTAATCAGTACAACCAAGGCAAGCGTTCGCTCACGCTCAATCTCAAACAGCTCCAAGCGGTGGAGATCGCGAAACAAGTCGTGGCAAAAAGTGACATTGTCGTGGAAAACTTCGCCGGTGGGGTCATGGACCGTATGGGCCTCGGCTACGAAACGCTGAAACAGATGAAGCCGGACATCGTGATGATCTCCCTGTCCGGGTACGGCTCCACTGGACCGGAGAAAGAGCATATCTCGTATGGTCCAGCGTAGGTGCCGATGAGCGGCATGTCCTCCCTGACTGGCTACCAAGGCTGGCGACCA
The DNA here is from genome assembly GCA_009692435.1 of Deltaproteobacteria bacterium. Lineage (GTDB taxonomy): Bacteria > Desulfobacterota > Binatia > Bin18 > Bin18 > JABFSC01. The sequence goes on along the minus strand of SHZE01000006.1, from coordinate 31,446 downwards.
ATGCACGTGGGCATTTCGTATGGCGATCCCAATGGCGGGCTGCATGGGGCCTTTGCGGTTCTCTGCGCGCTCATGTACCGCGCCCGGACGGGCAAAGGGCAGTATATTGATCTGTCACAATGGGAGACTTCGACGGCGATGGTCGCCGAAGGGCTCCTGGATTACAGCATGAATGGCACCCAACCCGAACGGGACGGAAACCACGATGCGCACATGTCACCGCACGGCGTGTTTCGAAGTGCCGGAGAAGATCGCTGGGTGAGTCTCGCGGTCCGTGACGAGAACGAATGGCGGCGCTTCTGTAGCGTGATCGCACAACCGACGCTGGCCACCGATCCTCGTTTTGCCACACTCAGTGCGCGTCAACAGCATGAAGATACCCTTGACGCACTGGTCATGGCCTGGACTTCGACGCGATCTCCCGAAGAAGCCACCGTGCAACTGCAAGCGGTTGGCATTCCAGCGGCCCCAGCAATGAGCAATAAAGACCTCTCCACCGACCCGCATCTCAACAGTCGCCCCATCTTTACCTACCTCGATCATCCGGAGGTGGGGAAACAACAACATGTCGGCATCCCCTGGCAGATGTCGAAAACCCCACTGGCGGTGCAACGCCCTGCCCCATTACTGGGACAAGATACGGAGTACGTCCTGCGTGATCTTCTTGGCTATAGTGCGGAGGAAATCGGAGTAATGAAAGAGAAGCAGGTTTTGACGTAGGAAAGGAACATCGGGAGACATCGAGCATTGCATACAGTCTGGGTTCCTCAACGAATCGTGAGAATCCCGTTTTTCTTTCGCGGCGTTTCTGTAGTGATCCCCGAATTTTTGATTTTTTGCCCTTTGCCTTTTGATTCTTCTCTTTCCGTTTCGCCTATCCTATCGACTCACACTACCCGACGATGGGAGACGCTCGTCTTCTTGCCAGCAAGGTAACCGCGCAATGGTTGTCTGATTAATCGTGGCAAGCCAGTCAACAGCGCCACCCGATTCTCTCTTCTGAACATCAAGATCACGGCCAGTCCGATATAGACGAGAGAATACCAAGAACGAAACCCCGGCGATGGGAAAAAAAGCTGTACGGAAAAGAGCCCAAGGAGAATAAACGCTTCTCGTAAAGAGAAACTAAAATTCGCGATCACCACAAGAGCAAAAATTGATTGGGCGGAGGTCAGAAGGACTTCCCAGCTTTGCCGGGCATCAAGCTGCAGCGCACCAATCTGCCCGGCCGCTAGGCTGTAGGCGAGCGGTAACATGCCGACCAAGAGTGTCCACTGATTTACCGTCGAGGAGATGAGCGTCCCAATGGCGGCATGGGGGTTCCCGCGTACGGCGAAGAGAATCGCGACGATGAATTCCGGCGACTCGGAGGCAAGCGGGGCAAGCCATTGGACAAGGATGAACTCTTCGACCCCTAATGTTCGCCCTGAAGCCAGCAGTCCCTCCGCGAATGGTTCCGCCGCGCTAAAAATGGTCAATCCGGCATAGAGGAACAAGGCAATCGAGAAAGAGCGCCGTATCCCTGGAGCGAAGCGGGCAATCATTTCCGGTGGACCTTCCAGTTCTGGCTCCACCACGTGCGCGCGCGAGGCAAAGTACATGTACACGCCAAATAAGATCAGGAGGATGCCGGCATCGACAAGCGAGATCGTTCCCTTGATGGGAATGACAAAGGAATACAATGTCGCAACCGCTAATGCCCGCACTTCGAGCCGTTGTTCCCGCGCGAGCGACATCTCGCGGTTTCCAGTCTTCAGCCAAAACGCGATCACGACCACCGCCCATCCCACCCCAATCAACAGCCGGTTGGCCCCCGTCATATTGGCCGTCGCATACGGCGTATACGTCGGATCCGTCCCGGCCTGCCAGGCGAAATAGACATCCACGGCATATTCGGGGAGCACGGCAATCAGCGCTAAAAAAGCGATAGCCAGGGCTTGGGGAATGTCGAGCTGCGAGAGTTCCGCTCCCCACGACAAGAGAAATGCGGCACCAAAAATCGAAATGCCAGAGGACAACGCTTGCCAATGTGGAGCAAGGTGCACCCCGGTGAAATGGAGAATAAGCCATTGCAGGGGGAGGGCTGACGCAACCGCCAGCGCAAGCCAATGTTTCACTACCTTCTCCTATTTCCACCCGGACATGCTTACAGTCCGAGTTCTTTCAGTAGCACGGAACTGTTCGTCCAGCCTTTGGTAACTTTCACAAATAGTTCCAAATAGACTTTGCAATCGAAGAAAGCCTCGAGATGGAAGCGCGCGGTTTGACCAATTTCCTTCAGTCGAGAGCCGCCCCGTCCGAGAATAATCGCGCGTTGCGACGGGCGCTCCACGTAGATCACCGCGCGCAACACTAACAGGCGTTTCTCTGGTTTCTCAGTGAACTCCTCGACGAAAACGGTCGCCGCGTATGGAATCTCTTGCTGAGTTTGCAGCATGACTTGTTCGCGCACGATTTCCTGCGCGATCACGCGTTCACTCTGATCGGTCAATTCATCGCTAGGATACAAGGCCTCGCCCACGGGTAACGCGGCGATAATGGTGGCAAGGAGATCTGGGACATTTTCTCCAGTGCGGGCACTGACTGGCACAATTTCGCGCTCTGGCAACAACACGGCTAATTGCTCCAGTACCGGCAGCAGCGCGGGTTTCGCCACCAGATCAATTTTGTTGACCACGACCAGGACCGGTCCGCGCGCTTCCTTAAGTCGCCGGGCAATGTCTCGGTCTCCAGGAAGCACTCCCTGTTGGGCATCAACGAGGAACAGCACCACATCGGTGTCCTGTAATACGCCAACAGCGACCTCAACCATGCGTTGGTTCATTAAAGAGCCACGTGGTCGGTGGATCCCCGGCGTATCCACGAAAATAAGCTGGGCCTGCGGGAGAGTGGAGATGCCCAGCAGACGGGTGCGCGTCGTCTGTGGTTTCGGAGTGACGATGGCGACCTTCACCCCGACGAGGGTGTTAAGCAAGGTCGATTTGCCCACGTTGGGACGTCCAACCAGGGCCACAAACCCGCAGCGATACGACGAGTCAGAAGGCGGGGAAGCAACGAAATTACGTTTCACGATTGATGTTTCACGATGCAGCAGGAGTGCCAAAAACAAGCTTCATCACGCGACGACGCCCAACTTGGAGAATTCTCTCGCCTTGGGCAGGCACCTGGAAATCCTGATCGGTAACCGCCATTTCATCCAGCCGCACCCCACCCTGCTGCACTAAGCGACGGGCTTCACTGGTGGACTTCGCAAACCCAACGGTCTTGATGATCTGGCAAATCCACACGGCGTCTTCCGCGCCTGACCAGGCAAAGGTTTCCAGTTCACTCGGCAGCTCGCGCCGTTGGAACCGTTGGGCAAAATCTTCAGCGGCGCTCACTGCGGCGGGTTCGCCATGAAAACGAGTGACCAGCTCCGCGGCCAACTGTTTCTTAGCGTCCAATGGATGCACGCGCTCCTCACGAATGGCTTGTAGCCGTGCGAGGTCAATCGTGCTGAGCAGTTCGTAATACTTGCGCATCAGCGCGTCCGAGATCGACATCACTTTGCCGTACATCTCGGCTGGCGGGTCGGTAATGGCGATAAAGTTTCCCAGGGACTTGCTCATCTTCTGCACGCCGTCAGTCCCTTCCAACAGTGGCATCGTGAGGATCACTTGGGGTTCTTGACCGTAGTCACGTTGCAGCTCACGTCCAACCAGAAGATTGAAGCGTTGATCGGTCCCACCCACCTCAACGTCCGCCTTCAATGCCACCGAATCGTATCCTTGCACGAGGGGATAGAGGAGCTCGTGTACATGAATCGGAATGTTCTCGCGGAATCGCTTAGCAAAATCATCTCGTTCAAGCAGACGTGCCACGGTATAATGCCCACACAGGCGAATCATATCCGCTGGGGATAAGGCGTCGAGCCATTCCGAGTTGAACCGCACCTCGGTCCGCTGCGGGTCGAGAATGCGAAACACTTGATGGGTATACGTTTGAGCGTTTTGCAGGATTTGTTCACGCGTAAGGGGCTTGCGTGTTTCAGAGCGTCCAGTGGGATCTCCAATCATCGCCGTGAAATCGCCGATCAAGAAGATCACCACATGGCCCAACTCCTGAAACTGTCGTAGCTTGTTGAGCACCACGGTGTGACCAAAATGGAGGTCCGGCGCGGAGGGGTCCGCCCCAAGTTTAATCCGTAACGGGTGTCCGCGTTCGAGTTTCCGGCGTAGTTCTTCGAGTGGAATAATGTCCACCGTGCCACGCTGAATCTCACGTATCTGTTCGTCCACTGAAGGTGTCATAGTTGTTCTAGGTAGAGAGAGACAGATTGCAGGCTATGAGCTGGAGGACGGACACATGTGGTGCTACTCTCCGTACCCTACCCCTGCAACCTGTCCCTCTCTCATCGAGCAAAGTCCGTCGCTCGGGTCTCACGAATAACCGTCACGCGAATCTGACCCGGATAGGTCACTTCACCCTCAATCCGCTTAGCTACTTCTCGCGCCAGGAGGCTCGCTTCGCCATCGGTGACGGACGACGGGTTCACGATAATCCGTACCTCACGACCAGCCTGGAGAGCGAAGGATTTCTCCACTCCGGTGAACGAATTACTAATGGTTTCTAGCGCTTCAAGACGACGGACATAGCTCTCCAGCACCTCACGACGAGCGCCGGGACGTGCACCTGAGAGCGCATCCGCGGCATCGACGAGTGGAGCCAAAACCGTTTCCGCTTTCACTTCCTCGTGGTGTGCCGCGATCGCGTTGACAATCTTCGCGGACTCACCATACTTCCGCGCCACTTCGCCACCGATAATCGCATGCGATCCTTCGATTTCATGCGACACAGCCTTGCCGATGTCATGCAGTAATCCAGCGCGGCGGGCTTGCTTTTCATTCAAGCCCAATTCCGCCGCCATCACCCCGCAGATGTAGGCGGTTTCAATCGAATGCATCAGGACGTTCTGTCCATAACTGTAGCGGTACTTAAGCATCCCCACGAGCTTAATGATCTCTGGGTGTACCCCGTGGATGCCCAGTTCCAACACCGCGCGGTGCCCAGCATCGCGGACCGATTCCTCGACTTCTTGTTCCGCTTTTTTCACGACCTCTTCGATACGACCCGGATGAATACGCCCGTCGGACACCAAGCGCTCGACAGCCACTCGGGCAATCTCACGACGGATGGGGCTATGGCTCGAAATAAGCACGGTTTCCGGTGTGTCATCAACAATCAGGTCGACCCCAGTGGCAGCTTCGATGGCTCGGATGTTGCGACCCTCGCGGCCGATAATCCGGCCCTTCATGTCATCGCTCGGCAGGTGAATCACGTAAGCCGTGCGCTCCGACACAAATTCGCCAGAGAGTCGTTCCACCGCGACACTAATAATTTTCTTCGCGCGACGTTCGGCTTCTTCACGGGCCTCTTCTTCGATCGTCATGATCCGGCGGACGGCTTCATGGCGCGCGGTTTCGGTCATCTGCTCAATCAGCCGACGAGTCGCCTCATCTCGCGTCATCCCCGCCACTTTTTCCAACTGCGCGCGGGTCTCTTCGATCAAGCGGGAGTAGGACTGTTCCTTCTGCTGCACAGCTTCTTCTTTGCTTTTCAGACTCTGCTCACGGCGTGTCAGGTCACTCTCGCGATGTTCCGCTGCTTCCGCCCGTTTCTCCAGCGCCTCTTCACGGTTTTGCAGTCGTTTTTCGGTCTGTTGAATATCCCGTTTTCGCTCGCGGATGTCCTTTTCCGCATCCGACTTCGCCTGGACGATAATATCTTTTGCTTGGACTTCCGCTTCTTTCTTAAGGACGTTTCCTTCCTTTTTTGCCTCCTCTAGAACTAACGCGGCGGCTTGTTCAGCCGAGACAATAGTTTGTTGTTGCTGTTGTTGCCGGAGAAGTGAGAGTGCCCACAGCCCTCCAGCACCAGCTAGCGTTCCAAGAATCAGGAATAGTATGGAATCCATGAATATCAACCTCCTTCCAAAACCCCACGGTAGGAAAGTATCAGCTCTACTGCGAAGGACCTGTTCCCTTCAGTCATCCTCCTTTTCAAGAAGGGAAAAGCCGATCGCCGGTAGTATTGTAACAGACAGATTCTTCCTCGGATAGGTAGTTTTTTCACCTCCGGGAGAAGAAGATGTCAATCTGTGATGAAGGGCGAGGAGGAAGCCAACCAAGGCAGGGATCGTTTAGGAAGGAAAAAGACTCTCTTTTTTCTTATCGTCTACCGACGGGGACGCCGCAGGGGAATGAGGGGAGACAATACCGTTCGCTCGATTCGTATCGTGAACTCCCGCCGCTCGCTCACCTTCCTCAAGACGCATGAGGATCTTCGCCGCTACATATTCCGTCTCTTGTCGATTTTCCTCTTCTCGGCTCAGTGCTTTATGGTAGTCATCCGCGATTCCGAGCGCGGCCATGATGGCGACGCGCAACGGAACCGTTGCTTTCGTACTTCCCCCAACCTGCCGCATAAAGCGGTCGACGTACGCCGCAAGCGACTGGACGTACGTTTCCTCGTCTTCGCTGGTCACGGTGAAAGTCTGACCGTAGATTTCAACCTCGATCAGCTTTTTCATCCTTGTATTCCTTCATCCCTTCTTCATTTACTGCAGGTCGAGCCCTTCAAAACGGCTCATCAGCCTTTCAAGAAGCTGTCGCATTTCATTGCGTTCCTGTTCGTATTGTCGCAACCGGTCAAGCAGAACCGTATGTTCGAGGTCGCGTTCGCTCAGACGTGACAGGAGTTCAGTTTTTTCGTGATGGACCTTCTCATGACGAGCAAGGAGTCCGTCAATTTTTTGTTCCAGTAGTTGCAGATTTCCGAGTGACATAACTTTAACAATTCGAAGTAAAGAGTGAGATTTAGTCTATAAAGGCTTACTTTCCCTGTCAAGTCAAACTTTGGCTTCTTCCGGAGAAAATAACGCGTCAACAAACTCCACGGCGGAAAAATCTTGTAAATCCTCCACTTTCTCTCCTAACCCCACACAGCGAACAGGAAGGCCCAACCGTTCCGTCACCGCGAGGATCATGCCCCCTTTCGCGGACCCATCCATCTTCGCCAGGATAACGCCAGTGAGCGGCAGTGCTTGTTGAAAAGCGAGCGCTTGTTGGAGGGCGTTCTGCCCAGTCGACGCATCCAGGACTAGCAGGACTTCATGTGGCGCTCCAGATAATTCACGCGCCACAATGCGGTGTATTTTTTTCAATTCCTCCATTAAGGGACTTTTTGTATGGAGGCGTCCGGCAGTGTCAACAATCACCACATCGGTTTTGCGCGCAACCGCTGCTCGAATACCGTCAAAGGCCACTGCGGCCGGTGACGCGCCACTCTGATGTTTCACAATATCCACGCCAACGCGACCAGCCCAGATTTCCAATTGCTCGCTCGCCGCGGCTCGGAACGTATCCGCCGCCACGAGGAGCACTTTTTTCCGCTCACGAGAGAAGCGCGCCGCTAACTTTGCGATCGTCGTGGTCTTCCCCACCCCATTCACCCCAACCACGAGTATGACCCAGGGACGGGGTTCACCCACGAGCGGAGGTACGGGAAATTTCTGCAAGAGCGCCAGAATCTCTTCTTTGAGGTAGGCTCGGAGCGCACTAGCATCTTCTGGTTTTTCTCGCCGACACCGATCACGCAACCGCTCAATCAACTGCGTCGTCACCTGGACACCAACATCAGCTCCAAGTAGCGATTCCTCCAATTCAGCGAAGACTTCTTCACTAATCGGACGACGACGAAACAGCTCACCAAGAGGCGTGGTCAAAACACGACGAAGCTGGGCAAGTCCTCGCCGCCATATCCCCGGTGACTTGCCCGGTGAATCGGATTCGGGAACTTCCTCGACGGGTTCGATACCAACCGCTTCTTGCTGAGGCGGGTCAATCGCCATCTCGGTCGACTCAGATGCAAGCTGGGACCCCAGCTCACTCGTATCCGCCGCTGGAGCGGATGAAAACTTTTTTCGCCAGGAAAGCCATTGCGCCATTACGACATACTCACTGACACAATGGTCGATACGCCAGCCTCTTGCATGGTGACGCCATATAAGGTGCTCGCTGCTTCCATGGTGCGTTTATTATGGGTGACTAAAATGATCTGGGTTGTTGCGCTCATCTCATGGACCAATTGGTTGAACCGTCCCACGTTCGCATCATCCAACGGCGCATCCACTTCATCAAGCACACAGAAAGGACTCGGACGAATCAGGAATAAGGCAAACGTCAAACTCAACGCGGCTAAGGCTTTCTCACCACCAGACAACAATTGGAGCGAACGGAGCCGTTTCCCTGGTGGTTGCACGGCAATCTCGACACCACTCTCAGCGAGATTCTCGGTATCGGTAAGGGCGATGTGCGCCTTTCCCCCTTCAACGAGGTTGGCATACATCTCACGAAACTTCGCATCAACCAGCTCAAACGTATCCCGGAACCGCTCGCGGGACTCTCGATTCAGTTTGGTGATGGTATTTTGCAAGTCCTGCAATGAGTGCTGCAAATCGTGCTCTTGCGTTTTCAGGAACGTGTAGCGCTCCTCTTCTTGCGCGAGTTCCGCCGCGGCACCAGGGTTGACCTCGCCCAAGCGGACAATTTTCTCGCGCAGGTCCTGGCGTTGTGTTTCGATTTCACCCTGGTCCCCAGGCAGTTCGGGGTACTGCTCTAGGATTTCGACAATTCCGGTCTCGTATCGTTCAAGCACGGTGGCTTCGCTATGCTCGCGAGCCACCCGTTTTTCGGCGCTGGCGATGTCCACCTGGGCCTTCTCTTCTTGGGTTCGTAAGTGCGTGGTCCGCAGTTGCTCAAGCCCCACTTCGGCGGTGCGACTGTGTTCCCGTAACCGGACACACTGGGACTGTTTCATCGCGAACGTTTCCATGGCCAGAGCGAGATCGGCTTCGTTTTGCACCAAGAGTTCCGCCAGCTCCGCGAGACCACCGCGCACGCGCTCAATTTCCGCGCTCGCTGATTGCATATCCTTGTGGCAGACGGTGTGGCGGTCGGTGAGTTCACGTTGTCGGTCCTGTATGCGTTTGCGTTGCCCACGCATCCCTTCGAGGCGTTCCCTGCGCTCAGCCGCGCGCACCCGCACTTCATCACTCAACACCCGTTGTCGCTCAGCCCCAACTTTGACTCGCGCGACTTCTTCTTGTGCCGCGGTCAACGCCGCTTCACGCTCGACTCTCGTGGTTTTGCCCGTCGTCTCCTGCGCCTCGCGCTGAGCAATCTCTTGTCGCAGCGTCCGCATCTCACTTTCAAGCATCTGTTGTTCGTAGGTCACGCTTTCATACTTATCCAGCAAGCGCCGGTGCTCGCCTTCGAGTTTCCCCTCTTCCCGCTGGAGCGCTTCGCTCTCTTGCCCTAACGTATGTGCTTCCGTTTCGAGCAGAGTGATTTCCCCCTCAATCTCTTGTTGTTTCTTTTTCACGTCTTGGCGTTGGAGCACCAAAGCGGACACGACGCTTTCATGTTGCTGGCGCGCGTCCCTGAGGTCGCGGATTTCGCGCCGTCGTTCGAGCAAGGCTTCTTGCGCTGACCCTTCACTGCCACCGCTGATGATCCCTTGCGCGGTAATCACCTCACCGTCGCGAGTGACAAAAGTGTGGTGGACCTCACTCTTTTGCCACAAAGCCATGGCACTGCGCAGATCGGAAACCAAGACGGCATCGCCAAGCAGGGTCTCCGCCACTTCGCGATAACGGGAATCCACTGTCACTAAGTCAATCAGGAGTGAGGTCCCCTGCCCCACGGTCTGGACATTAAATTCAGAGTGACCAAGATGGCCATGGGTACGGTGGCCATTGCCGTCCGGGCCTTGCCCGTTGGAGCCATGACCGTTCCCGTGCAATCGTTTCGGACTCAGCGGGATGAAACTGCCACGCCCGGCCTGGGCACCGCGCAGATATTCAACCGCCGTGAGCCCGTTGGCGGCATCGGCGACCATGACGTATTCCAGTTTATCGCGGAGCACCGCGGCCACGGCACGCTCGTATTCTCGCGGCACATCGACCATCTGCGCCACCACGCCATAAATCCCGCTCTCGGTCTCTCCACTCGACAATCCAGACATCCCAGCCATGATCGACTTCACGCCTGGTGAGTAATGATCGTAGCCTTGTTCCAGCTCCTCGAGGGTCGCGAGCCGCGCACGGAGTTCCGCTTGTTTCGCCCAGGCCGCCGTCAATTCGCCATCAATTTGCTCACCAGTGCTCAGCGTTTCCCGTAAGCCATCACGCATTTCGGCGCGTTGTCGCTGCCCGACGGTCAACCGTTCACGAATCGCCGCTGCTCGCCCTTGAACAGTGGTGAGCGTCAGTTCGGTCTCCGCGCGCAACTGCCCCACCCGTTCGGTCTCGCGCGCCAAGGTCTGGAGCCGCTGCTCCACCTCAGCCGCGCGACGCCGAGCATAGCTCAACGCGTTCTGCAACTGCGCCTCTTGGGTTAAGAGGTTGACAATGTCCGACTTGATCTCTTCCGCGCGGGCCTCTCGTTCACGCAAGCTCTGTTGCAACCCTCCGATTTCTTGTTCGTAGGTGCGCAGGAAGGTTTCGTCTTCTTGCAACCCGTGCTGAATCTCGGTCGCGCGCGTATCCAACTCCACTATTTCATCGCTCACCTGTTGCATCTTATTCGTAAGACCGGTGATCTCCTCTTCGGCTGTGGTCACCCGCGCGGTGGCCCGCTGTTCTTGCTGGATGAGGAATTGTTTCCTCTGTTCCCCTTGACGCAGGGAGCTTTCGAGCGTCCGCCGGTGCTCTTCAACCTCATGCAACGCGCTCTCTTCCTGACTGAGGGCCGCTAGGGTCTCCGCGCGCTCCGTCTGTATCCGCTGTTCTTCTTGGACGAGACGTTCTTCGTGTTGCCGAAGTTCTTCCCGACGGCTGTCGAGCGCGGCAAGCTCTTCCGACAAAACCCGATACGTACGACAGAGCAGCGACAAATCAATCGCCTTGAACTCCTCCTGCAATGTCCGATACTGCTCTGCTTTCTTTGCCTGCCGTCGCAGGGAACCCAACTGCCGGTCCATTTCACGCAGGAGGTCGGCCACTCTGGAGAGGTTTTCTTGCGTCCGCTCCATTTTCCGCTCCGCCGCCAGTCGCCGACTGCGGAACAAACTCACCCCCGCGGCTTCTTCAATCAGTAAACGAATCTCTTCGGGTTTGGCGTTAATAAGGTGATCCACCCGTCCTTGCTCGATAATCGAATAGGCTTTCGTTCCCGCACCGGTGCCGAGGAAGAATTCCACAATATCCCGCAGGCGACACGGCACCTTGTTAATCGAGTATTCCGATTCCCCGGAACGAAAATAGCGGCGCGAGACCATCATCTCGCTCCACTGCGTGCCGATCACGCTGCTGCTACCGACAATGGGATCGGTGGCATCATTTTCCAGCAAGAGGTTGACTTCGGCCATGCCGAGCGGCGAGCTGCTTTCGTTCCCGGCAAAGACCACATCGCTCATCTCCTGCCCACGAAGATGGCGTGGGCTTTGCTCCCCAAGCACCCACCGCAACGCGTCGATGACATTGGACTTTCCGCAGCCATTGGGTCCGACAATCGCGGTGATACCTGCTGGAAAACTCAAGGCGGTCTTATTTTTGAAAGACTTGAAGCCCAGCAGCTCTAATTGCTTAATCCGCATCTTCCCCACAACGCCTCCAATATCCCCACTAGTTTCTGGGTGTCACTGAGCAGGGTTTCCTCAAGGGATATGGACCGGAAGGTCCGCATGCCACCATATATTGTGGTCGACGAAAAAGCTATTGCTCTAGCAGTTCCGTATTCCAATAGGCGGCATCCATCATATTCAGGTAGGGCCGCCACTCGTGATAGCGCTTGAAACTGAAGGTCTCGATCATGAACGGGGTCCATTCTGGGCGAAACGGTTTGCGAATCAGGCGCATGCCCGCTTCTTCCGGCATCCGTCCACCTTTGACACGATTGCAAGTAAAACATGAGCAGACCATGTTTTCCCAGGTCGAGAGCCCACCCTGCGAACGGGGGACGACGTGGTCGAGGTTTAGCTCGGCGCGCGGCAGTTTTTCACCGCAATACTGACAAGTATTATTGTCGCGGGAGAACACATTGAAGCGACTAAAGCGCACTTGGCGCTTCGGCACACGGTCATAGCCGATAAGCAAAATGACCCGAGGAACGCGAATCACCCGGTCCACTAAACTAATAGTGTCATCGTGGCGAGCGGCGGAGAGGTCGCTCCAACTGTTAAAGTCGAAAGTACGGTACTGATGGTCAACCGCTTTCGCAATTCCCTGATAGAGTAGGCAGACAGCACGACGGACTGAGGTCACATGGACAGGGAAGTACGATCGATTGAGGACCAAGACCTTCGTGGATAAGACGCTCATTCCCTGCTAAATCCTTACAGCAACAGGTTTTTCGAGTCGTCACAGTAACTGCCTGTGGTATACATGTCAAGAAGAATGGCGGGTCTAGAGCCGGTATGAGTTTCCTCTCCTTGACATCGCCGTGCCGAAGATTGAGGAGCTACGCTAGCCAGCAAGGGTGGTCTTTATCGACAAGGGAAAAGCGCGCCCTTCTCCATGAAGCCGCTCACGAATGTCCCTTGCGTCGAGAGACGAGGCTCTGTTGTAGCCAAAGGGGTCAGAACAAAAATCGTCGCGTACTCACATTGAGTGCGAGCCCCATGGCGATCATCACTGTGAGCAATGACGAGCCCCCATAGCTAAGAAACGGGAGCGGAACTCCCACGACCGGCAGGATACCGATGTTCATGCCAATGTTGATGAGCAACTGCCAAAATATGATGGCGGCTCCACCCACGGCGACGCATGACCCGAAGCGATCCCGCGCTTTCCAGGCGACCACCAAGAGCCGCCCTAACAACGCTCCGTAGAGCGTTAGCAAGACCACGATTCCCACAAATCCCCATTCCTCGGCCAAGACCGAAAAAATGAAGTCGGTATGCTTCTCCGGGAGAAAGTCGAGCTGACTTTGCGTCCCTTGCAGAAATCCTTTGCCCCACAGCATGCCTGAGCCAATGGAAATCTTGGACTGGATCATGTGATAGCCAGTCCCGAGTGGATCGCTATCAGGATTCAGAAACGACAGGATCCGTTTCTTCTGGTATGGCTTCATGTGGTGCCACAGCACGGGCAGCAGTCCACCCGCGGCAACGGCAAGCGCGGCAAGCGCGCTCGACCGAATACCAGCGACAAAGATCACCGTCATGGCCACTAGACCAAGAATGGTGGCGGTCCCAAGATTCGGTTCGATGAACACCATCCCTGTCGGAATGGCGATCAATATCCCAGGGAAGAGCAGGTCACGTAAGGTGTACCCATCGCTGGGCGCGATCTGCTGAAAATACTGACCCAAGACCAGCAGCAGCGAAATCTTCGCGAGTTCCGACGGCTGGAACGAAAAAAATCCGAAATTGATCCAGCGGCGTGCTCCTCCACCAGAGGAGCCCAAGATCGGCACGAGGAGGAGAAAGACGAGCATGAGCAGATACCAAAGGTACGCCGTCTGCTCGAAGCGACGATAGTCCACGGCAAACGCGGTCAGCATCCCAATCAACCCGAGTGCTACCCAACTGAACTGCCGTTTCGCGAGGGGACTGAGGGACTGCCCCCCTTCGTAGGTGGCGCTGTAGACCCCCAGGATCCCAATCCCCACCAACGCCATGATTAAGAAAAACAGGAGCCAATCGAAATGGTCGAGTAACCGCCTATCGAACATGAACATGGGCCTGGGCCTCGGTGGCGCGATCACGACGAGTGATATTGAAATACGCATCCAGGACGGCGCGCACCGTGGGGGCCGCGACCGCGCCTCCCCCTGCCCCCGCATGTTCAATGATGCAGGCCACCGCCACCTCCGGCGCCTCGGCGGGGGCAAAGGCAATAAACCAGGCATGGTCACGATATTGTCTGGCGAGCACTTTGCCTTTGCCACGCGTACCGGAAATGACTTGCGAGGTCCCGGTTTTCCCCGCCACCACGATGTCCGGGAGTTTGGCTTTGGCGCCAGTCCCCCCCCTGCCGTTCACCACATCAGTCATCCCCGCTCGCACCATCCGCAGGGAGTCAGGATGGATGTGCGTTTCGTGCAACACCTCCGGCGCATAATCCTTCACGGTTTTTCCATCAGCGCTCATGGATTGTTTCACTAACCGAGGACGATAGACCGTGCCACCATTCGCCACCGTTGCCGCCACCACGGCCATCTGCAACGGCGTTGCCGTCACATACCCCTGCCCAATCACGACCGACAATGTCTCCCCTGCTTGCCACGGCGCGCCCAGCACACGCTTTTTCCAGGCGGCATCAGGAATCAGTCCCGTGGCCTCATGGTTGAGTTCAATCCCTAACGGCTTGCCCATCCCAAACAGCCGGGCAGCATCCGCGATCCCTTGAATGCCAAGCCGTTGGCCGATTTGGTAGAAGTAGACATCACAGGAATTGGCGATGGCCTGGCGAAGATCAAGGCTGCCATGTCCTTGACGTTTCCAACAATGAAAAACGCGGCGGCCAAAGGGCAACCCGCCAGAACAGTGAAACCGCGTCGATGGCGTGATGACCCCTTTTTCGAGTGCGGCGGCGGCCATTATGACTTTGAATGTGGATCCTGGCGGATACTGCCCCTGAACCGCCCGGTTATTCAGCGGTTTCAACGGATCGTCGGCCAGCGCTCGCCACTCGGCGATGCGAATCCCACGGGCAAAAACATTGGGATCAAAGGCGGGCTGACTCACCATCGCCAGGACCTCACCGGTCTGTACTCCAAGGACGACAATCGCCCCTTCTTTTCCGTGCATGGCGGCTTCGGCTTGGCGTTGCAGTTCCATGTCAATCGTCAAGGTCAAGCTTTCTCCGGTTTGCGCTTCTTCTTGTCCCAACCTCCGCAGACGCTGCCCACTGGCATCAACCTCAATCTGCTCGCCGCCGCCCTTTCCTCTGAGGCGCGCCTCCAAACTTTTCTCAATGCCGAATTTGCCAATCAAATCTCCGAGGTAATACTCGGGGAATTTCTCTCGCTCCTTGACGTTCACTTCCCCGACATAGCCGAGGGTGTGCGCGGCAAGACCATCGGACGGATAGACACGTTTCGAAGCCACCTCAACACTCGCACCGGGAATTTCTCGCTGATGCGCTTCTATTGTCACTAACGTCTCGCGAGGCACATCTTTCGCTAACACCACGCCCTGATACGGAGGACGACGCGGATCACGTGGCAACGTGTTGTTCGTGAATAGTGCGTGCTCCGCCAAATATGTCGAAAGGATTGGCAGCGTCACATTCAGGTCTGGCACAGCTTCAGGAATAAGCACGACATTGAACGAAGGTCGATTATCCACGAGGACACGACCATGACGGTCGGAGATAAGCCCGCGCAATGGTGGGGTCCGCTGCAGGCGGAGGCGATTATTCTCCGAAAGAGTCCGAAAGCTCTCTCCTTCAATACCCTGTAACCGCCAGATACGCAGCAAGAGCAAGAGCAACACGGACAAGATGAGGAGACCAAGGACGCCCAGACGAACCTGGCTTGGAGGGGCGGGGTCGTGAAGACCCAGAAGAGCAGATCTGCCCTCGCGCATTTAGACCTTGTAGTCAAAGGGTTCTCCGCGGTAAAGCAAGGTGAACACCATTGGGGTCAACAATATCGCCAGCACAGCCTCCCACACGATATGACGGACAGCAGTGGCGTGCAGCATAAGATGCATTTGGCCAAAATCGCTCAACACGAGCATGGTGGCTGTCTTCAAGATCACGCCCAGGAAAACCATGCACAACACAGATGCGGGATTTTGCAACCATAACTGCCGCGCCGTCACACTCACCGCGGCAAACACCAGACTCATGGCAAAGGCGTTCATGCCCACCGGCGCGCCAGAGCAGGCATCAAGCCCATAACCGAAGAAGAAGGCCGCCACCGCGCCCCCTACCGACCGATGGTAAATGCCCAAATAGACGCAAAGGATCAACAACAGGTCCGGGACAAGAGGGAGGTGTTGCATAAGCGTGGTTTGCAAGACAATCGAGACAATTCCAAGCAGGCACAACAGGACGAGCGTAAAGTGGCCCCGCTCGAGCGGCCCACTAACGTCCGTCTGCTGTGAGGAGAGGTCGGGATACCAGGACTTCTTCGACCTTAGAAAGATCGGCACTGAGCTTTACCTCCACTTCTTGAAACAGATGCCCGCCTTGCGCGCCCACGCGAGTCACTGTCCCAAGCAATTGCCCTTTTGGGAAGATTCCGTCGAGGCCCGACGTCACAAGCGTATCTCCAATTTGCACGTCTTCTTTTCGTTCCAGATACTTCAGGGTGCACCCACCATCCGCCGCTCCCGACACGATCCCCCGAGTCCGTGTCCGCTGTACGAGAATATCAACGGCACTCGAAAGGTCGGACACCAGAAGCACACGGGACGTATGCGCACTCGCGGACATGACCTGCCCAACCACACCGCTTGAGACCAGGACGGACATACCTTTTGTCACTCCGTGGCTTGTCCCTCGATCCAGCACTGCGGTTTTCACCCAGGCTAACGGGCTGCGCCCAACGATCCGCGCGGCGACAGCGGTTCCACCGATATCCTCACGCAACGTGAGTAACTCACTGAGCCGTTGGTTCGCGGAATACACTTCCGTCGCGTGTCGCGCGGATTTTTCCAAAGACTCGATCTTCTTCCGTAACTCCGCATTCTCCTCGCGCAACGACCACAACGCCACATAGTGGTTCCACGCTTGTCCCACGTAATCCCCCACCCACGTCACCGCGAGTTGGGGAATATACATGACTTCCAAGACGAGGACGCCGACGGGATCAATACGATAGGGCGCACGGATGTTGACCATTGCCAAGAACAGCGAGGACGCTAGAAAGAAGATGCATGAAAGGGTCACCCTATACTGGTAGAAGAAGCGCTGCATGACGTTCCATTCAATCTCACGACGTTAATTCATGTTTATTGTATTGCAACTTCTCTATTGTATTGCAACTTCTCTAAGGAGAGAAAGCTCATCAAGCGCTCTCCCAGCCCCCATCACCACTGCGGTCAGTGGGTCGTTCGCCACCACCACGGGCAATCCAGTTTCTTCACGCAGCAGAATGTCCAAGTTACGCAGCAGTGCGCCTCCGCCGGCCAGCACAATCCCCTTATCCACAATATCGGATGCTAGTTCTGGCGGCGTCCGTTCAAGGGCGACCCGTACGGCTTCAACGATTTGGTTGATGGATTCAAGGAGAGAATCCCGAATCTCCTCATCCGTCAGTTGCACGATCTTGGGGATTCCCGCCACCAGGTCGCGCCCTTTGATCTCCATCGTCTGGATCTCTTCTCCAGGATAGGCGGACCCGATGGTGATTTTGATGAGTTCCGCCGTGCGTTCACCAATGAGGAGGTTATGCTTGCGCTTGATGTACTGGCTGATCGCCTCGTCCATCTTGTCTCCTCCCACTCGAATAGAGCGAGAGAAGACCACTCCGGCAAGAGAGATGACGGCAACTTCCGTCGTCCCTCCCCCGATATCCACGATCATGTTCCCGACCGGCTCAGTAATAGGGAGTCCGGCCCCTATCGCCGCCGCCATCGGCTCCTCAATGAGGTAGACCTCGCGGGCTCCAGCCGATTCAGCGGATTCCTTCACGGCCCGCTTCTCAACCTCGGTGATCCCATTGGGAACACCAATCACGACCCGTGGGCGAACGAGACAACGACGATGGTTATGAACTTTTTGAATGAAGTACTTCAACATGGCCTCGGTAATTTCAAAGTCGGCAATCACACCGTCCTTGAGAGGCCGAATCGCGACAATGTTCCCCGGCGTGCGACCAAGCATCCGCTTGGCTGCCAGTCCAACAGCTAGGACCTTCCTCCCCCCCCTGGCATCTTTCTGTACTGCGACAACTGAAGATTCGTTACAAACAATCCCCTGTCCTTTGACGTAAATTAAGGTATTCGCTGTTCCTAAATCAATTGCAAGGTCGTTGGAAAGCAGCCCCCATAAACCCATGTTTTTATTTCCTTTATTATCATAAAAACTCTCGTCATTAGCTTACAAAACGGGGTTCTAGCAGAATTCATTCATCACAGCAAGTCATGGGGGCATATCAATTTCTGGCAATGTGGATGAGCAGCGATTTTCGTGCTTTGCCAGGATCAGCACGAACGGAAAGTTCTTCGATGATTTCACCCTCCCCTTTTACTCCGAATTCGTCGAAAAGCGAACGACGGAGTGGTGACTTTCTGGCAAATACGGCGAGATAAGGACAAATTCCAGGGACTCGGATCGGCAAAACCCTAATGAATTCGCCCTCCTCCATGTTGGGTCCCAGTCAGTCGCCAGAAATTTGCTATGCCTCGCAAGTCGCGAGCCGATGGTTGCTTTTCTTTTTTTTGTCCTTTATGGCTTACGTCACTATGGAGAGGGGCACTTATGCTTGATTTCATGCGAAAACGTAAGCAAGGCCGGACCATTCAGGTGCTGTTCCTAGTTATCATCCTGGTCTTTATCTTTTTTGGGTTCGGGAATCCATTTTCAGACGACCCTGTGCCCAACAGCATCGCGGTCGTGGAGGGCGAATCGATCGCGCTCAGCGACTTTCAACGAACATACGAGAGTATGAAGTCGTCTTACCGAGAGGCGTATAAGGAGCGACTGACACCGGAAATGCTCGAGTCGTTCAACCTCAAACAGCAGACCGTCGATCAATTGATCAATGCCACCCTCGTCCAGCGAGAGGCGCTCCGCATGGGCTTCACCGTCGGTGATGACGAGCTGCGCGATTCAATCCGCGATATCTCTGTCTTTCAAGAGGGAGGGACGTTCGACCAGGCACGGTACCAACGCATCCTCACGTCCGCCCGGATCACCACTGGGGAATTCGAGGAGGGACAACGGAAGGACCTACTCCGCAAGAAGATTGAGCGCTTTGTGTCCGACGCCGTGACCGCGACCACGGAGGAAGCGTTGGAGCTGTTTCGGTTTAACAATGAGAAACTGAATCTGACGTTTCTCAAAATCCCCTCCGCGGATTTACTCTCCACCGTGACGGTCGCGAAAGAGGAGAGTGAAGCGTATTACAAAACTCACAATGAGTCATTTCGCGTACCGGAACGGATCCGCTTCGCATACCTCGCCTACCCCGACGGCCATTTCGAGAGCAACGCCCAAGTACTCCCGGCGGACGAAGAGACTTTTTATAACGACCACAAGACGGACCGCTTCACTACTCCAGCCGAAGTGCACGCGCGTCACATTCTGTTCTCCTATCCGAATAACGGTACGGCGGAAGACAAAGCGAAAGTGCGCGAGACCGCGACCGGCGTGCTGACGCGCGCGCGCGCGGGAGAGGATTTCGCCACACTCGCCACCGCGCACTCGCAAGACACCGGCACCGCGCCCAAGGGCGGCGATCTCGGATTTTTCCCGCGCGGACTCATGGTGAAACCCTTCGAGGAAGCCGCATTCAATCTTTCGGCTGGGGCGATCAGCGACCTCGTCGAGTCGCAATTTGGTCTCCACATTATTAAAGCAGAGGAGGTCCACGCTGAACGCGAACGCCCACTTGATGAAGTCCGGGCGGAGATTCATCAAGAGCTTATCCGCGAGCGCGCACGCGACTTGGCCCACGACCAAGCAACCCTAGACCACGGCAAGATTCAAGCCGGCGCGAAACTTGCCGATGTCGCGCAAAGCGCGGGGTTGACTGTCGTGGATAGCCCCTTGGTCGGTCGCGAAGAGTCGCTTCCGGACCTTGGTCGGCAACCAGAACTGACGAACGCCGCCTTCGGTCTCGCGATCGATCAAGTGAGTGACCCCGTACAGGCGGGCGAAGCATGGTATCTCGTCTCTCCCCGCGAACGAGTGGAAGCGAAGATTCCAGACTTTACAGAAGTCGCCGGAGAGGTCGAAAAGCGCATCCGCGCGGAGAAGGCCGAACAGCTAGCCAAAACCAAAGCCGAGGCTCTACTCACCCAAGCCAAGGAGAAAAAAGACATCGTTGCCGTCGCCACGGCAGCGAAATTAGAAGTCGAGGAGAGCGGACTCTTTTCGCGCCAAGGGTCGTACATCCCCAAGATTGGCAACCTGCCCGATCTCAAAAAAGAGGCATTTCGCTTGACACCAGAATCGCCATTGCCCTCACAAGCCTACCTCTGGAGTGGCTCGGCGTTTGTCGTCATGCTCAAGGAAAAAATTCCCGCCCCCACCACTGAATTCGAGAAACAGAAAGAGCAGATGCAAAAAGAATTGCAGCAACGGAAACAATCCGCGGTTTTAGAGGATTTTCTGAACACCCTCAAAAAACAAGCGACCATCACCGTAAATCAAGAAGCGTTACTCAACGCCCCATCATAAGGCTAGTCCGATGGCCACGTTTCTCGATTTACTCAAACTGTTGTTCCAAGGAGGAGGGAAAGCAAAGATGTTACACATTGGTGACCCAGCGCCGGATTTCACAAGTCCAACCCACGAAGGAAAAGACTTGACTCTCGCCAGTCTACGGGGCAAGAAAGTGCTCTTATGGTTTTACCCCAAAGCCGATACGCCCGGCTGAACGACGGAAGGCCGCGGGTTCCGCGACCAAATCGACGAATTCCGCGCTCGGAACATCGAAATCCTAGGCGTCAGTTTCGACACGGTGGCTGAAAACGCCGCCTTTGCGCACAAATACCAGTTCCCCTACCCGCTCCTTTGCGACACCACACGTGCTATCGGACTCGCCTACGGCGCGTGCGATGATGCCAAGGCGGGCTATGCCAAGCGCATTAGTTACGTGATTGACGAACAAGGCAAGATCGAAAAAGCCTACGATTCGGTGAGTCCAAAGAGCCATCCAGCGGATGTGTTGGCGGATCTGACTCCCTAAGAAAGGAGCCCATCGTCAGTAAATGAAATCCGATGTCCACGTTCGGCAAGAGTGGCGAGGGTGCTTCCAGGTTCCCTCTCCCGGCGGGGAGAGGGGCTGGGTAAGGGAGATCGACACGTGCTTACCGATTGTCATCGTCGAATTTCAGCAGCGCCGCCTCATACACAAGCGTGAGCGGCACCGCACGCTCACGTGCGAGCCGCTTACAATCTTCGTATTCCGGCGCGCGCCGCACACGCCCATCCGGAGTGTACGCCACCTTCACACGAACGGTTCCGTACACAGTCGTCACCTCTTGTACGTCACGACGGAGTGCCGTGCGCGTCACCGGATAGGAACGAATACCAAGTGTTGAGGTCTCCGCGAAGATTATTCCACTTAACTGTTCGCGCTCGCCCGGATCACATAACACCCACAACAGAATGCCCGGGCGGTTCTTTTTCATCTGAATGGGAGCCACCACCACGTCACGCGCCCCCGCCGCGAAAAGGCGCTCCATCACATACTCGTAGAATTCGGGATTGAGATCGTCAATGTTGGTTTCCAACACCAACAGTGGCTCGTCTCGCGTGTCCTCACTTGTATCGCCAAGCATGATGCGCAAGAGGTTCGGACGATCTGGTAACGTCCGTTCACCCGCGCCATAGCCAATGGCGCTCACCTGCACGGGTGGGAGTACCCCATGATGCCCAACCGCAGCCACAATCGCCGCACCGGTTGGGGTGACCATTTCCGCACCGCCATCCTCAAGCCGGACCGGCCACCCTTTCAAGAGTTCCACCGTGGCCGGCCCAGGAATGGGTAACACTCCGTGACGTGACGACACGAACCCCGTCCCCATCGGAAGAGGAGAAACATAGACACGCTCAATGCCAAGAGCCTGCAACCCAACGGCGGTCCCAACAATATCGACAATGGAATCAATCGCTCCCACTTCATGAAAATGAACGGCGTCCGTAGCCACCCCGTGCACCCGTCCTTCCGCCTCGGCAAGCACGGTAAAAATGCGTAATGCCGTCTCTTGCACCGAAGGATTCAGCGGACTGTCGCGGAGCATCCGTGCAATCGCACGAAAACTGCGCTCGTGGAGAGGATCGTGGACCTCGACGTGGAACTTGACGGCCTGAATACCGCTCTGTTCTCGTCCAGTTTGACGAAGATGATACCCGCTAAGCGGCAATTTGCTCAGCTCCTCACGTATGGTCTCAAGGGACACTCCGAGATGCAGCAGAGCGCCGACCATCATGTCACCGCTGATTCCAGAGAAGGCATCCACATAAGCGATTTTCATAATCTTGTTCTTCCTTGCACTTACGATCCCGCCAGCACGAACTTAATAGGAATTTCAACCCAGCTCTCAATGGCGACGCCATCAAGACGCGCGGGAATGAACCACCAACTATCACGCACCGTGCGCGTCGCCGATTCATCAAGCAGTGTAAACCCTGAAGAACGGACTAGCTCTACGGCGGCCACGCTCCCATCCTGTTGCACGCGCACCCGCAAGAGCACTTCCCCTTGCGCCCCCATCCGCCGTGCAAACAATGGATACGCGGGTTTGGGATTCACCCCGTAATGTGCTTGCACGAGCGCATTCTCTCCACTCCCCATACCACCCTTTCCTTTTTTTTCCCCCTCTTCCCCCCCACGGTTTCCACTGACAACAGCACCGGAACTGTTGATGTTCCCCTCAGCTCCGTTGTGAGACTCGATTGTCTTTTCTCGATCGCTATCGTGGAAGCTTCCATCAGAGACAGCGGAGGTGGATTCTTCGGCTCTCCGTGGTGGAACGGTCGGGAGAATCGCTGCGAGTCGGTCTTCTTGTCGCCGGACCTCTTCGCGTGGTTGCGATGAAGGTACATTTTTCCTAGGCTCTGGCGGCAGAGGACGAGGTCGAACCCGTGGGGGTGGAATGGCTGGGCGGCTCTTCGTCACAGGTGGTTTCAGAGTTGTACCCTGTTTGCGCTGGAGGGGCGGACTCGGCGGTGGCATTGGGGCAAGAACAACGCGCGAGGTCTCCCCTTTCCCCTCGGCAACCGGAAGCGGCACCGCTGGGTGCACGAGCGTCATAGGGATCAGTTCACGCGGGTTCGTGTGAACGAGACACTCGGAGTGAGGCCGCGATCCCTAAAAGAATCGCGTGAAGAGCAACCGCGAATAGGGCAGCGCTCAGCGTTGGCCATTTCCGCACCGACATGAAGGGCACTTTAGCCGAGGAAGAGCCCGCGAACAAACCCAATATCAATCACAATCCAGACGCCACATGCCGCGCTCACCGAGCCCACGATCAGCCGCAGTGTCCGGCTGACCTCATGGAGGCGGTTCGTAGCGAACGAAAAGACCACTCCCATCAAGAGACTCACCGCACCCATGCCAAGGATTGATCCACAACCGAAAATCGTCAGGTACATCAACCCCAAGGTGGTCGAGGGCACGGTGCTCAACACCAGCAGCATCAGGGCCGCGCTTCCGGCGAGGCCATGCACCATCCCAACCAGGAAGGGTTTTGCTCCGAGTCGAAGAGGGTGCGCATGGCCATGGGCCCGGCTTTCCGCATGCGCATGAAAGTGCACGTGCGCGGCACTGCCATGTTCGTGGGGATGCACATGCACCTGTTTCCTGCGACAGTCGTAGAGCGTGCTCAAGCCCAGTCCGATGAGCACAACTCCAACGGCACACTCGAAGGATAATTCCATAGGCGGGGAAATGCGCAGGTCCAGCTCCAAGACGAGCGTTCCGATCACTAACAAGGTGAGCGTGTGTCCAAGTCCCCAGAACAGCCCGACCCATAAGGAGCGCCACGGCGAGCGTTCCCGTGCCACGATGCTTGAAACGGCAATCAGATGATCGGAGTCAAAGGCATGCCTCAGCCCTAACACCAACCCTAACCCAAGCGTCATCAGTGGACTCACCAGCTCCCCCCTTCGGAAAAATCCCAGGCATATAAGTGCAGGCGGCGCACCTGACCTCATGCCTCTCTAAGAGCCCGCCGCATCGTCGTGCGATGCCGTCTCCCTGAGGTTACTTCATCGGCGAGAAATCAGTCGGTGACAGAAACTTGTTGCTTTGGTGCAACACAATGCCACGCAGTTTCGCCAGCACCTCAGCCCGCCGTGGGTCACGCGCCCACTGGCTCCATTTCTCTTGTCGTTCATTCAGATCATTATAGGCCCAGAGGTGAACGACTTGGTTTAGGTCGCCGGCCTCAGTGTACCAGAAGCCCACGGGTTTGAGTCCATACTCAGCCACGCCTGGTAAAATTTTCGTGCGTGCTACTTCCAAGTAATCGGGCAGTCCGCCAACTACCAACTGATACGTTCGTAGTTCGTAGATCATTGAGTCGTCCTCCTTTCTGATGGGGTGCGTTGTAGGCGGGATAATCGGCCTCCTCATCTATCCCATCACTGAGGGATGTCAATAGCAGGAAACATGTTCCAACGATTCTGCTTTCGTGGTAATTGAAGCCGAGAACAACACTTCAGGAAAAACCGGTGTGCGGGAAAATGAACTAACGATCATTAGCAAAAGTCTCTTTACTGTCCTCCTCATCCTGATTGCCTTCTCCGCCCTACACAATATCTGGCAACAGGAAGTGCATTCACCTTCAATTTTTGCGTTAACGCTTGTCGGCTTTGCTTTCTTCGCTATCGCGAAACTCTCGGTCATTCGTAAAGAACACTGGATCAATTTCGGGACTCAGCGGATGACAGAAAACATGGCCAACCTCTATCGCTTGGGATATTGGCTCATAATCGTCGGCGTCATCGGCACCTTCGCGTAGGTCGAAGCACCCAGCTCGGCTACGGCGGTAGGGAGTTGGTGCGCGGAGCGCACCCTACGACTGCTTGGGCTGTACACCGTTCACCGTCTCACAGTTGGTGAAATCTGAGGGTTCCCCTCAAAACACTAGCCGCCCAGCCTGCTCCTGCGCTTGGATGCGGCCTTCGAGTTCTGGCGTGAGCACAATCTTGCGCTCTTCGGGGAATTTCTCGCGGTCGAGCATCGGGCGCAAATAGAATTCATCGGGAGAATTCAGGACCATCAACGTCTTCGGCGGCTCAAGAAACCACTCGCGCCGCATAAACCCTGGGCTGAAAAATATCCTCTTGTCCTCTTCGGACCACGAGCGCAACAAGATGCCGTGAATCGACGCGGACAGCAGATCAATGGTCATGTCCCACCACAGATCAAATAGGACCGTGTAGCCATGATCCCCGAGCGCGGGATTCGCGCGTACTCCCGTGCGGGCATTGATAAACACCAACTTCCCCTCACGGTCATACTCTTCAATACGCAGCGGAAAGAACGACTGTTGATCGACCCAGTAAATGATTTTGCTGAGATAGTAGTCCTTGAGCCAGTCCGGTCGTGGCGTCGCTTCAATGACGTAACACTTGACCCCGCCATCCGTCGTGTACAATGGGTAGTCCGGCCCCATCAGTTTCACGTCATTCGCGGCGATATCGACGTAGTTCCCCTTCGCATCCGTGATGGTGGTGCTCTGTTTGGTCACGGGAAAGCGAACCGTCTTGTGGAGAATATCCGTCCCAAGCAATCGCCATGAGAATTCCCACGCATCACGACTCAGTAAATCGTCGAACGTGGCGGCGTTGTTGGGGAGGCGGTCTTCGCGGCGGGGCTGCGGTTGCCGTCGCACGCGGCGCAAGGCCGGAGAGTAGGCGAACAAATCAAGCTTGGTGGTGAACGTTTGATCATTGCGATAGCCGACATAGAGCGTCTGATTGCCATAGCGCTCCGGCGGCGAGACCGACTGCGACAGCCAGCGGTATATTTCTTGGCCGGGTTTCGTGCCATAGAGCTGTTCGGCGAATCCGCCCGGCGGGAGGTAGAAAATCGGAATAATCGTGACCCGTTGGTCCAGAAAGCCGGTGTTGGTGACCGTACCGGCAATATCAATCAACGTACAGTTCCAATAGGGAGAATGCGGGAATTCGGCTGACCGGAGGCCCATCTCTTCAGCCGTGTAAGGCACGGTGAAAGGAAATTTTTCGGCGGGCAGATAGGAAAACTGCGTATCGCGTGGCGTCTCGGTTCGCAGGTCGAGTCCAGCTTTTTCCTCGGACGACAGTTCGGCCACCGTTTTCCACGTTTTGCCTCGCCCAGTCTCTAGACTTTGGACCTTGGACTCTGGACCTTGAACCGTTGGGGCCTCTTGCGCGGGCACGCGGAACGGCAGCAGCAAAACCGAGAAAAGGCAGGCCAGCCCAACAAATGTTTTCCCCATCATGGTGATGTGCCCTCCGCAGTGGTTGTCTCGAATACTAACCGTCCCGCCGCTTCTTGCGCGCGAATCCGTGCGTCAATCTCTGAGGCAAGCTCAATCTTGCGCGCGTCCGGGAACTTGCCTGGATGCAAGAGCGGACGGAGAAAGAATTCCGCCGGTGCCTTCACGAACGCCTGGGTCTTGAGCGGATACATGAGCCATTGTCGTCGCATGAAGTCAGGACCAAACATAACCTCGCGGTCCTTCACGGACCATTCTTTCACCAAGTGCGCATCGTGAATGCTGTAGCTCAGCAAATCAAGCGACACATCATAATAGAGCGAGATCAGCGCGGCGTAGCCCTTATCTTGTAACGGCGGTTCTCCTGCTTGGCTATGCGCGTTTCCACGGTCCGCAACTTGCCATCTTCGTCATATTGCTCAATGCGGAGCGGATAGAAATAGTGGCGATCCAGCCAGTAAATCATTTTGCTCGCGCCATAATTCGGAAGCCAATCCGCTCGTGTCGTCCCTTCCACGACGTAGCATTCAATGCCTCCATCAGATCGATAGAAAGGATAGGTATCCCACATCATCTTGAGTTGGGAAGTCGGAATATCGGTGAATATCCCTTCGGGGCTCGCGATGGTAAAGATGGGACGGGTCGTCGGAAAGCGCACGGTCTCGTATAACACATCCGTCCCCAGCATCTTCCAGGAAAACTCCCACGCATCACGCCCGACGATATCATCAAAGGACTGGACGCTATTGGGAAAACGTTCGCCCCGGCGAGGCTGCGGTAGGCGACGGACACGGCGGAGGGAAGGCGCGTAGGCGAAATAGTCGAGTTTCGTGGTCGCTTGTTGATCCGTGCGATAGAGCACCCACAAATCCTGCGCTCCAAGATTCTCAGGAGGATACGTGTAGTAGAAAACCATGCGATAGAATTCGCGCCCCGGAGCGGTGCGAAGTTGGGCCGGGACCCCACCGGTGGTCGCCTCATTCTCAAGCATGTAGAAGTTGAGTCCCACGGTGACCCCCTGATTTAGATACCCACCACTGGTCATTGACCCAAAGGCATCCGCCATCGCGTGCGACCACCGCGAGACATGGGGAAACTCCATCGCGCGGTAGGCCATTTCTTCCGCCGTATAAGGAGCGACGAACGGATACGGTTCCGCGGGAATATAGACAATCCGTGCGTCACGCGGGGTATCCGTCCGCAAGTCGATCTCCGCTTTTGCCGCCGCGGATAACTCGTCAACAGTCTTCCAAGTTTTCTCTGCTCCCTCTGCTCCCTCCACCACTGGAATTGTCACACTGAACACAAGGAAGAACAGTAAGCTCCAAACAAACAGGTGTCTCATCAGCCGTTCCGCCTTCCCTTCCCGACTCATGACCCGGCACGCGTTCCTCATTGTTAGAACTCATAACTGATTTCCCAGCCGATATTATCCCAGTGGTCATATTGGCCGTAGATATCACGCCGACCGCCACTGCTGTACGCGGTGTAGATGAGTCTTCCCGTGATGAATTGCGAGAAATTGTAACTGGCCACAACCTTAGTTTTGAGCCCCTGCCATTCGCGCACCGGTCCGCTGAGGTAGGGGGCCACGGTGAGTTCGAGCCGTAACCGGTCACGTGTAAACCGGAACGGTCGGCCAACAAAAAAAACGGGAATGACGCTCCATTGATCGCCAACCCCGCCACCGAACCCATTCCCCAGACTTTCCCGCCAGTCAAACGTGAAGAACAACGAGGGTTGGAGGATGACCGACGTATTGCCGGGAAACGCGAACTCAATGGCGAGCGCGGCGCGCATCGTATCGCGGGTAATCAGGCCGGAGTTCAACTCGCCAGTCGCGGCGGACGCCACCCGTTGGGTGTCGCTGAATTTAACGCCTTTGGTCCACAACCCTTCCACCCGCATCACGACCGGGAGTTCCCCCACCACCGGCACGCCGGAGAATGCGGTTGCGTAATCGGCGGTAATGCCAAAATGGTGTAACCGCGTGTGACGAGTCAGGCGGTCCAGCACCACTTGATCGTTGGCGACATGCCGACCAATAATGAAACTCGTTGGGTCATCATTCCAAGCGTAGAAATAAATGAGTCCCCACGTCAGTGGCTCCATCGACACATCGAGTCGCGCCCCGTACTCGTGATCGCCCCAATCGGCGAAGCTCGGTCGTTTACGATGCCGCGCTAATTTCAGCAGTGGCACGTTCGCTTTGCGAATAAGGTCCGATGGCGGAACGCTGGGAGAGAACCACGGCGAACCGGGCACGGCTTGGCGATTCTGCTCAAAGTTCGGGATGTATAAAAGATTGAGGGAGTTGGCACCAAAGAAGTAGGTGACGTTCGCCATCCAGGTGGGGATGCGGCGATACTCGAAATCGCTGGCTTCCAGTTGCACAGCTTCGCGACGATCCATCGGGTTAATGATGTCGATGAATTGCCCATCCATTTTGCCCCAGGCGATCTGTTGTTTGCCGATCACCACATCAAGACTGTGCGTCCGATAACTCAGATAGAGTTCGCGCACGATGCGGTCAAAGTTGTGATACTTGCGCGAGGTTTCGTTGATGCGCGGCGCATAGAGCCCAGCGGAATCCTGCCAGTTGTAGACCCCGTCATAGAGAAAATGATTGACACTGGTCAGCTCAAGGTTGGGCGAGAACTGGTAGTGCATCTCCAGTTCAAACAGATTTTGCAATTGGGCAAAGCGAAAATCTTTCTTGCGATTCCCTACGCGCCCTTCGCCAGTGAGCATGACATCGGTCCATTGACGATAAAACCCCTTGAAGGTCAGAGCGGGAACCTGTTTTTCCACTGGCTGCCGCACGTACCGTCCCGCCGGATCGAACGTCGCCAGGAAACGGTCAAACCGCGACCAGGAATCCCCAAACCAACTGGCCTGACCGGGTTGTACCCAGACGCCGCACACCATCAGCACTGCCGCGGTCATTTGTATGAACCGCACCAGCACCGCCTGTTTCTTTTTTCTCCCGTGCCCCATCGTTCTCCCCTCCTGTGTGCCGTAGTCGGAATGCGTATTATGCCTCTTCTCGCGGCGTGCGGCGGCTCACCAATATGCCAGAGGCCGTCAACTGCGCGATGCGCGCCTCGTCATACTTGAGATACTGCTCCAACACGGCGCGGTTATGTTCGCCTAAATCTGGCGCGGTCACTTTGTCAGGCGCTGGGGCGGTCGAAAACCGGAACGGAAATCCCGGTAACACAAAATCTCCCAACACCGGGTCCGACATTGGGCGCACGGTCCCACGTGCCACCAGGTGTGGATGTGTAATCACCTCTGGGATGGTAAGGACCGGAGCGGCGGGCACCCGTTCTCGTTCTAGCGCGGCCAGCGCGGTCTCACGATCCGGCAATGATTGCAACCAGTTCTCAATTTCGGCGATCAAGCTGTCTTTGTTCTTTAACCGTTTGCGCACATCGGTAAAGCGTGGATCGCTCACCAACTCTGGCCGTCCCATTGCCCGCGCGAGCCCCTGCCACTGGTGCTCAAGCGCGGCGATCAATAGCACATATTTCCCTTGCGCGGCGCGGAACACACCAGTGGGAGTCAGACCGGTATGATGGGACCCGCCGCGCGTCGGAACAAACTTGCCTTTACTCGCGGTGTAGGTTTGCAGACTAAAATCGTGAGTGTGGATGTACGAATCGAGCAACGACACATCAATATATTGCCCCTCCCCAGTCCGTTCTCGATGCAACAACGCGCAGGCAATCCCGGCCAAGCCGTGAACGCCAGTACTGACGTCCCCCATCGCCGCCATGGGGATCACTGGAGGCTGATCTGGTTCTCCCATCACTTCGGTGATACCGGCGAAGGCTTGCGCGATATAATCGAACCCTGGCAAATGCGCGAGCGGCCCGGTCTGTCCAAGTGCGGAGATGGAGCACATCACCAGTTTGGGATTGAGCTTCTTAAGGTCGTCATAGGCAAGCCCCATGCGCGCCATCACGCCAGGGCTATAGTTCTCGACCACGACATCCATGTGTGGAATGAGCGCGCGCACGATATCACGCCCGACCTCGACTTTCAGATTGACGCAGAGGCTGTGTTTGCCCAAGTTATGTTGCAAGAAGTAGGCACTACGGCCTTTGCGGATCACAGGGTTGAGGCGGGCGGGGTCCCCTTTCGGAGCTTGCTCAATCTTAATCACCTCCGCGCCCATCTCAGCCATCAGTTTTGTCGTGGTGGGTCCGGCGACAATTTGTGTAAAATCCAACACCTTATAGCCAGCCAATAACCCTTGGCTTTTCCCAGTTGTCATACTTGCCCCCTTCTGACAGTGCGGTGTACTCATGCCCAGAGTGAACGGGCAGTCTTTATCTGAGACTCTTCAGTCTGCGGGAGTTTGGGGTGGATTCTAACGACAAGCGTCCCTCCTCGCAAGATGTCAACGCATGACGCGTTGATGCGGTAAGGACGAAACCGAAGGACTAGGGGGAAAGGAACCGGGAAGTATTCAGCGAGGGTGGGCAGTAGTCAGTTCTTCTTGTCGTTGGCTCGCTCCATGGCAAGAAGGTTCCTGCCACTAGGGAGCGAGCAGCGCGAGCAGGTATATCAGCTATAGGTCACGGCCGACGACTCAACGGCCCCATTGCGGGAGCCGACTCAGCAACGCAAGTTAATACGCGGACCGCGACTGCGGAGCGGTAGCCGCCGCCCTAGTGGCACGTGGGGTGGTCGTGATTCCTTCCCGGTAAACCATAATCTCAATGCGCCGATTCTGACGTTTTCCCTCTCTCGTTGAATTGTCAGCGGTAGGATTATCTTCTCCATACGAAGTGGAGGTCACGCGAAACGGATCAATACCTCGCTTGATCAGATACCGCGCAACACTGCCTGCTCGCTTTTGTCCCAATTCGTAGTTTCTCTCTTCAGGCCCACCGGAGTCGGTATGGCCAGCCACCAAAAACACTAAGTCGTCGGTATTGCCGAGGTCACTGAGGAAGCCAGACACGGCACGTTGCCCGTCCTCCGTTAGCGTCGCGGAACCAGGAGAGAATTCCGACCCTCCTTTGAGATTCAGTACGAACTGACGTTCCATGCGCAAATTGTCGAACCGCGCGAGCGCTTCGTTCACTTTAGCGTCAGTTTCCTCCAGGCGTCGTTCAGTTGTCGTCAAGCGCTGATCAAGCGGTAGTATCTGTTCCTGCACCCACTGGCGAGTTGCACATCCAGATGTCTGTAACACTAGACATTATCGGGGATAGTGTATACTGGTGGGATGTTAACCTATTTGACGTTACAAGAGCGTCCGCGAGAGTTTCTGGCCGCGACTGGCCTGACACAGGAAGAGTTTACGCAGTTGTTGCCCGCCTTTGCGGCAGCTTATGCCGTGGT
>SHZE01000060.1 GCA_009692435.1 Deltaproteobacteria bacterium | reverse complement strand
GGCACAAAGGTCGCCATCTTCTTGTCCGCTAACACCTTCGTGATCGCCGCCGTCAACGTCGTCTTCCCGTGGTCGATATGCCCGATCGTCCCCACATTCACATGCGGCTTCGTCCGCTCAAACCGCGCCTTCGCCATCTCGCTCTCCTTGCTTACGTCAGTTCAACAAAAGGTAATTTCGGTAAATACGACTCCTAGAAACTGTGGGCACGTGCCCTACAATCCTCTTCGTCGAATTTCCGTGCTTGTCTTGAGGTTAGTTACTAGGGGACCGCAATTGTAGAGGCAATTTCAGAAGAGTCAACCGGCTCATCACTACACGACTACCATCGGTAATGGGCAAAAGCCTTATTGGCCTCCGCCATACGGTGTGTATCTTCACGTTTCTTCACAGCTCCGCCACGATTCTGTGCTGCCTCAAAAAATTCTCCGGCGAGCTTCTCTCGCATATTTTTTTCTGGCCGTTGCCGAGAAGATTGGATGAGCCAACGCATCGCCAGGGAATTTCTTCGTGTTGCTCGCACTTCAATCGGAACCTGGTAGGTCGCGCCACCGACTCGACGAGAACGCACTTCCACGATGGGCTTCACGTTTTCCAGCGCTCGACGAAAGGTCTCGACGGAATCGTCTCCAGTTCGTTGACCAATAATACCCATTGCCCCGTAGAAAATACGCTCGGCGGGGCCTTTTTTCCCATCCTGCATCATCATCGTTATGAACTTTGTCACGACTTGATCACGATACTTTGGATCGGGCAAAACATCTCGTTTGGCGGCGGGCCCTTTACGCGGCATATCGTTCTCCTACGGCTCGGATCATCTTACTTCGGCTTCTTTGCGCCATACTTTGATCGTCCTTGTTTACGGTCTTGCACACCGATTGAATCAAGCGTCCCGCGAATAATGTGATAGCGCACCCCGGGCAAATCTTTCACACGACCACCACGGATCAACACAACCGAATGTTCTTGCAAGTTGTGGCCGATACCGGGAATATAGGCCGTGACTTCAATGCCATTGGTGAGTCGCACGCGGGCAACTTTCCGTAGCGCTGAGTTTGGTTTCTTCGGGGTCGTTGTGTACACGCGGGTACACACTCCACGTCGTTGCGGACAGGCTTGTAGCGCTGGGGTCGTCCGTTTGCGCTTCTGCTGTTCTCTGCCCATCCGCACGAGTTGCTGAATCGTCGGCATGTCGTCTCCTCAATATCCGCTGTCTGTTTACGCTATTTGCGATCCGACTGTGTGAGTCGGAGATGCGGGCTCGTCACCCGCCGCGTCTGCGGTCTGCACTTCTAACTTATTATACCCAGAAGTTCCAGTGCCTGCCGGAATTAATCGTCCCATGATGACGTTTTCTTTCAATCCAAGGAGCATATCGACTTTTCCGTTAATCGCCGCTTCAGTCAAAACTTTCGTGGTTTCTTGGAATGAGGCGGCTGAAATGAAACTATCCGTGGATAAACTTGCCTTGGTGATCCCCATGAGGAGCGATTTTGCTTCCGGTGGTCTACAATTTCGAGTAAGAATCTTTTCCGTCTCTTCTTGAAAGCGCCACTTCTCCACTTGCTCGCCAATCAGGAAGTCCGAGTCTCCTACTTCGGTTACCGCGACCCGACGCATCATTTGGCGCACGATCACCTCAATATGTTTATCGTGGATGCGGACGCCTTGGAGACGGTAGATTTCTTGTACGGAATCAACGAGCGATTTAGCCAGCTCCTTTTCACCCAGTACCCCTAGAATATCGTGGGGGTTGAACGCGCCATCCATGAGCGGTTCACCGGCGCGGACATGGTCCCCTTCGCGCACGCTGATGTGCTTCCCGCGCGGAATCAGATATTCACGCGGATCGCCAATTTCAGGAGAAATAATCACTTTTCGTTTGCCTTTGGTGTCCTTGCCAAAGGAGATGATGCCTTCGATCTCGCTAATAACCGCGAATTCTTTGGGCTTGCGCGCCTCGAATAATTCAGCGACGCGTGGAAGTCCTCCGGTGATGTCCTTGGTCTTCGTCGTCTCACGAGGAATCTTCGCTATCACATCACCAGCGGCGACCTGCTGCCCCTCCACGATATTGAGGTTCGCTCCAACTGGGAGCACATAGCGTGCCTCTAATCCATTCGAGAGCTTCTCGACCTTCCCTTGACCATCCGCGATAGAGATACGTGGACGCACGGCTGGATCGCGGTAGTCAACCACCACGCGACTCGAGAGACCGGTGCGTTCGTCGACTTTCTCCTGCATCGTCCGCTCGTCGATATCACTAAAGCGCACTTCACCACCAACTTCGGTAAGGATTGGTAGCGTGTACGGATCCCACTCGGCTAGGAGGTCTCCCCCCTTTATCTTCGCGCCATCCTTCTTCCTGAGTT
Source organism: Deltaproteobacteria bacterium (assembly GCA_009692435.1). Classification (GTDB taxonomy): domain Bacteria; phylum Desulfobacterota; class Binatia; order Bin18; family Bin18; genus JABFSC01. The sequence goes on along the minus strand of SHZE01000060.1, from coordinate 10,463 downwards.
TCGCTCCATACACGAGAGGATAACGCTCACGCTCACGCTCACGGTTCGCTTCGGGAAAATCAACAATGGAGATCTCACCGTTTCGATTCATCACCACCAGGTCGCCATCACGACTCACCACGGTTTTCAGATTGATGAAACGGGTTTGCCCGTCGTTACGCGCCATCAATGTCGTCTGTTCCGCGCGACGACTCGCAGTCCCACCAACGTGGAAAGTCCGCATCGTCAACTGGGTTCCCGGCTCACCAATGGATTGGGCGGCAATGATTCCCACCGCCTCCCCCATGTTCACAACCCGACCGCGGGCAAGATCGCGTCCATAACAGCGAATACACATCCCGCGACGCGCCTGACATGTGAGCGCGGAACGGATACGGACGCGTTCCAGACCAGAGTCCTCAATCAGCTTCACGCGCTCTTCATTAATTTCCTCGTTCGCGGGAACAATGACCGTGTTGGAAAACGGGTCGTGAATATCTTCAAGTGCAACGCGCCCAAGAACACGTTCACCCAACCCTTCGATAACCTCGCCTCCTTCGACCAGCGGAGTCATTTCGATCCCGTCAATCGTGCCACAGTCTTGCTCGCTAATGATCGAGTCTTGCGCGACATCGACCAACCGACGGGTGAGATATCCTGAATTCGCGGTCTTGAGCGCGGTATCCGCCAACCCCTTCCGCGCTCCGTGAGTGGAAATGAAATACTGCAACACCGAGAGACCTTCACGAAAATTCGCGGTGATTGGGGTTTCAATGATTTCGCCCGACGGTTTCGCCATCAGGCCGCGCATACCCGCTAATTGACGAATCTGTTGCGCACTTCCCCGTGCTCCGGAATCCGCCATCATGTAGATGGGACTAAAACCTTTGCGGCTGTCCTGAAGTCCCTTGAACATCTCATTGGCGACTTCGTCCGTTACCGCGGCCCAGGTGTCGACCACTTTATTGTGACGTTCACCGTCAGTGATTAACCCCTTGATATATTGATCTTGGATTTCTTGCAGTGTCTTTTGTGCCTCATTCAACAATCGCTCCTTGGATGGAGGAATCGCCATGTCTTGGATGCCGATTGAGATGCCCATTTTGGTGGCGTACTCGAAGCCCAAATCCTTGAGGCGATCGGCGAAAATGACGGTGGCTTTGTTTCCAGACTTGCGGAAGGCATTATCGATCAACGCGCCAAGCTCTTTTTTCTTCATGACGCGGTTGACTTCGGCAAACGTGATCTCCGGCGGCACGATCTCGGAGAGGATAATCCGACCTACCGTGGTTTCGACTAACGCGCCGTCCATTCGCACTTTCACCCGGGCTTGCAGCTCGACCGCCTGTTGATCGTAGGCAATACGCACTTCATCGGGGTTACTGAAAATTTTCCCTTCGCCCACCGCACCTGGCTTCTCTCGCGTCATGCCATAAAGACCGAGTACGATGTCCTGAGTCGGGCCGATGACCGCCTTCCCATGAGCGGGAGACAGAATGTTGTTCGTGGACATCATAAGCCCGCGAGCCTCGACTTGCGCTTCGATGGAGAGCGGAATGTGCACCGCCATCTGGTCACCGTCAAAGTCCGCGTTATACGCCATGCACACCAGGGGATGGAGTTGGATCGCCTTCCCCTCAATCAAAATTGGTTCGAACGCCTGGATACCAAGCCGATGGAGCGTGGGGGCGCGGTTCAGCAGGATCGGATGCTCGCGGATCACTTCATCTAGGATATCCCACACTTCTGGCCGCTCTTTTTCCACCATCTTTTTCGCGCTCTTGATGGTGGTGGTGTAGCCGCGCTCTTCAAGCTTATTATAAATAAATGGCTTGAAGAGTTCGAGGGCCATGTGCTTGGGAAGCCCACACTGGTGGAGTCGCAGGTTCGGGCCAATGACAATAACCGAACGGCCAGAGTAATCGACTCGTTTGCCGAGGAGGTTCTGTCGGAAGCGGCCGCCCTTCCCTTTCAGCATGTCGGACAGTGACTTCAATGGGCGTTTGTTCGGTCCAGTGAGCGGACGCCCACGACGTCCGTTATCAAAGAGGGCGTCCACCGCCTCTTGGAGCATACGTTTTTCGTTCCGCACGATAATGTCGGGCGCGCTCAGCTCGATCAAACGTTTGAGTCGGTTGTTACGGTTAATCACCCGGCGATAGAGGTCGTTGAGATCCGATGTGGCAAACCGTCCGCCATCAAGTGGGACCAGCGGACGTAAATCGGGCGGAATGACCGGAATCACATCCAAGATCATCCATTCTGGCAAATTTCCGGAATGGCGAAACGCGTTCATAACTTTCAGGCGCTTAGCGATTTTCTTTCGCCGTGCCTCACTCGCGGTTTCCGTCATTTCTTGGCGGAGTTCTTCGGACAGTTTGTCGATATGGAGGTCTTGCAAGAGGTCGCGAATGGCCTCGGCTCCCATTTTCGCCTGGAAGCTCGTCGGCCCGTACTCTTCAACCAGCTTGCGATAGCGAGTTTCGCTGATGAGTTCTTTCTTCTTGAGCGGTGTTTGCCCAGGGTCAACCACCACGTACGACTCGAAATACAGAACTCGCTCAAGTTCCTTGAGCGTCATATCCATCAGCGTCCCGATGCGACTCGGAAGACTTTTGAGGAACCAGATATGAGCAACAGGGCTCGCGAGGTCAATGTGCCCCATACGCTCGCGGCGGACTTTGGACTGGATGACTTCAACACCGCATTTTTCGCACACCACACCACGATGCCGCATGCGCTTATATTTTCCACAGTTGCATTCGTAGTCTTTGGTTGGGCCGAAAATCTTCGCGCAGAACAGACCGTCTCGCTCTGGCTTGAAAGTTCGGTAATTAATGGTTTCCGGTTTCTTGACCTCTCCGTGTGACCAGGACCTAATCATATGCGGGGAGGCCAGGGACACGCGGATGGAATTAAAGCGAATTGGATTTTGGGGTTTCTCAAACAGACCGAGAAAATCTTCCATGGTTCCTCCTCACTACCTACACACCCTAACGTGTTTCTTCCAAGAGTTCGACATTAAGCGCTAGGCTTTGCAATTCACGAATCATCACATTAAAGGATTCCGGGAGCCCTGGCTCAAGCACGTTTTCTCCTTTGACAATCGCTTCATACATACGGGTACGACCCGCAACGTCATCGGACTTGACCGTCAGCATCTCTTGCAGACTATACGCCGCACCGTACGCTTCGAGTGCCCACACTTCCATCTCTCCCAGGCGCTGCCCACCAAACTGCGCTTTGCCACCAAGGGGCTGTTGCGTGACAAGAGAGTATGGGCCAGTCGAGCGGGCATGGATTTTATCTTCAACCAGGTGATGGAGCTTGAGGATATACATGACACCAACTGTTACCGGTTCGGCAAATGGCTCTCCGGTACGTCCGTCGTACAGTGTTGCCTGTCCTGTTAGAGGGAGCCCCGCTTGCTTTAAGAGGGAAAGAATCTCTGTTTCGGCTGCGCCGTCAAAAACCGGGGTCGCCACATGCGTACCACTCTTGGCGCGGGCGGCAAGGCGATCAACATCGGTATTGGATAAATGGTCAACCATCTCCGCCATATCCTTGGCGGGATAGAGGTCCTTCAGCTTGCGCCGCAAGGCATCTCCTCCGGCTTTCCCTTTGACCTCTTCACTCACTTGTCGTCCCAGCGTAGCGACCGCCCATCCTAAATGGGTTTCCAAAATCTGGCCGACATTCATACGCGACGGTACGCCAAGCGGATTGAGCACGACATCGACAGGTGTCCCATCAGCGAGATAGGGCATGTCTTCTTCAGGCAGAATCCGTGACAGCACCCCTTTGTTACCATGTCGTCCGGCCATTTTGTCACCGACTTGCAGTTTCCGCTTGATGGCGACGAAGACCTTCACCATCTTGATGATACCGGGAGGCAATTCGTCTCCACTCTGCAATTTCTCGATGCGCTTATCGAAATCTTCACGAATCTGCGCAGCTTGATCCTCCAGTGCCTCAACGGATCGAGTCAGTTCTTCCTCAGCCTTCTCGTTTTCGACCTTAATTCTTCCCCAGGCAGAGGACGGAATTTCATTCAGGAGCTCTTCGGTGATCTCTTTTCCTTTCGTCAACAGCACCCGGCGCGAGTCATCGTCGCTCAATCGCGCAGCTGCGGTCTGTCCCACGAGCAGGTGCTTGAGCTGCCGCATCGTACTTTCTTCAATAATGCGGATTTCGTCTTCCTGATCCTTGCGTAGTCTCACAATTTCGGTCTCTTCTATGCTTTTGCTGCGCTCATCCTTGGAGACGCCTTTGCGTGAAAAAACCCGAACGTTAATAATTGTGCCTTCAACACCTGGAGGTACTCGGAGAGAAGTGTCGCGCACCTCCCCCGCCTTTTCTCCAAAGATCGCGCGGAGGAGTTTTTCCTCTGGGGAAAGCTGCATCTCGCCTTTGGGCGTAATCTTGCCAACCAAAATGTCGCCGGGCTTCACTTCAGCCCCAATCCGCACGATGCCGCTCTCGTCCAAGTCTTTCAACGCTTCTTCGCCAACGTTGGGAATGTCTTGGGTGATCTCTTCAGGCCCTAACTTGGTGTCGCGAGCAACGCACTCGAACTCTTCAATGTGCACTGAGGTGAAAACATCATCGCGAAGAATACGCTCGCTCACGAGGATGGAGTCTTCAAAATTGTACCCACCCCAAATCATAAAAGCGACAAGAACGTTTCGTCCGAGCGCTAACTCCCCCATATCGGTGGCTGGACCGTCGGCGATCACATCGCCCGCCTCCACATGGTCGCTAGTCAAAATGATTGGCCGCTGATTAACACACGTGCTTTGATTGGACCGTTGGTATTTGGTGAGTGAATAGATATCGACTCCCACATCACCAGGCCCGGACACAGTATCGGCCTTGATGACGATGCGAGCGGAATCCACGCTTTCCACGATCCCGCTTCTCCGCGCGACAACCGTGGCTCCAGAGTCACGCGCGACAACCCGCTCCATTCCCGTTCCCACTAATGGGGCTTCGGTCCTCAGCAACGGCACGGCTTGCCGTTGCATGTTGGAGCCCATCAAGGCGCGGTTGGCATCGTCGTGTTCGAGGAACGGAATGAGCGCGGCGGCGACACTCACTAATTGTGTTGGCGCGACGTCCATGAGTTGGACCTGGTCCGGCCGCACCATGACAAACTCGCCCCCCAAGCGGGCGGAGATCAGTTCACCCGTAAAATGGCCGCGGGCATCAACCGGAGCATTCGCCTGCGCAATCGTCTGAGTTTCTTCTTCCAAGGCGGAAAGGTAGCGAACACGATCCGTTACTCGTCCCTCTTCAACCTCGCGGTAGGGCGTCTCAATAAAGCCGTATTCGTTTACCCGCGCATAGGTCGAAAGACTGGATATTAGACCGATATTCGGTCCTTCCGGCGTCTCAATCGGACACACCCGGCCATAGTGGGTCGGATGAACGTCACGCACCTCAAATCCGGCCCGTTCCCGAGTCAATCCGCCTGGCCCAAGCGCTGAAAGTCTCCGTTTGTGAGTAACTTCGGAGAGCGGGTTCGTCTGATCCATGAATTGCGAGAGTTGGCTCGAACCAAAGAACTCCTTCAACGCGGCTGACACTGGCTTATAGTTCACCAGCTCCTGGGGCATCAGGGTCTCGACATCCTGCAAACTCATCCGTTCCTTAACCGCACGCTCCATACGGACCAGACCGATGCGAAACTGATTCTCGACCAGTTCACCGACCGCCCGAACGCGTCGGTTGCCAAGATGGTCAATGTCATCGACCACCCCAGTCCCATTCTTGAGATCAATGAGATAACGAACGACTTCAAGAATATCTTCCCGGCGTAACGTGCCTTGATCAATGGGCGCATTGAGGCGGAGCTTGTGATTGAGTTTCAGACGTCCAACTTTGGAGAGATTGTACCGTTCCGGGTTGAAAAATAGATTGTGAAAAAATAAAGTCGCGGCTTCAAGTGTGGGTGGATCTCCTGGACGGAGGCGACGATAAATCTCGATCACCGCTTCTTCGGGGCTTGGAATTTTATCTTGAAGCAGCGTGTTTCGTAAAAAGGGGCCCGCGTGAGAATCATCAATGAACAACACCTCAGCGGAGGGTACCCCACGGTCAAAGAGCAACTCAAGATGATCCGGGGTGATTTCTTGGTTGCATTCGACGAGCACCTCTTTGGTTTTCGGGTCGAGAATATCATGAGCTGATACCCGACCAACGATCTCCTCTAAGGTGATAGGAATCTGCTCGATCCCTGCTGTTTCGATTTGTCGCAACAGCCCGCGAGTGAACTTTCGTCCCTCTTTAACAATGAGTTCGCTCGATTCGGGGTGACGCACATCTTTGGTCGCCCGTACGCCAACCAATTGATCCGGCTTGAAGAGTTTATTGACCGCCCGTCGGTTTTCTAGCAGGAGGGTGTCCTTGCGGTAGAAATAATTCAGGAGGTCTTCCGTGGACATACCGAGCGCACGGAGGAGCACCGTGGCATGGAACTTCCGCCGCCGATCAATCCGCACGTAAAGGATATCACGGGGATCGAACTCAAAATCAATCCATGACCCACGATAGGGAATAATACGAGCTGAATAGAGCAGTTTCCCGCTCGTATGGGTTTTTCCTTTATCGTGGTCAAAAAACACGCCGGGAGAACGGTGCAATTGACTAACAATAACCCGTTCCGTCCCGTTGACCATGAACGTACCGTGATTCGTCATCAGTGGCAATTCGCCAAAGTAGACTTCTTGTTCCTTCACGTTCTTGATCGTGCGGGCACCGGTTCGCTGGTCAACATCCCACAGAACAAGCTGAATCGTTACTTTCAGTGGGGCCGCGTATGTCATCCCGCGCTGGTGACACTCTTCGACACTGTACTTCGGTGTTCCCAAGGCATAGCCGACAAACTCAAGCGACGCCGTCTCGTTGAAGTCCTTGATCGGGAACACCGACCGAAAGACTCCTTGAAGCCCAGCATCCGCTCGTTGCTCGATAACGACATTTTTCTGCAAGAGTTCGTCGTAGGAATGCCGTTGAATTTCCAACAAATGCGGAAATTCAATAATCTTCCCGATCCGGCCAAAGGACCGCCGGAAACGAAAATTATTTGCTAGTTGGGACGTCATGAGCACTGCTCTCCTTGGTAGCGTAGAGGGCCTACTTCAACTCGACTGAACCACCGACCTCTTCGAGTTTCTTCTTCATCTCCGCAGCTTCGGCTTTGGCAACGGCCTCTTTCACCGTTTTCGGGGCGCCATCCACTAAGTCTTTTGCTTCTTTCAAGCCTAAGCCTGTCAGTTCGCGCACAACTTTAATGACCTGAATCTTCTTGTCGCCAGCGCCGGTCAGGACCACATCAAAATCTTCTTTCTCAACTGCCGCAGCGGGCGCGGCGGCCGCGCCCGCTCCTGCCGCCATCACCACGGGTGCCGCCGCGCTCACGCCCCATTTTTCTTCTAATTGTTTAACGAGGTCAGCAACTTCAAGAATTGTCAGCCCGGAAAGGGTCTCAACGATCTCCCCCATCTTCTCTGGAGTCAACGCCATAACTTCCTCCTATGATACGAATTGATTGGTCAACACTAACCGTCTAATTGTGATTTTCGTGCATCCAATACACGCGCGAGTTTCGACGCTGGCGCGGATAAGACGCTGACGACTTTCGTCGCTGGTTGCAACAGCGTGCCGAGTAGTTGGGCACGTAACACTTCAAAGGTGGGCAATTGCGAAAGGGTTTCCACTCCAGTGGCCGGTAAAAATTGACCGTCGGTCACCCCGCCTTTAATAGTAAATTTGCTGTTTTCTTTCGCGTAGCGGGAGACCACCTTCGCCAACCCAACGGCATCTCCATAGCCAATCACTAATCCATTCTGTCCGGTCAGGAGATCCTTGAGCGACAGGTAAGGAGAGCCCTCAATCGCTAGCTCAATCAGGGTATTTTTCGCTACCCGATATTCACCTGCCACCTGGCGCAATTCGCGCCGCAGCACGCCCATCTCCGCTACGGTCAGCCCTTTGTAGTCGGAGACTACTGCGGTAGTCGCTTTGGCAAGCATTTGTTGCAGTGCGACGATCTCTTCGGATTTTTCTTTACGATTCATAAAAATCTCGCTTTTAGTGAATTCCGGCTCCTACACACGCGCCTGTTGTACGACCGCGACAGGATCAATGTGCACCCCTGGTCCCATGGTCGAACTGACCGCGACCCGTTGGAGGTATGTTCCCTTGGCGGAAGAGGGCTTCGCGCGTAGTAAACTCGATAGCAGAGAGGAAGCGTTCTCGGCCAATTTCTGGTGGTCAAATGAAGTTTTTCCCACCGGCACATGCACATTCCCTGCCTTATCGACCCGGTATTCTACTTTGCCGCCTTTTAACTCCTGCACAGCTTTGGCAACGTCCATCGTCACCGTTCCCACTTTTGGGTTCGGCATCAACCCACGCGGTCCAAGTACCTTCCCCAGTCGTCCGACAAGACCCATCATGTCGGGGGTTGCAATCGCTTTATCGAATTCGAGCCATCCGTCTTCAGTAATGCGTTTCGCCAAATCTTCGGCTCCGACAACATCGGCTCCAGCAGCTTCGGCCTCGCTGGCTTTCTCCCCTTTGGCAAATACCGCGACGCGAACCGTCTTGCCAGTCCCATGCGGAAGTATCACCGTTCCACGTACGTTTTGATCGGCCTTCCGTGGGTCCACCCCGATACGGGCCACAAGTTCGACCGTCTCGTCGAACTTAGCGTGTTTGGTCTCTTTCACCAGCGCCAACGCTTCATCAAGTGAGTAGAGTTTCAGTCGGTCAATTTTTTCCGCTGCAGCTCGATAGCCTTTGCCTTTTTGTGCCATATTACCCTACCACTTCCACGCCCATGCTACGGGCGGTGCCTTCAACGGTTTTTATCGCCCCTTCCATATCCTTGGCGTTCAGGTCTGGAAGTTTGGTTGTCGCAATGTCTTTTATTTGTTCACGGGTTATTGATCCTACGGTTTTCTTCGCTGGCTCGGCGGAACCTTTTTCCAGGGAGATCGCCCGTTTAATCAAAACCGCAACCGGCGGAGTCTTTGTAATGAAGGTGAACGAACGATCTGCGTAGACCGTGATCACAACCGGAATAGTAATTCCTTGCTGCGCTTGCGTACGCGCGTTAAATGCCTTGCAAAACTCCATAATGTTGACTCCCCGCTGCCCGAGGGCGGGTCCAACTGGGGGACTGGGATTCGCCTGCCCACCTGGAATTTGTAGCTTCACCTCGCCAACAACTTTCTTTGCCATACCTGTTTACGCCTTTTCTACTTGCACCAGATCAAGTTCAACCGGGGTCGCCCGTCCGAAGATGCTGATCAAAATCCGCAATTTACCCTTCTCCGGCTTCATCTCTTCCACAACACCAGCGAAGTCTTGGAATGGGCCGTCAACGACTTTGACGTTTTCGCCAACTTCAAATAGGACTTTCGGTTTTGGTCGGAGGGACCCTTCTTGCACCTGATGATGAATCTCAAGGACTTCCGCTTCGGACACTGGTGGGATCGTACTGGGGTCATCCCCGCCCACGAAACCTGTCACTTTTGGAGTTGTTTTTACCACATGCCAGGTCTCATCTGTCATCTCCATATGGACGAGGATGTAGCCTGGAAAAAATTTTCGTAAAGAAGTTCTCTTCTTTCCTTTTATCAGCTCAACGACTTGCTCTTCGGGAACGAGGATATCAGCAAAATATTCCTGCTTCCCCAGCATTCTCACCCGCTCTTCAAGAGCAGCTTTTGCCTTCCGCTCAAACCCAGAATAGGTGTGAACGACATACCACTGTTTGGCCATGGTCTATTGTCCGGTAAGGGATCTTACCTTTCGATGAACATTTGGAAAAACCAAGAGAGTATCCAGTCGACGGCGAAGAGGTAAAGGGTCACAAGAACAACCAATGCGATCACTACGAGTGTCGCTGCTCGCACTTCCGACCGCGAAGGCCATTGTACTTTGCGAAATTCAGCCCTCGCTTCCTGGAGAAAGGTACGAGCAGAATCAATCGATTCTTTCATTGCTGGCACTGTGACCACCATTATCCGTTCGCTCTACTTCTTCACAGGAAACGGGTCAGGCAGGACTCGAACCTGCAACCCCCGGATTTGGAGTCCGGTGCTCTAACCAATTCGAGCTACTGACCCTCATCTCTCGCTGTTCTTTTTAGACCTTCCCCTCACGGTGCGCGGTATGGGATCGACATAAAGGGCAGAATTTCTTCAAGGAGAGTTTCTCGGTCATGGTTTTTTTATTTTTCGTTGTTGTGTAGTTTTTTTGCTTGCACTGTTCACAAGCGAGAGAAATCAGGTCACGCATGATGTATGTCCTTCACAGTAAGTCATTATTATTGGAGGATTTTGGTAACGACGCCAGCACCGACCGTGCGGCCTCCCTCCCGAATCGCGAACCGTAACCCGTCATCCATCGCAATCGGCGTCAGTAACTCCACCACCATCCGCGTGTTGTCCCCCGGCATCACCATCTCCACCCCC
>SHZE01000059.1 GCA_009692435.1 Deltaproteobacteria bacterium | reverse complement strand
GCGCCTCACGACCACTGGCATTTCGGATCGGGTCATGGAGATTGCATGCGGCTTGCACAATCTCCGCGTCAGTTGTCGTCACCCGCTCCCCACTTTCGATTTGTTCAGCTTGCTTAGCCCTGCTTAAACCCGATAATGTCTATTCGATAGTCGAGCGTGCACGCGTGAGGTGAAGTCGATTGTATACACTCTTCTCCGTGTGGTCACGCCTGGGAAGATAATTCCTCTATCACCGCGGCACACAGGAGCGGGAAGAGGAGTTCGTGATGTCCGGTCAGATGAAATCCGCGCCCGCCGTTTTGCGTTGGCCGCGTCACCACATTCATCGCCGGTCGATAGTGGCGGACAAAGTCGAGATCGACCGTCGTCACGGTATTCACCGTATGTCCCAAATTGCGTGCGAGTGAGAGCGCCTTCAGGAAGACCTCGGGAATAATCACCGCCGAGCCAAGGTTGAGAAACACCCCGCCTTCAAGCTGGGCGACCACCGCGGTCAGCAAACGAAAATCACGTAAGCTCCCTTCGCCGAGCGCTGCCCCATTGACCTGGGGGTGCATGTGGATGATGTCCGTGCCGACGGCCACGTGCACACACGCGGGCACCTGTAACCGCGCGCAGGCGGCGAGGACACTCAATGAGACATGAGGGAACCGCGTGGCCACGATGCGCTCTCCAACGGCTTGCCCAATCCCAACTCCCTGCTGAAGCACCCCATCGCGAATTGCGCTATTGAGGAATTCCCCGGTTTCCCGTGCCATACCGAAGCTGCCATCGGCAAGCGCGGCAGCCACGTCCTCGGAGGTCTCACCATGAGAGGCTAACTCAAAATCATGAATCACCCCCGCCCCGTTCATGGCAATGGCCGAGACAATCCCGCGTTCCAATAAATCGATAATCAATGGCGAGAGTCCCACTTTCAGCGGGTGCGCGCCCATGCCGAGAATCACTGGTCGTTGCGCACGCACCGCGGCCACAAGGCGTACCACCACTTCACGAAAATCGGCTGCGGCTAACGTCGCCGGTAACAGGTGTAAAAAATCCCGCAACGTCCCGCCTGCCTGCCATGGTTTCCCTAGGCTCGACGAGGCAACTTTACTCTTGCGTTGCGCGAGGGGGTACGTTTGCACCCGCGAGAAATCGAGCGGCGGAAATTTCACGACGTGCCCTCAGTATTCCCAAACAGTTCTAGATCAACGAGTTCACAAATCGTGTGTCCGATGAGAATATGGACCTCTTGGATTCGCGGGGTGCTGCGCGTGGCCGAGACACAGAGGAGATGATCGACTCGCCCCGCCATCGCGCCGCCAGTCCCACCAGTGAACCCAATCGTGCGGATACCAAGCTCTCGACACACGTCGATCCCGCGCAGGACGTTGGCCGAATTACCACTGGTGGAAATGGCAATAGCGACATCGCCTGTTCTGCCTAACGCTTGAATCTGTTTGGCAAAGATCACATCCGCGCCGTAATCATTCAGAATGGAGGTCAGTGCCGAAGTATCGGTCGTCAACGCAATCGCCGGGAGTGGGGGACGTTCGATCAGGTACCGATTGACGAATTCGGCGGCAATATGCTGCGCATCGGCGGCACTGCCACCATTGCCAAATAAAAGGAGCTTGCCACCTGATTGCAAGCTCCTCACAATCTCGCCAACCACAGCCACAACAGTCGCGCTGGACTCCTGAAGAAATTGTTGTTGCGCCGCCATGCTTTCGGTGAAGATTGAGGCAATCGTCCGTTTCATAAGTAGGCGAAATCTTAGGGGTGCCCCTTCACGCCGTCAAGGCGAGCGGGCGTGCTGGCGGCCAGAAAATCCGCGGACTCACTTGACAAGTTTTCGGAACATCAGTACATACGTCGGACAAGAAATTTACCCCGGTCTCAATGGCGGAGGGGCCACACCCGTTCCCATCCCGAACACGGCAGTTAAGCCCTCCAGCGCCGATGGTACTACGGTACTAATGCCGTGGGAGAGTAGGACGAGGCCGGGGTTTTTCTTTTCCAGGCTGGGCGGGCGTAATTCAGTGGTAGAATGCCAGCTTCCCAAGCTGGACGTCGCCGGTTCAAGTCCGGTCGCCCGCTCTCCCCATCTTTCCAGAGCGGATACCCCTATGACTCGTAAGATGAAATGTCCGACTTGCCGCAAAGACGTTGAATGGCAGGGGAACCTGTATCGACCATTTTGTTCCGCGCGATGCAAAACAACGGATCTCGGCGCGTGGGCATCGGACTCGTATCGCATTCCTGGCGAAAAATTGGACTCAGGGGAACAGGACGCAGATGATGAATCTTCATAAAGCGTAAAACGTAAAAGAAGGCCACCCTATCGCCGATGCTTTCTCCGCTTTCCCTATTTACGTTTTACATTTTACGTTTTACGCTCCCCCCGTGCCCATCCACCCAACCGCGATTATTGACCCCCGCGCCACTATTCATCCTGACACCGACATCGGCCCTTATGTCGTCATTGACGGTCCGGTCAGCATTGGCCGTGGCACACGAGTCCTCGCTCACGCCGCCCTCACGGGCTGGACCGAAATTGGCGAAGATAACGTCATCCACATGGGGACAGTCATCGGACACGAGCCGCAGGACTTGGCTTACAGTGGAGCGCAAACATTTTTGCGCATCGGCCATCGCAATGTCATCCGCGAACATAGCCAGATGCACCGGGGTACGGTTGAGGGCAGTGCCACCATTGTGGGCAATGACAACTACTTCATGCACCATTCCCACGTGGCGCATAACTGTCACATCGGCAACAACACGATTATTGCCGGAGGCGCATTGCTTGCAGGCTATGTCCAGGTTGAGGATCGCGCTTTTGTCTCCGGCAACTGCGTCGTCCACCAATTCGTGCGGATCGGCACCCTCGCAATGTTACGAGGTTTGTCACGGACGAGCCGCGATGTCCCACCCTTCTGCATTATGGATGGCACCCATACCGTCCGTGGGATCAACATCGTAGGTTTACGTCGAGCGGGCTTTAGCCGTGAGCGCATCCAAGCACTGAGGCAGGCATTTGCGCGGTTGTTTCACCAACGAGTCAATATGACACGAGCGGTAGCGGAGCTGCGCGCCTCCCCCGGTACGCCGGATGTGGTCTCTCTGCTGGATTTTATCACACAGTCGAAACGGGGTGTTTGTTTTGGGCCAAAGCGGGAAGTGCAGGAAGAGCAGTCAGAAGAGTAAAGAAGGCGGCGACCGGATTCGAACCGGTGAATGGCGGTTTTGCAGACCGCTCCCTTAACCACTTGGGTACGCCGCCGAAGGGTTGCACCTTAGCCTGTTCAGCGAACGCATATCAACACCCCTTGGAGACAACAGGGGACGGGTGACAGGGGACGGGTGACAGGTTATATGAGGAGGGCAAATCAACTCTGTCTCCGGTCGCTACGTATTCGCGACCACACCTAACTCCACTATGATCGAACGCTACACCCGCCCTGTCATGGGCCGTATCTGGACCGAAGAGAATAAACTCGCCAAGTGGCTTGAGGTCGAATTGTTGGCCTGCGAAGCACTGGCCAAACGAGGCGAAATCCCTCAAGCCGCCATCCCACGCATGCGCGAACGCGCGCGCGTCAATATCGCCCGTATGCAAGCCATCGAAGCCGAGGTCAAGCATGATGTCATCGCCTTTGTCTCTTCCGTCGCGGAAACCATCGGCGAAGAGGGCCGCTATCTCCATCTGGGTCTCACGTCATCGGATGTGATTGATACCGGCTTCGCCGTGCAACTCTGCGAATCAGCGGACCTCCTGTGCGCGGACCTCGATGCCTTGTTACAAGTGTTGAAGACCCTCGCCCAAACGCATCAAGACACGGTGATGATCGGTCGTACCCACGGCGTGCATGCCGAACCTATCACCTTCGGCATGAAAGTGGCCCATTGGTACGCGGAAATGGATCGCAGTCGTGACCGTTTGCTCCAGGCCAAGAAAGAAATCGCTTTCGGGAAAATTTCGGGAGCGGTCGGCACCTTCGCGAATATCGACCCCGAAGTCGAGGAGTTTGTCTGCTCCCGCCTTGGTCTCGCCGCGGAACCGATTTCCACACAAGTTGTGCCCCGCGACCGCCATGCCGCGTTCTTCACCACATTGGCCGTCATCGCCAGCTCTATCGAGCGCATCGCCACCGAAGTGCGCCATTTGCAACGAACCGAAGTCCTCGAAATCGAAGAGCCCTTCACACCTGGACAAAAAGGGTCTTCGGCGATGCCTCACAAACGCAATCCGTGGCAACTCGAAAATGTGTGCGGGCTCGCTCGGCTGCTGCGTGGCTACGCGCTCTCCGCGTTAGAAAACGTCCCGCTGTGGCATGAACGAGACATTAGCCACTCTTCGGTCGAACGGGTCATTGGCCCTGACGCCACCATCCTCCTCGACTTCATGTTGGCGCGGGTCACCAGTATCCTCGCCAAGCTCAGCGTGCACCCCGAACGGATGCGCAAAAACATGGAAACCCTCGGTGAGGCGATCTATTCCGAGCATGTACTGCTCGCGCTCATTCGCAAGGGCATCTCTCGCGAGCAGGCATACACCTGGGTGCAGCGCAACGCCATGAAGGTCTGGGAGCAGGGCGCGTCCTTCGCCGCTGAAGTGCGGCGCGACCCCGATATTCAGCAACTCTTGACCACGACGGAGATCGACCAACTGTTCGATGCTCGTCACGCCCTGCGACATACACAAGCGGTGATTCAACGCGTACTGAAGGGATAGCGACGCTATGCTGGCAAAAGTCTATGTGACCCCAAAGAAGGCGATTCTTGACCCCCAAGGCAAAGCCATTGCCCATTCGTTGCACACCCTTGAGTACAACGAAGTGGGCGATGTCCGCATGGGCAAGTATCTTGAAGTGCGGTTGCAGGGGCTCTCGCGCGCGCAAGCGGAACAACGGGTGGAAGAGATGTGTCGGCGGCTACTGGCCAATCTGGTCATGGAAGACTTCCGCTTTGAGATTGTCGAGGAGTAATCTTTCGTGAAATGGGGCATCGTCACTTTTCCGGGCTCGCTGGATGATCGCGATTCGTTGTACGGTCTCGGCACCGTCCTTGGCCAACACACAGTGAACCTGTGGCACAAGGATCGTGACCTCAAAGGCGTCGAAGCCATCGTGCTCCCTGGCGGGTTTTCGTATGGCGATTATCTACGCTGTGGGGCGCTCGCGCGCTTCTCGCCCATCATGCAAAGCGTGATTGAGTTCGCTACCGCTGGAGGCCCAGTCCTCGGTATGTGTAACGGCTTTCAGATTCTCTGCGAATCGGGGCTCCTGCCCGGCGCGCTCGTGCGGAATCGCTCACTGTCCTATATCTGCGAGTGGACCCGGATTCGGGTGGAAACGACCCGCACCCGCTTCACCGCTGGTTGTTCCGCGGGAGAGATTCTGCGGCTGCCGATTAAACATGGCGAAGGGTGCTATGTGACCGACGAAGCCACGCTCAAAACGTTGAAGGACCATGGGCAAATCGTTTTTCGTTATGTCGATGCCACCGGACAAATAACGGAATCAGCCAATCCCAACGGCACGCTCCACAATATCGCGGGTGTGACCAACAAAGCCGGGAATGTCGTCGGTTTGATGCCACATCCCGAACACGCGCTCGAAGCGATGCTCGGCGGAGAGGATGGGCGCAAGCTCTTTCTGTCCGCGCTCGCGCACTAATTTGCTGTATGCACAACACGCCCACGGTTACGGAACAACTCGCTCTCGATCACGGTCTCACCGGTGACGAGTATCGTCGCATTCTTCACGCGCTGAGTCGCACCCCCACGTTCGAGGAACTCGGCGTTTTCTCGGTGATGTGGTCCGAGCATTGTAGCTACAAAAGCTCGCGCCGGTTTTTACGCCAATTCCCGACGACGACTGTCCCCGGTGGACCGGAAATCCTGCAAGGTCCAGGAGAGAACGCGGGGATTGTCGCGGTCGATGATGACTTGGCCGTGGTGTTCAAGATCGAGAGCCATAATCACCCGTCATTCATCGAGCCCTATCACGGGGCGGCGACCGGAGTAGGCGGCATTATTCGTGATGTCTTCACGATGGGTGCCCGCCCCATTGCCTCGTTGAATTCATTACGGTTCGGAGCCATTGATCATCCACGCACGCCGCATCTCGTCAAAGGCGTTGTCGCTGGCATTGGTGGATACGGCAACTGTGTCGGCGTGCCCACTGTCGGTGGTGAGGTCTATTTCGACGCGGGCTACAATGGCAACATTCTCGTCAACGCCTTTACGTTGGGAACGATTCGCGCTGACCGCATCTTCCGCGCGAGCGCCGCGGGAGTTGGCAATCCCGTGATGTATGTCGGGTCGCGCACGGGTCGAGACGGGATTCACGGCGCGAGCCTGCTCGCCTCGCGCGAATTCGATGCCAAATCGGAAGAGCTACGCCCCGCCGTGCAGGTAGGCGATCCCTTCACGGAAAAACTGCTGATCGAAGCCTGTCTCGAACTGATGCAACGCGATCTCATCGTCGCGATTCAGGACATGGGCGCGGCGGGGCTGACCAGTTCCTCGGTTGAAATGGCGGGGCGCGGCGGCACGGGGCTCTCGTTGAACCTGAATAAGATTCCCACGCGCGAAGACAATATCTCGCCCTACGAGCTACTGCTCTCCGAATCGCAAGAACGCATGTTAATTGTCGCCAAGGCGGGATGTGAACAGGATGTGCAAGCCATCTTCGCGCGCTGGGACTTGCAAGCGGAAGTCGTCGGGCACGTCACCGACGATGGGCTGTTCCGCGCGCAGTGGGACGGGGAAGAAGTCATCCGCATTCCCATCCCCGCGCTGACCGACGATGCCCCGGTGTACGAACGACCAGCGCAACAACCCGCGGATTTCGCCGCCCGCCAACAACTCGACATTTCCACGCTCCCGTTGCCCAGTGACTACGGGCAGGTGCTGACCCGGTTACTCACCTCACCGAATCTCGCGAGTAAAGAATGGGTGTTCCGCCAATATGATTCGTTTGTCTGCGGCAATACCGTGGTCCAACCTGGGTCCGATGCCGCCATCATTCGACTGAAAGGCACGGGCAAGGGCATCGGCTTGAGCGTGGATTGTAACAGCCGGTATTGCCTACTCGACCCCTATCGCGGTGGGATGATCGCCGTGGTTGAAGGGGCGCGCAATCTCGCGGTGAGCGGCGCGCGCCCGGTCGCGCTCTCTGATTGTCTGAACTTCGGCAGCCCGGAAAAACCGGAAGTGATGTGGCAGTTTCAGCAAGCCATCGCCGGAATGCGTGATGCGTGTCTCGCCTTGGGGCTCGCGGTCGTCAGTGGCAACGTCAGTTTTTATAACGAAACGGAAGGAAAACCGATTCCGCCAACACCAACCGTCGCCTCGGTTGGTATCCTGTCTGATGTGACCCACCACGTCACGCAATGGTTCAAACAGGAAGGCGATCTGATTGTCCTGTTAGGAGATACGCAACCCACGCTCGGAGCCAGCGAATATCTCGCGGTGGTGCATGGTCTCGTGGCTGGGGCACCGCCAGAAGTGAATCTTGATCAGGAAAAGCGTCTTCAACAGTTGTGCCTGACCGCGGCCCAGCAGCAGGTGTTTTCTTCCGCGCACGACATTGCCGAAGGCGGGCTGGCGGTCGCGCTGGCCGAAGCGTGCATCTCACGCCCCGAAGGGGCAATGGGCGCGCGCGTCACCCTCGACGGCAACCTCCGCCCGGATGTGCTGCTCTTTGGCGAAAGTCAGTCACGAGTGATTGTTTCGCTTCCCGCTGCTTCTCTGCCGCTGCTACAAACCCTGACACACGCCGCGCATATTCCCTACGCCATGCTTGGAGAAGTCGGCGGCTCCGACCTCATCATCACCGACTACCTTCAGCTTCCCATCGCACACCTTTGTCACCAATGGCGCACCGCCCTGACCCAACAGATAACCGGGGTGCGCACAAGTACCGATCAGTGAGCACCGCGAGCACTGAGTGGAGCTTATGAAACCAGCACTCAACGCCCAACCGATTCTAGCCCCCGATCTTTTCGATCACTCAGAAATGGATGAGATGGACGAAGCGTCGGATCACTTCCACGACGAGTGCGGCGTGGTGGGGATCTACGGCCATCCCGAATCGGCCAATCTCGCCTACCTCTCTCTCTATGCGCTTCAGCATCGCGGACAGGAGTCGGCGGGGATCGCCTCCTCCAACGGCCAAACACTGCTGGTACATCGTGGGATGGGACTCATCGCCGATGTCTTTGACGAAAAGATTATTCGCCGTCTCGATGGTTCAAGCGCCATCGGTCACAATCGCTACTCCACCGCGGGCTCAACAATTCTCAAAAACAGTCAACCCCTGGTGGTGAAGTATACGCACGGCTCGCTGGCCATCGGCCATAATGGGAACTTGGTCAATGCCGAGGAATTGCGGGTGCGGCTCGAAGAGCGGGGCTCGATTTTCCAGTCTACCGTAGACACCGAGGTGATCCTCCATCTCATCGCCGTGTCACGAGGAGAGCGGCTGGTTGACCGTATTATCGAAGCGCTCTGGCAAGTGCGCGGTGCCTATTCGCTTGTGTTCCTCAGTGAAAAGGAGATGGTGGCAGCCCGCGACCCGTATGGTTTCCGCCCGTTAGTGCTGGGCCGGATGATGAACGGCGAGAAAGACACCTATGTCGTCGCTTCGGAGACCTGCGCCCTTGATTTGATTGGAGCGACGTACGAACGAGAGGTCGCTCCTGGTGAAGTACTGCTATTCACCGAACACGGCATGACCTCGTATTCGCCATTCCCACACGAGCGACTGTCACGCTGCGTGTTCGAGCACATTTACTTCGCCCGCCCGGATAGTCTGCTGTACGGCAAGAGCGTCTATCAAACACGAAAAGAGTTTGGCCGCCAGCTCGCCCGCGAGAATCCGGTGCCTGCGGATATTGTGATTCCCGTGCCGGACTCTGGGGTACCCGCCGCGTTGGGCTATGCGGAGGAAGCAAAGCTCCCCTTCGAGATGGGGTTGATCCGCAATCATTATGTCGGGCGGACGTTCATTGAGCCGCTGGAATCGATTCGCAACTTCGGCGTCAAAGTCAAACTCAATGCCCAGCACGAAGTCCTGCGCGGCAAGCGAGTGGTCGTGGTGGATGACTCCATCGTGCGGGGCACCACCAGCCGGAAAATCGTCGCGATGATCCGGGCTGCGGGGGCCACGGAAGTCCATCTCCGCATCAGCTCCCCACCGACAACCGGGCCGTGTTTCTATGGGGTCGATACCCCAACCCGCCGCGAACTGATTGCGTCCGCCAACTCGGTCGAAGAGATTCGCGGCTTTGTCACGGCCGATTCGCTGTCGTATCTGAGTGAAGCAGGGATGTACGCCGCCCTCAAGGATGAGGGCAGCCGCTTCTGCGATGCCTGTTTCACCAATCGGTATCCCGTCCCGCTGGGAGAACGACCACGCGGGAGTCAACTGCCGCTGTTCGGAGAGATTGAACGATAATTTCACCCGGGGCAGGCACGGACACCCCATTAATGTGGAGACAGAAACAACAGAACGCGGATGGATTCCGGGTCTCGCGTTGCTCGCCCGGAACGACGGGCTTATCGTCTTCATCATTGTTTGACGCTAGACCCTAGATGCCGGATTGGCTAATAGCGCTTTTACCTCTTGCAAGTCTTTGTATTGAATCATTTGTTCATCGGGTCATCGAGTCTTGATGGAAACAACGCTTCAATCGCTCAATCGCCCGATGACTCAAGGGCTCAATTCTTTCAGCAGTGCCTTCGCCTCTTGTAAATCCTTGGTATCAAACCCTTCGGTGAACCAGTTATATATCTCGAATAACATCGTGTGAGCTTGTTGCTTCTTGCCTTGTTGTTGCCACAATCGGCTCAAGCTCATCGTGGCACGTAGCTCCAGTGACTTCGCCTGCTGATGGCGAGAAACTTCGATGGCTTTGAGAAAACACGCTTCGGCTTCGCCTTGGGGATCGAGGGTCAGGGGTCGGGTGACGGTAACTTTTGATTTTTGACTTTTGCTCCTTCGACGAAGCTCAGGACAAGCTTTTGACTTTTGACCTTCTTCTTCGCCAGCCCCTAGTTCCCAGCCCCTAGTTCCTTTTTGTAGCGTAAGCGTTCCTTTGAGCCGATAGATTTCCGCTTCCCACCAGCGTTCGCCCGTGGTTGTCATAATGCTCAAAGCCTTTTCGAGTTGATTCAACCCTTCGTCGGGTCGCTCCGATTGGCCATACAATTCGGCCATCCGGGCATGATGATACGGCATCCGTAGGTTCGAACCCATGTTCTGTCTGACTCCAGAGCCCTCGCGCATCAGTCCGAGACCGACGACACTTTCTCCCTCTCGCGCAAGGGCCCATCCGCGCAGGCCATGTGCGGCTAACTCCCAGTGTTGAAAGCCGTGTTCGCGGGCGAACGCCAACAAGACTTCGACTTCCGCACACACCGCTGAGGCGTTGTCGGAAAGTTGGTGGATGAACATTTCATCATGCAGGGCAAACGCTTCGCTAAAGGGATGTCCCAGCTCGCGGGCGTAGTGTAACGCTTCCTGGACCCGCGTTAACGCCTGGTCACGGTACCCGAGCAGCCATAACACGTGGGCAGAGTAAGAGCGACAAGCCACCCAAGGATCTTGGCTATACGTCTTGGCGAGGGAGCGATGGTGTGCAGGGTTGTAGACAGCCATTCCTTCTTCAAAATGGCTCTGCGCAGCGCCAATCTCTCCAAGATGGAACAGTGTGACTCCTACTAACCCGTGGGCCTCGGTAAGCAGTGCTGGGTTGTGGCTCCGTTGCGCGAGGCTCAAGAGCTGGTCGCCCTGTGTTCGTGCGATGCTGTACTCGGCTCGCACCAGGTGCAATTGCCACAACCCAAACAGCACGGGGAAGAGCTGCTCTGGTTCGTGGACGCGCGCAGACAATACGCGTGCTCGAGCGTAGGCTTGCTCGACCAGTGGGTTCCCGTACCCGCGGACTGCCTGGAATGAAATGCCTAATGTAGTATGGAGTGCCAGCTCCTGCTGTGTGCGTTCCGGGGTGTCTGGCAGTGTCCGCAGCAGCTCTAAACTCTTCGTCAGATGAGTGACCGCTTCTTCATGAGCACAACGGCGAATCGCACCCTCCGCGGCCTGTGTGAGGTATCGTGTGGCCCGTGCGTAATCGCGTGCTTGTTCGAAGTGCACCGCAAGTTCGGCGGCGATCTCCTCCGTCCGGTTGCCGTAGGCAACCTCATGGCGCTCGGCGATGCGGTAATGCCAGCGTTGCCGCCGGATCATGCCGGTACGTTCATGCCACAATTGTTGGTACAACGCATGCACAAACCGGTACCGTTCTGATGCGGTGCCGTCTGGCCATTCACTAAAACCGGCAGGCCGGAGAAACAGTTGACGCGCGGCGAGCCCCGCACACCATTCCTCTACTTCTTCGCTGTCCATTGCCAGCGCCGCCGCGAGCGAGGCTGTCGCGAACTCCGCCCCAATCACACTGGCGGCTTCCAGCACCCGGCACTCCAGGGGCAATAACCGGTCCGCCTGATGAGTCAACAGCAGGCGGATGCTGTCTGGTATTTGCCGCACGATGGCGTCGATATCCCCGTACACAAGTACCTGCTGCTCAGTTTGCACTAAGAGACCTTGGGTCACTAAGTCATCCACAACGGTCACCAGAAAAAAAGGGTGCCCTTCCGTCCGATGGTATAACACCTGCGGGAGCGTCGGTGGCAACGCGCGACCGGCGAAACGACTCTGCAGATAGGTGGCAATATCGTCTTGACTCAACGGTGGTAACGCGAGCTCCGTACACAAGTCGTGAATGCGTAGCTCCTGAATCCCACTCTTCAGCGGATGGTCTGGACTGAGCAGGGCGCTCGGCCGATAGGTGCCGATGAGCAGAAATCGCGCACGCTCCGGCCGTCGCGCCAAGGCCGCGACCAGCGCGAGCGTCGAGTAATCGCACCATTGCAAATCTTCTAACAGGAGGATGAGTGGGCGCTGCTGCGTCATTATCTCGATGCCTTCGCTCATCTCGCGGAGCATACGTTCGTGCGTAGTCCCCTGGAGCTCCCGCTTCAAGGCGGCAAATTCATCTGTGCCGAGCAGGGCTGGCAGCTGTACGAGCCACGTCGGGGCATGCTCCTTCATCCCCGCCACAAGGACATCACCGCCAGGTGCACGACAAATACGCGCGAAGGCTTCAAGCACGGGCCGGTACGGTTCACCTGCTCCGTGCAGCTCAATACATTGCCCTCGTCCCACCGTCGCCGTGCCTGCCGCGAGGACGTGTTCCAGAAAGGTACGCACCAGGGTGCTTTTGCCGATGCCAGGCTCACCGGTGACAAAGACACATTGCCGCCGTCCCTTCAACGCCTCATCAAGCACACCGTGCAGCTGACGGAGTTCCGTGGTTCTCCCCACGATCGGAGGATGTTGCTCTGGGTGGGGACTTTCCGCCTGCCCTTCGGCGTCAGTCGCTGGCCGTACGGAAGCGATAAAGCGATAGCCCCGGCGCGGGAGATTTTCGATGACCTGCGGCGTAGTGGCGGAATCGTCCAACGCCTGCCGCAGCCGGTACAGGCAGACTTTGACCACACTGCGACTAACGCGAATTTTCCAGACCTCGGTCAATAAAGTGTCGATCGTCACTAACTGATTGGGGCGGGAGGCCAGATACGACAACACTGCAAAATCCTTGCGCGCAAGAAGAATCTTTTTCTTCCCGCGCCACACACACTCGTTGCTGTAGTCAAGAATAAACGGTGGGAAACTCAGCGACAATTCTGCCATGTCTTCTCCTCCCCAAGTGCCGGCAGCTGCTCTGGCAGTATCCGTCTTCACTTCTTGAGTGTCTAGGCCAAGCGGTCATCCATTTATAACCGTTTCATTACCGATCCGACACCCAAATTTTGAGACTATAGCATCTTTGCCGGGTTTTATTATGGCCTTCGAGGAGCATGTATCGTATAGTTTGGGTCCCAACATTCAAACAAGGGAGGCAAAGCCGTGTTTGGTCCAGGTGCGTATCGACCCGATCTCAGCGAAGGGATTACTAC
>SHZE01000058.1 GCA_009692435.1 Deltaproteobacteria bacterium | reverse complement strand
ACGTTACCACGAGCGGATGTGGACGGCGATCGCGACCTGCAAAAAACAGCAACGGAACTTCTTCTCCTTCCTCTACGAGGCGCTCAAGGCCAAAGCCGACAACCGCCCCGCCCCAAGCCTCCTCCGCTCATAACCCGTGAACGGGTACTGCCAACCAGGTCCGATGTGGCTTCCAGGATAGCGGTAAGCCGTGCTTGTGCTTCCTCGGCTTGTTTGTGGGCGGTGATGTCGCGGGAGATTCCCATAACCCCCGCGGGTTTCCCTTCGGCATTACGGACGAGCGACGCTTCAAGGTAGACATCAAACAATTCGCCATTTTTCCGTCTGTTTCTGGCCTCTCCGATATATCTCCCCGTGGCAGCAATCTGCACGTTGAGTTCGTCTCCGATGTACGCGTCATCATATAACATATCCACGGGTTGTCCGATGACCTCGGCTTTCCGATAGCCGAACCCTTTTTCGGCGGCGGGGTTGAACTCGGTGATCCGCCGGTCCGCGCCAACCGCAACGATCATGTCAAGAGAGCTATTGATCAGCGTCTCCGCATACTCTTTTGCCGTGCGCAGCGCGGCCTCCGTCTTTTTGTGTTCGACCGCATGGCTTCCAGTTCCGCCACGCGAGCACGGAGTGCACGGACTTCTTGCGGAAGCTCTTTTCGTGATCGAATTTCGTCGTTCATTCTGCCTCTCGATTGAAGACCGGGGACCGGAGCACAAGGACTGAGGACGGGAAAAGTCCTCTCGTCTTTCTCGGTCTCCGGTCTTCCGTCTCCGGTCAGTTCTCAGTCTCGCAACTTGTTCCGCTCAACCTTGCCCATCACATTACGCGGAATCGTTTCAAGAAAGCGATAGAGGCGTGGACGTTTGTACGGCGCGAGGTCGCGCTCAACCTTGGCCCGCAGGCGTTGTTCAAGCGCAGCGGTGTGTTCATTGGGCCGGGGAACGATAAACGCGGCAATACGCTCGCCGAGGTCCGCATCGGGAAGGCCAACGACCGCGCATTCGGCAACCCCAGGCTCGGTTTCGAGTACCGCTTCGACTTCTCCAGGAGTGACGTTGGTTCCACCAACGATAATCAATTCCTTGATGCGCCCACGGATGGCGACATAGCCATCGCTATCGACCGCCCCAAGATCGCCGGTTCTGAACCAGTCTTGATGAAAGGTAGCGGTTGTGGCTTCGGGATTATTCCAGTACCCGCTAAACACGTTTGCCCCTCGTACCCAGACTTCTCCGGTTTCACCTGTGGCCAATGGTCGCAGTGCCTGCGGATCGAAAATGCCGACCTCAACGCCTGGTAATGCCGGCCCGACGCTGCCAGGCTTCCACGGACCATGGAGCGGGTTCGAGGTGTTAATCGCGGTTTCCGTCAGTCCATAGCGTTCGACGATGGTGAAACCAAAGCGCTCTTGAAACCGGCGGAATGTTTCCGGCGAGAGCGGCGCCGAACCGCAGGTAAAGACGCGCATGGCGGAGAGCGAGACCTGGACGTCGACATCCAGCAAGCGATGGTACATGGTCGGCACACCCATGAAGATGCTGATGCGGTGTGGATCGAATGCCCGCAACACAACCGCTGGATCGAACCGTTCGAGAAAAACGACAGCATTGCCCACATAGAGGCTGCCATAGATTCCTAAGCCTAACCCATGCAGATGATGCGGTGGTAACGCGTGCAACAGTCGGTCACCGTCAGTCATTTCCCAGGTTTCGACCAAGAGCGCTTGGAGGTTGGCGCGTAAATTTTTATGTGTGAGCCCAACGCCTTTGGGGGTGCCGGTGGTGCCGCTGGTGAAGAGCAACAAGGCCACATCGTCGTCTCGACGGTCAACCGGCTCCAGTCCCGGTCGATGTCTCGCCAACGCTTCCACTAACGGCGTAATACGGGTCGGGAGTCCATCCGTGTTGCCCACGATCCACCACGGTCCTTGGACCGCGTTGAGAATCTCCGGGGCTCGGGAGACCATTTCGGCGTGCGAGATCGCTAAGCGCACTTCCGCGCGCTGCAATACGGCCGCTGTTTCACGAGCGGTGAGTGCCGGGTTGAGCGGTACCACGCTTGCCCCCACTCCTAAAATGGCGAGATGAGCGGTCACTAAGCCCGTCGATTTCCCCAGCGACACCGCGACCCGATCTCCAGGGCCGATACCCGCCGCGCCGAGAGCCGCCATCCAGTGTGAGGCTTCGGTGGACAACTCGCTCCGGGTTTGTCGCCACGAGACGGCTCCTTCCGGTTCCAACCGCTCAAGTACAGCCGTGGCATCATGTTGTTGGAGGCGTTGCCAAAACGTCGATGCGAGATTCATGGCCTCAGTCTCTAGCACACCCGTGAAACTAGGGACAAGGGAAGGGAAGGACCTTGGAAGGGTAGGGGTTTCTTGTTTCCCACAATTTCATGGGTTTTCCGCCTGCGTGAGTTTTTCGGTCCATCGTGCCCGCGCAGCCTGTCCCCGGTCCTCTAGGGGAGCGGGCATCCAGGCTCAGAGCCCCGTGGAGTGCGGAAGTACTGGATTCCCGCCTACGCGGGAATGACGACTCTGCTCTCCTCTTGGTAAAAAACCTACCTCTGAAAGAAGGGAAGGACGGGGAGCAGCCCCTCAACATTATTGACAACCCGCGAGCAGAAGTGCGATACGGCCTGTTGTTTTTGGCAAAAGGGGGCATCATGGAAAATCTGAGTTACCGCAGAACCCAGCTCGCGACGCTCAAAGAACAGGCCGCTTACAATGAACGGTTCAAGCTGGTCATCTCCCATATCCACGCGGCCAAGGAGGTCGATCAGATTCTCGTCACGCTCCACGATGAGATTCTCAGCTTGTTTGACGCTGAACGTCTCGCCCTCTATGCCGTGGACACCGACCGCAAGGAAATCTATTCGCGCTTTTCCGACCTCGATAAGGTGCAAGAGATTCGTGTCCCGCTCAACAATCAGAGTATTGTCGGGTTCGTCGCGCGGCATCGGCGCAGCCTCAACATCACCAACGCCTACGACCAGCGGGAACTCACCAGCCTCCATAGCGATCTCACGTTTGATCGATCCTGGGACCAGCGTAGCGGGCTGCGCACCCAACAGGTTCTGACGGTGCCCCTCCACGCGCCATCGAATCAGAGTCTTGCTGGGGTAGTCCAGCTCATTAATAAGACAAGTGCCACCCGGTTCACGGCGGACGACGAACGCAAAGTGCAAGAGCTGGCCGTGCATCTTGGCGCGGCCTTGCAGAAGCAATATCAGTTAGCGCCCAAACCATCCTCGAAATTCAGCGCGTTGGTGACCAGCAATCTTCTGAGCCAACACGAGTTAGAAATGGCCATGGCGGAGGCGCGTGAGCAACAGCGGTCTCCCGAAGCGGTGCTGATCGGGACGTATCACATTAACAAGCACGACTTGAGCGCCTCGCTCAGCACTCACTATCAGTGTCCCTTTTTCGATCCCGAAAATCCCCTTGATCTCGACCTTGAAGTCGTGCGCCGGATTACCGCCACCTATCTGAACGCCAACAGTTGGATTCCGCTCCGGATCACGCCGGACACGGTGGACATCCTGATTGATGACCCCCATTCCGGACAGTATCTGAGTGACATCAGACGCATGTTCCCCGGAAAAAAACCGCAGTTCACGGTGGGACTGCAGGAAGACATTCTCAAGGTCATCAAAGCGGTGAGCCTTGATCTCGCGGCCAACGCGGCCAAGGTGAGCCTCAATAGTCTGCTCGGTGAACTCGCCGCCGAGCGCCATACGACGAGCAGTGACTCTAGTGATGTGAGTGGAGAAGAGAGCGACAGCGCGGTGGTGCGGCTCGTCAATCAGCTCATCAGTGATGCGTACAAGGTCGGAGCCTCCGATATTCATATTGAGCCGCGTGGTGACCAGCATGATACCGTGGTGCGCTTTCGCATTGACGGACGGTGCCAACAAGAACGGACGGTGCCCGCGCGCCATCGTCGGGCCCTGGCGTCGCGCCTCAAGGTCATGGCGCATCTGGATATCGCGGAGCGCCGCAAACCGCAGGATGGCAAAATTCTCTTCCGACTCCCGGATCAGGATATTGAGCTGCGCGTGGCCACGCTTCCCACCGCGGGCAGCGACAACGAAGACGTTGTCCTGCGCGTACTGACGGCCAGAGAGCCGGTTTACCTCGACAACCTCGGCATGTCCGAGCGCAACCTGCGTGCCTTCAAACAGATATTGCAGAAACCCTACGGCATGATTCTGTGTGTCGGACCCACGGGATCGGGAAAGACCACGACGCTGCATTCCGCGCTCGCGCTGATCAATACGCCAGGCCGGAAAATCTGGACGGCGGAAGACCCAGTGGAAATTACTCAGGCAGGTCTCCGGCAGGTCCAGGTGCATCCCCGCATCGACCTGACCTTTGCCACCGCGATGCGCGCATTTCTCCGCGCGGACCCGGATGTCATCATGGTGGGAGAAATTCGTGACCGCGAGACCGCGGAGATCAGTATCGAAGCCTCCCTCACCGGACATTTGATCCTCAGCACCTTACACACCAATAGTGCGGTCGAAACTGTCACCCGGCTCTTGGAGATGCAAATGGACCCGTTTCTGTTCGCCGATGCCCTTTTGGGCGTCCTGGCGCAGCGACTGGCACAGACCCTCTGCCGCAATTGCAAGGAATCGTATCATCCAAACAAAGAAGAATATGAGGCGCTCGCGCATGGTTATGGCGAAGCCGCGTTTGCCCAACTCGGCCTTCGCTATGATGACGACTTTCGGTTGTTTCGTGGGAAGGGGTGTCATGTCTGTCGCCAGACTGGCTACAAAGGCCGCATGGGGTTGCATGAATTGCTCCTCGCCACCGATGAGATCAAGACGCTCATTCATGCGCGGGCTCCGGTATTAGAACTGCTCAAGGTGGCAATCGCTCAAGGCATGATGACATTGGTGCAAGATGGAATTCGCAAAACGCTGGAGGGGTTGACAGACTACAAGCAGGTCCAGGCGGTGGCGATCCGGTAGCGAGTCTTTTGCTCGGCACTGTGCTAAGCCTGCATAATTCAATTGAGGATTATGATGGATATGGAGAACAAAGGATCGCGCATGCCAGGTAAGACAACCAAAGCACTGGGATTAGCAAAGAGGAGCGCTACATTTCCTTTCACGTCACTCAAGATGGCTGACGCGAAAGGACGTATCTCGCTTGAGTCGAGCGTCGCCAAGCAGCCGGTGCAAGTGGAAGAGCGCGGTGAGGGTGAATGGACTATTCGGCTTGTGGGAGCAGTTCCTATCAAGGAAACCTGGTTTATCAAAAACCCGGAGGCTTCGCGGCGTGTGCACAAGGGGCTCCGGCAAGCCCAGAACCGAGAGTTCGCGATAGACCCGCGGAAGGGTCAGGACTCTTCCTGGCTTAACGATGTGGACGAAGAGAATGTTTAAGCCGGTTTGGACCCTGGAGGCAGAGTCGAATTTCCGGGAACTACAAGACGCCGCCTTAGCCGCCAGAGCAAATCGCCAGAGCAAATCGCCAGAGAAAGAAGCAACCCAAATCATCGAAGCAAGAGGGGCTCTTTAAGCAGGTACATGAGGCCATCAGCAAGCTTGAGCAAAATCCTCGTCATCCGGGGCTCAACACCCACGAATACGACGGCATCCCGAATCCCTACGACAACAACCAAAAGGTCTTCGAAGCCTACGCGCAAAACAAGACGCCCGGCGCCTACCGCATCTTTTGGTGCTATGGGCCGGGGAAGCAGCAGATTACTATCCTTGCGATTACGCCTCATCCGTAAAACTCGAGATTTACCAAGATGAAATCAAGACGCTCATCCAAGTCCGTGCTCCCGTCTTGGAGCTGCTCAAAGTCGCGGCCGCCCAAGGTATGGCGACGCTGGGACAAGAGGGGATTCGCATGCTGGGAGCGCAGGTGTCTCGCCTACCGACAAACACCTGGGAAAGCCGCAAAGGTAGTTGCGCTCCCAAGAGTACTCACATGAAAACTGCGATAAGATAAAAAAGATAGCGCTACGTACCCCCTTGAAAGACGAGAGAGACGAATGCCATCTCAGCCGTGGATTCTCCAGTTTGTTCTTCCAAACCTTACACTCCAAGATTCTATTGAGTGCGAGTTTGTTGCGCTGGTTCCAAATAAGGATTCCCGGCTTGATGGGTTACGAACTGGCGTTTCAGGGCAACTTTTATCTTGTTTTGAGAATTCATTTGGTAAACAGCTTCAGCCAGCCGCGCTTCTCACTCGTAACTCACAGGGAAACCAAAGACCCCTTCTTGAAGCTCTATTTGGATTCCGGGACGCTGTGGCTATGGCTGTTTTGGCTACCCAGTGGTCGCGAGTCCACCAACAGCTTAGCAATGTCGGTGTCCTTTATTCAGATGCGTTTGATCTCTACCCTCTCACTCCGGCGAATGGAAACACCCAGCTTATTGTTACCTCCCCTGCCCCTAGGGATGATGTCGCGGACGAACTCTTTCCGTGGACAATGTTCCCCTGCACTGCCTAACCCTCCTGATTATCCACTCACATGCCGGGATCGTATTCTTTTGGATCTCCTCCTCCGCCAATGGAGCAGACGCTTCGTCCAGGGACAGAAAGAATGGAAAACTACCGCTCTTTTCCGGTCATTGGCTGTTGCTTTCCAGGCCGCGCGTATTCCTTCGGAAATCTCGCCTTCCCTGTACGATCTCGGAACGCGTATCGTACTCTGGGTCAGTGCGTTTGAGATATTAGCCCACCCCGGCGGCAAAGGTGGCCGGGCCGATCTAGAAAAGGTCCTCGACCTTCTCTCTCAGGCATCATGGATAGAACGGCGTCTAAAGGATCGAAAGTTTCGCATCCCCTTCAGCAATAAAAAGCGCGAGGCAACTCTCGGTGAAAAACTCTACAAGCAGCTGTACGATGCCAGAAACAACTTTGCTCATGGGAACCCCGTGAACATCCACAGCATTTTTCCTTTCAAAAAGAAAAAACTTCCGCAGCTCAACTCCATAGCCCCGCTTTTATATCGTGCTGCCCTTGGTGCTCATCTCAACCTTGGGTCGCCAACGAATGACGGAAATGTACCCGACCCTCGGGAAAGTGTGAAATATTGCTTTTCCCAGAATAACTACGAGAAAGGGCTACTCTCCATCATGCAACTCCAGCACTAAGGAACACTCAGAATCATTGACATCCCCACCCCGATTCCGCACAGTAACCTGTGGGTTGCCCTCCTCAGAGAGAGGGCAACCCACAACCCCGTAAAGGAGGACCGCATGGCTTACGACATTGTAATCAAAAACGGCACGGTCATTGATGGCACTGGAGGCGCACCGTATCGCGCGGATGTGGCGATTCAGGGAGACCGCATCGCCGAGATCGGAAAAATCTCGGCGAGTGCGAAACGGACTCTGGATGCCGAAGGACAGATCGTCACTCCTGGTTTTGTTGATATCCACACCCATTTGGACGCGCAAATTTTCTGGGACCCTATTGCCTCTTCCTCCTGCTGGCATGGCGTCACTTCGGTTGTCATGGGCAACTGCGGTGTGACGTTCGCTCCCTGTAAGCCCAAGGACCGCGAGTATTTTGCTCATCTGATGGAATCGGTCGAGGACATTCCCGCCGCGACAATCATGGCGGGCATGCCGTGGCAGTGGGAAACGTATGGCGAATACTTGAAAGCCCTTGACGCGAGGCCCAAAGGGCTGAATGTCGGTGGCCTGGTTGGTCATTGCGCGGTGCGCTATTGGGCGATGGGCGCGGAAAGCCTCGATAATCAGCCCGCCAATGCCGATCAGATCGCCCGTATGCACGACATCGTGACCGAGGCGATCGCTGGTGGAGCGCTGGGATTTTCGACCTCACGGACGATTCTGCATCGCACGCCGGAAGGTCAGCCGGTCCCTGGGACCTTTGCCACTCGTGAAGAGCTGCTGGGTATCGCAAAAGCCTTGGGCACCCTCCAACGGGGACTGTTCGAAGCCGCCCCTGGCATCGACAGTGGGAAACCCGAAGACATTAAGCGAGAGGTCGATTGGATGACCGAAGTGAGCATGGCCACCGGGCGTCCTGTCACTTTTGGTCTGGCGCAGAGCCGCCCCCATCGGGATGTGTACTCTTCCATGTTGGAACAGGTCAGCGTGAGCGCGACTCGTGGAGCGCAAATCTTCGCGCAATCAACGGCACGGGGCATCGGCGTGCTGTTCGGGTTTGTCAATCGCACGCCGTTTGACCGGGCTCCGTCCTGGCGTGCCTTACGGACACTGAAACTCGAAGAAAAAGTGGCCAAGTTGCGCAACCCCGCATATCGCGCCACCATGATTCAAGAAGCCTTGGCTGATCCGCCGCCCATCGACTTCAGCCAGATTTTCCTCCTACCCACTACCGAGGCTCGGTACGACCATCAAGCGGAAGATAGTCTCGCCGCGCATGCGCGGCGGTTAGGGGTGAGCCCGGCGGAAGCGTTTATCACGCTCTCTAGCGAGCAAGCGGGGAAGGCGCTGTTTAACTATCCCTTCCTGAATCCTACATTTGATGCGGTGCAGCACATGCTTGACCATCCGCGCGTCGTCATTGGCTTAGGCGATTCCGGCGCGCATTGTGGGCAAATCATGGATTCCAGTCTGCCGACCTATTTCTTGAAATACTGGGTCCAGGAACGGCAGCACTTCACCCTGGCGCAGGCCATTCGGAAACTGACGCACGACCCCGCGCAATTATTTGGTATCCATGAGCGAGGGATTCTGCGGCAAGGCGCGTATGCGGATGTGAATGTGATCGACTACGACCACCTCCACTTACCCGCGCCAACTTTTGTCAACGATTTGCCAGCGGATGGCGCGCGGTACATCCAAAAGTCATCGGGCTACACCTACACGCTGGTGAATGGGCAGGTCTTCATGGAAGGACTTGAACATACCGGGACCTTTGCGGGTCGGGTGCTGCGCAGTGCGTAGCGGAACAGCTCGCTAAATCACCCTCACCCTCTCCCAGCCGGGAGGGGGACCTCCGACACGCTCCCTCACACCACGCGAGAGCAAGAGAGGCTGAAATAACAAACGGGAATCCCGGTGTGGCGTGCGAAAAGTTGAGCGCTCACTCTCCGGATACGAGCGCACTCACTGCGTCCAACAAGTCCTTCCGCTCGAACGGCTTGGCAAGGGTGTTATGAGCTCCAAACGTCCGCGCCACAGGTAATACATCGAGTTTCCCTTTTTTTCCGCCACCGGAAATGGCGAGGATCTTCACATGTGGAAATTCCTTGCGCAGCATGTGGATGGTTTCGATGCCTTCCTGTTCCGGCATGAGAATGTCAGTAATGACGAGGTCGATTGGTTGCTGACGTAACTGCGCCATGCCTTGTTTTCCGTCCCCTGCTTCGACCAC
Organism: Deltaproteobacteria bacterium; assembly: GCA_009692435.1. Taxonomy (GTDB): domain Bacteria; phylum Desulfobacterota; class Binatia; order Bin18; family Bin18; genus JABFSC01. Next base: position 4,056 of record SHZE01000058.1, on the reverse strand, counting down.
CTCATAGCCCGCTCGTTCTAGCGTTTGTCGCATCATGTCTCGGACCGACGCTTCATCGTCAATGACCAGAATCCGTGTCACACTGCCCTCCTTTTTCTAGCACCCCGCAGCAGGAAGTGGACTGAAACGGCGTTCCTGCTGCGTCTTTTTTATATACTCCTAATTCCTGATTCGCATATCCGAGTGTCGCTTCCTGTGCTTCCGTGGGTTCTCGCCAGGGGGGGAAATAGATACGAAACGTGGTGCCCTGTCCAGGACGACTCTCAACGGTGATGCTACCCCCGTGGCTGGTGACAATGCCGTGGACGATCGCCAAGCCCATGCCGCTCCCTTGCCCGATGGGTTTGGTGGTAAAAAAGGGCTCAAAGATATGGGGCAGCATCTCGGCATCAATGCCACTCCCACTATCACTGACCGTGAGACAGTAGGTGGCAGGGGTGGCCATCCTGGGGGAGGCGGGGACAGTGGTCCGTTCCCCCTCCAGGTACTCAATCCCAATCCCCAGGACGCCGTGGTGTTCGCCGATGGCATACGCCGCATTGACACACAGATTCATGACCACCTGCTCGATCTGGATGGGGTCGGCGAGGATGGTGGCGATCAACGGCGGTGAGGGGAAGTGGATGTCGATATGTTTCGGAAAAGAGGCGCGCAATAACGTGAGGGTACTTTCCACGATGTCGTGGAGTTGTACCGGACGGCGATCCTGGTGACTGGGGCGACTGAAGGTCAAGAGTTGCTGAACGAGCCTACGGGCACGCCGACTGGCGGTGAGCACCTCTTCCAGGTTGCTGCGTGTGCGGCTCTCGCTTGGGACGTCATCCGTTGCCAGTTCGGTATAGCCCATAATGGCGGCCAGGATGTTGTTGAAATCATGGGCGATGCCGCCAGCGAGGGTCCCGATCGCTTCGAGTTTCTGGGTTTGGAGCAGTTGGGCTTGTAATTGCTGTTGTCGCTCCGCGGCCCACTTGCGCTCTAACGCGCTGGCAATCATCTCGCCCACCACTTTGAGGAGGAGGAGACTCTCCTCGGTCCAGCGATTGGTGGTACGGACCGCGGCAAACGCTACGAGCCCAATCACCGTCTTGCCGGAGATGAGCGGGATGCTGATCAGCGATTGCATCTCTTGAGATAGAAATTCTATTTTTTCCGCCTGCGCTTCAGGAGGAAGGGCGCCCACGTCCGGGATATAGATGGGCTCGAAATCCGTGAGTTTTTTCACAAACCACGGGAAAGTCTTCGTCTCCATGTTTTGGAGTTGGCTTTGCACGGATGCGATCCCCGGGGCGCACCATTCATGCGTGTTGTCCATCACCGCCAGGTTCTCACGGAAGAGGAATAAATAACTCCGATCAATACCCGAAAACTCTCCCACCATCCGTAAGGCCCGCGAAATACCTGTATTAATTTCTTCAGGGGTCAGATTGAGAAAGTCCTTGGAGATGCTTGCCACGAGTTGCTCAAATGCCCGTTGGTACTGGAGAACGTCCTCGGCGTGTTTGCGTTCCGTAATGTCCTGGGCCGCGCCATAGAGACGAGTGATCGTGCCTTTTTCGCTCCGCACGACATAGGCGGAAGAGCGAATCCAACGGATTGCTCCATCGCTCCTGATGATGCGAAATTCATACGTGGTGGGGGTGCCGGGCGGCATCTGACGGATGGTCGCGCTTACACGTTCGAAGTCCTCAGAATGAATATAGTGGGTCCACGGATTGAACTTCCCCAGGAAGTCAGAAACCGGGTACCCCGTGACTCGGGTAAAGCTATCGGTCAACCACTCTAAGCATAACGCCTTTCCCTCTTCAATGCGGAGCGAAAAGGCGTAATCGGACATACACTGACTGACAATGCGATGCCGTTCTTCACTCTGGCGCAAGGCGTCTTCGGCTTGCTTACGCTCGGTGACATCCTGAGTGGCCCCGTACACCCAGGTCAAGGCTCCGCGCGGGTCACGCACCGCATGAAAATATCCACGCAGCCAACGGACCTGTCCATCTTTCCGGATAATGGGAAAATCGTAGACGCCCGCGCTCTCGGGTCCCAACGACTGGAGGACCTGCGCTAACTGAGTCGCCGCCTCAGCCGACATCAGCCGCTCCCAAGGATTGGGTTTGTCGAAGAACTCCTGAGGGTCATATCCTGTCATCCGAAAGAAGCTGTCGGTCAACCAATCGAGCACGAAGGTGCCGTCGGGTGCGACGCGAAACGAGAACGCACAGTCAGAGATGAGTTGATTGAGAATACGATAGCGTTCTTCGCTCTCACGCAGGGCGTCCTCGGCGTGTTTGCGGTCGGTAATGTCGCGGGATATCCCCATGACGCCAACCACACGCCCCGCGGCATCATAGACGGGTGATGCCTTGAGGTGGACATCGAACAGCTCGCCATTTTTTCTTTTGTTCTTGATCTCCCCGATATAGCCACCGGTGGTTTTCACCTGGAGGTTGATATTCGGCCCCAGGCCGGAATCTCCATACAACATATCCACCGGTTGGTCGATGACTTCCGCCCGCTGATAGCCAAAAGCTTTCTCGGCGGCGGGATTGAACTCGGTGATCCGCCGTTCCGTATTCACCGCGATGATCATGTCGATGGAGCTCTTGATCAGCGTTTCCGCGTACTCCTTGGCGGCACGCAATGCCGCCTCGGCGCGTTTCCGCTCGGTCATATCTCGGTAAATCCCCATAAAAGCCGTGCGTTTTCCCCGCTCATCGCGGAGAAAACGACCCCGTACTTCAACGGGAACGATGCTCCCGTTTTTGCGGACGACTTCCAACTCAACCGTTTCAGGAACCGGCTCTTTCGCGAGAATTTGTGAGAGCCGGTTTCTGGAGATCGCAACCGATGCTGGAGTCACAAATGGGTAGCTAGCAGCTCTTCCCGAGGCATGCCTAAAAGGGATTCCGCTTGCCGGTTGACCCTCAGGAGCTGGCCTTCAGTGTCTGAAATCGCAATGGCATCGCCCGCATACTCGAACAAACTGCGAAATTGCTCTTCACTGGCACGGAGCGCGGCTTCTGTTTTTTTGCGCTCGGTAATGTCAAGCAAGTACCCGTCGTAGTGGAGAATCCTTCCCTGTAGATCTCGCCCAATAACGGTAAAGTCGTACACCCAGTGTGTGTGTCTATAAGCGTCAACGATCCGATAATCTTGCTCAAAAGAGGTGGCGCCTGTTTTGCCGTAGCTTGTGACCTCCGCAGCGACACGATCCCGATCCTCTGGATGAATGAGACTCCTGTAGGGAAGACTTCCACTCAGGAGATCACCTCCGTCATAACCGAACTGGGCAATATTCGGCGATACATACTCCACAGGCCAATGCTCTTCCGCTCGCCAGCGAAACACGACGACTGGTCCGGCCATGAAGAGGTGTTGTCGCTGCTGGAGCGCGGCTTCTGCTTGTTGTCGTTCCGTGTAGAGCTGGGCATTGGCAATCGCAATCGCGACCTGGGCCGCGATGGTTTCGAGAAGCTGCTCATCGCCATGTCTAATATCTCGTCGCGGGTCCCAGACGACTTCAAGACACCCCAGCACCTCGCCGTTCAATGAGAATGGAGCCAGCAACACCGAAATGTTCTCAAGGGACCCGCCCAATTCCTTGGCAAGCTTTACCGAAGTGGGCCACTCGGAGGGCAGGAGACGCGAGAGCCGGAGCGAGCGTTTATGATCCGCCACCCAGCCCGCAAGCGATCCGTGCCAATGGTATCGAAACGGCTGCCCTGGCAGGGGTTGCGTTCCGTAGACAGTCGAGATCTTCGCCTCTTGTTTGGCGTAATCAAAAAGAATCACCGAGGCGGCTTGGGCGGCAAACAGGGGGACGATCTCGTCAATGATGCGTGGCAAGACCGCATTGAGATCAAGCAGTGTCCCAATAGTCGTGTTGATCTTCTTTATGGCATCCAGTTCTTTAACAATGGTTCGGACAGAATCAGGCTGCAATTGCCCCGTAAGTTCTGAGTTCATCGTAACACGGGTGATTTTTCACCCAAGTTGGGTCGAGAGCTAAGTTGTCAATAAACAGATCGAGCAAGCGTTCGTTGAACTGGCGTTGTTTCC
>SHZE01000057.1 GCA_009692435.1 Deltaproteobacteria bacterium | reverse complement strand
CAAAATTTAGAGAAATCACCGCTTTCCTTGAGATCAGGGAATTAAACATAACTGAGAGGTCGAGCTGACTTGGCTGTTATTCAGATAGATGTCTACAATCCTTTGGTTTCATAGGACTGTTTCGTCGAAAAAGTGTCCGAAGTACTGAAAAATGAGGAATTAAAAATGAGGAAGATGAAGTTCTTCATTCTTCATTTTTAATTCCTCATTATCCTACGCCGCTAGCCGTTGAGCCTTTTCGACCGCGCTTTCAATCGTACCAACCAGGTAGAACGCTTGCTCTGGCAGGTCGTCGTATTTGCCTTCCACCAATTCCTTAAAGCTGCGAATCGTGTCTTTGACTTTGACATACTCGCCTTTGATGTTGGTGAACTGCTCGGCGACATGGAACGGTTGCGAGAGGAAGCGCTGCACTTTGCGAGCACGAGCCACCACGATCTTGTCGTCTTCCGACAATTCGTCGATTCCGAGAATCGCGATGATGTCTTGCAGGTCTTTGTAGCGTTGCAGAATTTCTTGCACACGACGCGCGACCTGGTAGTGCTCTTCCCCAATGATGTTGGGGTCAAGCATCCGTGAGGTTGAATCCAACGGGTCCACGGCTGGATAAATGCCGAGTTCGGCGATCTGCCGCGACAACACGGTCGTGGCGTCAAGATGGGCAAACGTCGTCGCTGGGGCTGGGTCGGTCAAGTCGTCGGCAGGGACGTAAATCGCTTGCACCGACGTGATCGAGCCGTTCTTGGTTGACGTAATGCGCTCTTGCAGGTCGCCCACGTCCGTGGAGAGCGTCGGCTGATAACCCACGGCTGAGGGGATGCGACCGAGCAGCGTAGACACTTCTGAGTTGGCCTGCACGAACCGGAAGATATTATCGACGAAGAGGAGCACGTCTTTGTGCTCGACATCACGAAAGTGTTCAGCGAGCGTGAGGGCCGACAACGCGACACGCGCACGCGCGCCTGGCGGTTCGTTCATCTGGCCGTACACCAACGCGGTTTTGTTAATAACGCCCGACTCCTTCATCTCCAGCCACAAGTCGTTCCCTTCACGGGTGCGCTCGCCAACACCGCCAAACACGGAATACCCACCGTGCTGTGTCGCGATGTTGTTGATCAATTCCATGAGAATAACGGTCTTGCCCACTCCGGCTCCCCCGAAGAGCCCAATTTTTCCGCCTAATGGGTAGGGGGCCAAGAGGTCCACCACTTTGATGCCGGTCTCAAGAATCTTCACCTCAGTGGATTGGTCCGCGAACGCAGGGGCAGGTCGATGGATGGGTGAGCGTTTGACGTGGGCGAGCGAGGGCCCCTCATCAACAGGTTCACCCACGACGTTGAGAATGCGGCCCAAGGTCTCTTCGCCAACCGGAACGGTAATGACATCGCCAGTGTCACGAGCGGGAGTGCCGCGCACGAGCCCTTCGGCACTATCCATGGCGATACAACGGACGGTGTTTTCTCCCAGGTGTTGAGCCACCTCCAGCACGAGGTTCCATTCTTTATCACTAATCGTGGTATTGGTGACCTGCAGTGCATTATAAATAGGGGGGAGGGCGCTATCGGCGAATTCGACGTCAACAACGGCTCCGAGCACCTGGGTGATCTTTCCAACATTCATGAGAATTCTCTCCTAGCCTTTCAATGATTCACTGGTAGAGACAATTTCGAGTAACTCGCGAGTAATGCTAGCCTGGCGCGCGCGGTTCATATCGAGCGTGAGCCGATCAATCATCTCGACCGCGTTGCTGGTTGCGTTGTCCATCGCGGTCATGCGTGCTCCGTGCTCGCTGGCGACCGATTCGAGCATCGCGCGATAAATCAACATATCGATATAGCGAGTCAGTAAGCTTTCCAATAGTTCTTGCGGCTGGGGTTCGTACAGGTATTCGCTTGATGACGGTGCGTCCGCAGCCCGTTCTTTTGGGATAATCGGCAGCATGTGGTCAATGGTGGGGATTTGCACTAACGCCGAACGAAAGCGCGCGTACAAGACATACACGCCATCGGTCTCGCCATTGACGAACCGCTGACTCAGGCGTGTGCCGATTTCGTTGGCGAGCGCGGGCGTCAGCCGACCAAACAAATTGATATGATGATCGCCGATCTCGACGGGGCGCCGCTTGAAGTAGTCGTACCCGCGGCGACCGACAATGGTGATGGTGACTTTCTGATTGGGATGCGAGCGGATAAAGGCTTCCGCGGCGCGCACCAAATTCGAGTTGAACCCACCGCAGAGGCCACGGTCGGAGGTCACTAAGAGCAGATCGATATGCTGTTCTTCCCGCGCCGTCAGCAGCGGGTGAGACAGCGACTGCCCTTGCGTGGCCAAGTTTTGCAAGACGGCTTCCAGCTTTTCGGCGTAGGGACGCGCCGCGATCGCCGCCTCTTGCGCGCGACGCAGCCGGGCCGCCGAGACCATTTTCATGGCCTTGGTGATTTGCTGGATGTTCCGTACCGACGAGACGCGCCGACGGATTACTTTAAGCGTTGCCATGACGATTACGCCGTGAAACCTTCGTTGAATTCCTTGAGCGCCGCGTTGATGTTGCCTTTCAACTCATCGGTCAGCTCTCGTTTGGTGCGGATGTCCTCGAAAATGTTCGGGTGCTGATTTTCCACGAAACGGTGCATCTCCAGCTCGTATTTCTTCAAGGCGCTTTCCGGGATTTGGTCCACGAACCCGTTGGTGCCCGCGTAGATCGTGAGCACCTGACGTTCCGTCGAGAGCGGTTGGTATTGCCCCTGTTTGAGCATTTCCACGAGGCGCGAGCCGCGCGAGAGGAGCTTTTGCGTCGTGGCATCAAGGTCCGAGCCAAACTGCGCGAAAGCGGCCATTTCACGATACTGGGCTAAGTCAAGACGGAGAGACCCGGCGACTTGCCGCATCGCTTTGATCTGGGCTGACCCACCAACGCGCGAGACCGAAATCCCGACGTTCACCGCCGGGCGGACGCCCGCGTAGAACAGGTCGCTTTCCAAGTAAATCTGCCCGTCCGTGATTGAGATGACGTTGGTGGGAATATACGCGGACACGTCGCCGGACTGCGTTTCAATCACGGGGAGCGCGGTCAACGAACCACCGCCTTGGGCCTCACTCATTTTGGCGGCGCGTTCCAATAAGCGGGAGTGTAGATAGAATACGTCGCCAGGGAATGCTTCACGTCCAGGCGGGCGGCGGAGCAGGAGTGATAATTGCCGGTAGGCGACGGCATGTTTCGAGAGGTCATCGTACGCCACGAGGGCGTGCTTGCCGTTATCGCGGAAATACTCGCCCATGGCGCAGCCAGCATACGGCGCGATGAATTGTAGCGGGGCGGCTTCGGAGGCGGTGGCGGCTACCACTGTGGTGTACTCCATCGCGCCCGCGCGGGTAAGCCGTTCGACGACTTGCGCGACCGTCGAACGTTTCTGCCCGATAGCGACGTAAAAACACTGCACGTCTCCACCTTTTTGATTGATGATGGTGTCAATAATGAGAGCGGTTTTGCCGGTTTGCCGGTCCCCGATAATCAACTCGCGTTGTCCGCGACCAATGGGGATCATGGAATCGATGGCTTTGATCCCCGTTTGCAAGGGCTGTTTCACGGGTTGACGGAGGACGATGCCTGGAGCTTTGACTTCGATACGCCGTGTTTCTTTGCTCGCGATCGGCCCTTTGCCGTCCACTGGCTGTCCGAGGGCGTTGACCACACGGCCCAGCAGCGCCTCGCCAACCGGCACTTCGGCGATCCGACCAGTTCGACGGACTTCATCACCTTCGCGAATCGCTTGGACTTCTCCGAAGACGGCAGCGCCAACGTTGTCCTCTTCCAAGTTGAGCGCGAGACCGTAAATATCGTGCGGGAAGAGCAGGAGTTCCCCAGAGGCCACCCGATCAAGTCCATGAATACGGGCGATTCCATCACCGGCCGAGAGCACGGTCCCGGTTTCTCGCAGTTCAACTTGCTTGTCGTAGCCCTGAATCTGGCGCTTGATAATTTCGCTGATTTCGGAAGCTTTCAATTCCATTGCGTCCCTCGTTTTCCTCTTTGCTAACCGCACTCGTTCTCGGCGGGTCCTGTTCTCGGACTCGCGAGTTCTTCTTCGCGGGATCTTTTTGCTTACGGTCTGCCGCCATTACTCTTGTTGGGCGAGCGCCTCTCCCATACGACGGAGTTGGGATTTCAGGCTGGCGTCATACACTTGGCCAGCGAGGGTGACGACTACGCCACCCAAGAGATCGGGATCAACCTCAAGGGTTGGGATCACTGTTTTTTTCGTCAGCTTGCCAAAGGCGTCGACCACGGATTGCAGTTCTTTTTTTGATAACGGTGCGGCCGACCGGATTTGGACCCGTATTTTCCCAAGAGCCTCTTCCAGCAGGGTTTGATAGGTTTCGCTGATGTCGGTAAGGGAGGTCAGACGATCATTCTCCGCCAGTACGCCCAAGAAATTGGCAAGGAGTGGATGGGGCGAGAGGGAGGTCACCAGTTGCTTGACCAAATCCTTACTGCCTTTTGCCGACGGCGCTTGTCGCGTCAGTATCTGGGCAACCTCGGGCTCGGCCAGCGCGGCGGCGATGTGAGATAACTCTTGTCCTATTAGTTCTTGCGCCTTTTGCTCTTTGGCGAGCTCCAACAGAGCTTTCGCGTATCGTCTAGCGGCTGGGGTTTGCGGCATTGTTGACCTCGGCGACCAGGTTTTGTACGAACCGGCGTTGATCGTTCTGATTCAAGCGGGAGGTGACCAGTTCTGTCGCCAGACGGACAGCTTGCTCGGCGACTTCCTGACGTAACACCCGACGTGCTTCCGCTAATTCACGCTGCGCGATCTGGCGGGCTTCGCTTTGCAGCCGTTCAGCTCCGCGCCGTGCCTCTTCAAGTATCCGACTCTTCTCTCGTTCCGCGGCTTCAAGGGCTTGCGTTTGTAACCGTTGTTGTTCAGCCGCGAGGCCCGCGAGCTTCTGTTCGTATTCCGCGCGTAACGCTTCCGCTTCCGCTTTGGCTCGTTTCGCTTCGTTGAGGGCCTGGACGATTGTATCGCGGCGTTGCCGGATCGTGTCCCGCACTGCTGGAAGCGCATATTTCCGAAGGATTGCCGCGAAGATCACGAAGTTGATCGTCGAAAAAAACAGCCCGCCGAATCTCCAGCCCCCGCCATGTCCGCCTTGTCCTTCCTCTGCTGCCCAGAGTGAAAAAGACAAGAGAAAGAAGAAGAAGGGGGTGGCGAAACCGACCAGGTTTCTTATAGAGCGCTTCGTCATCACGTCAAGGGCCTCCCTAGTAATTTCTCCGAGATGGTACGCGCGAACTCCGGGGCGCGGGTTTGTAGCGCTTTTCTTGTGTTCTCGATGTCTTGCTGCAACGTCGCACGGAGCTCATCTAAAATCTTGTCCGCCTCGGTTCGAGCGGCTTCGGTGATCGTTTGTGCCTGCCCTTCGGCCTCGCGAGTGACGGTATCGACTTGCTGCATCGCCCCAGTTCTTGTCGTGGTCAGGCGACTTTTATACTGCTCTTCCATCTCTCCGACTTCCGCTTTGACCCGTTGCGCTTGTTTGATCGCGCCTTCACTCCGATGCTCGCGTTGTTTCATGACCTCGAAGTGGGGCTCAAACAGAAACCGACGCAGAAATGCCCAAAGCACGAGAAAGAGAAGAATCTGAAAGGCAAACGTCCAGTCTAGCGATAACACGGCTACTCGCTCCTTGTGTAAAGGTCTGAAAGTCGGGGTGTTAGGGGATTCAGCAATCGCCCGGAGGGTGTTTTTTTCATCTCCGTAAACGGTTGACAATCCCCTCCAGTTCTTCGTGGGAATAATATTCGATTTCGATGCGTCCCCCCTTCTTTTTAGACCGGAGCCGGACCCTGGTGCCGAAGGCGCGCGTGAGTTCATCTTCTAGGGCCACGACGTGCACATTGCGCCGCAACGCTAAATCCTCAGACGCGGGGCCGGCGGACGTTTCGAGGGGCGGCTGTTCGTCCGGTGGGGGTGACACATGTTGCGCGACTAACGTTTCCGTTTCTCGGACCGAGAGCCCATGCCGCATGACCTGACGGGCCATGTCGATCTGCTCCTCTGGTGTTCCCAGGGCGAGGAGTGAGCGGGCGTGACCAACCGAGAGATGCCCCCGGTCCACTTCCTCTTTAATTTCATCAGGAAGATTGAGCACCCGGAGGAGGTTGGTAATCACCGGACGACTTTTCCCGACTCGGGTGGCAATTTCTTCCTGGGTCAGGTGCAGTTCATCCATCAATTGACGATAGGCGAGGGCTTCTTCAATCGGCGTCAGTTCTTCCCGCTGGATGTTCTCCACCAGCGCCATTTCCATGCTCTGGGCATCGGTGACTTCTTTGATGACGACGGGAACTCGATCCAGACCGGCACGCTGAGCCGCCCGTAACCGCCGTTCCCCGATGATCAGTCCGTAGCCCTGGTCGAGCTTGCGAACGAGGAGTGGTTGCAGGATTCCTTGCTGACGGATCGACTCGGCCAATTCCGTGATGCGTTCGTCATCGAAGAAGCGACGAGGTTGGTGTGGGTTCGGGCGAATGTCGGCGATGGGAATGCGCCGCTCAAGCGTGGGGGCGAGCGGCGTGCCTTCGGGAATCAACGCGCCGAGGCCGCGACCGAGGGCGCGCCGTTTGACCATACTCACGGGTTCGTTCATTGGGCAGCCCCTTCCGGGCCGGGCACCGCGGCCCAGGCCGCTGGGTCACGACGTGTGACTTCGCGGGCGAGATCGCCATAGCTCTGCGCCCCGCGACAGGATGGGTCGTAGAGAATGACCGGGAGTCCGTGGCTGGGGCTTTCGGTCAAGCGCACGTTGCGCGGAATCACGGTGTCGAACACGTTGCGCGGAAAGAAGCGCCGCACTTCCTCGACGATCTGATGACACAATTTGTTACGAGCGTCGAACATGGTCAAGAGCACGCCCTCGATCGCGAGTTCGGGGTTGAGGCGCTCGCGGATGAGGGTGAGCGTCTCTAACAGTGAGCGTAGTCCTTCGAGCGCGTAGTATTCGCACTGCACGGGGATCAGCACGCTATCGGCGGCGGTCAACGCGTTGACCGTCAGTAACCCCAACGACGGGGGGCAGTCGATGAGGAGATAGCGGTACCGTTCTCGGCAGAAACTCAGGAGCGTCTGGAGTTGGTATTCGCGTCGCTCGACGTTGAGGAGATCCACTTCCGCGCCAATGAGGTCGTGATTGGCTGGGATGACGTCAAGTTGGGTGATAGCCGTGGACTGTTTCGCTTCTTCCATTGTACAGTCCCCAAGCAGGACATCGTAAATAGTTGGGGTGTCGGACTCGAGCTTGATGCCGACGCCGCTCGTGGCGTTGCCTTGCGGATCACAATCAATCATTAGCGTGGGATCGCCATTCACAGCCAAGGCAGCGGCGAGATTGATGGCGGTCGTTGTTTTCCCGACACCACCCTTGCGATTCGCGATGCATATAATTCTACCCACAGTCCGCAACCCCTAACACAGGGAAGAAAAGAAAAAAAGCGCCTAAATCGTTCGCCGGGGAAAAATCTCCATGAAACGGAACGATGCGCACGGCAGCGTCGATGATAACCTACTGTTGCTGAAGGAAAAATGGAAAATAACGGCGAATGGAAACGGATTTCACTTAATATGCGCATGAGTCCATTTTATGTTTCACGTCAAACATTCGCAGGAGATTGGAGCGGGGTTACATAATCTGCACACAAGTCAATTTATGTTTCACGTTAAACATTAGGGAGAATTTTGTTTTAGCGAAATGTTTAACGTGAAACATTTTTCGGGTGGTGGTTGGAGGGTTTCACGGTTTTACGTTGCCAGCGACTACCCTTGGAGGTATAGACATTTTAGCTGCTTTTTCTGACGGTTGCGGGATTATGGCATATGGTTAAGGCGAAGCGTAATTGCCGGTGGATTGAGGTGTGGTAGAGAAAGTAAAGGAGAAAATCATTCACCCCCCTCCTAGCTTTTGAAGGGTAGGTCTTTTTCGTTTTCTACAATTTCCCGGGTTTTCCGTATGCGTGGCTTCTCCGGTCCGTCGTGCCCGCGCAGCCTGTCCCCGGTCTTCTAGGGGAGCGGGCATCCAGGGGCAGAGCCTGTGGATTGTGGGATTACTGGATTCCCGCCTGCGCGGGAATGACGACTCTGCTCTTCTTGTGGTGAAAAACCTACCCCTGAAAGTTTATCCTAATCCTCTCAAAGCTGGGGGAGGGAACCTGGGGGACTCGAAACTCGGAACGCACTCGCTTCACGGCCATCGCGGTTGCGAGCAGGCGAGCCGCCTGCGTTCCCAGGATAGAACCGCCGCATCATTGACGAACGCGGAGAATCTTGAAACACCTTCACCCCAACGGAGAACAACATGGATTTTCATTTTTCCCCTCAAGAAGAGGCATTTCGCCAGGAAATACAGTCATGGCTCGCCACGAACATGCCGCCCTCGTATGCGGCGGATGCTTTTGAAGAACGGAGCGCGGAAGACCGTTTTGATATCCACCTCGCTTGGCAAAAGCAGTTGCATGCCGGCAACTGGGTCGGTATCCATTGGCCCAAAGCCTACGGTGGACGCGGCGCGACCATTTTAGAGCAGGTCATCTATGCCGAAGAAATGGGCCGCGTGCACGCTCCTGGCATCGCTAATGCGCTGGGAGTGATGTTGGTTGGTCCCACCTTGATACACTGGGGCTCGGAGGAGCAGAAGCAGCGGTTCATCCCCAAAATTCTTTCCGCCGAGGAAATCTGGTGCCAGGGGTATTCGGAACCCGGCTCCGGGTCGGATCTCGCCTCATTGCAAACCCGTGCGGTGAAGGATGGTGATTTTTTTGTGATCAATGGACAAAAGGTCTGGACGAGTTACGCACATCGCGCTGACTGGTGCATCTTATTGACCCGTACGGACCCCACCGCGCCTAAACATCAGGGTATCACCTACCTTTTGGTGAACATGAGAACGCCGGGGATCACTGTGCGCCCCCTCGTCCAGGTTACCGGGGATGCGGAATTTAATGAGGTGTTCTTCGAAGACGTGCGCGTGCCTAAGGCGAACATACTCGGTGAATTGAATCGAGGATGGCAGGTGGCGGTGACCACGCTGATGTTTGAGCGAGCCAACATCGGCATGGGGTTTCAACTAGAGCCGGTTATGCGCCAGCTCATTGGTCTCAGCAAGCGGGTGCCCCACTACAACGGTACCGTAGCCTGGGAAGATGAATCCGTCCGCCAGAGGTTGGTCCAGTTGCTGATCGAGGTACAGGCGCTCAAATATAACGGATATCGGAACTTGACCCGGCAACTCCACGGCTCGCCTCCGGGACCGGAAGGGTCTCTAGCCAAGCTCGCGGGGAGTGAGCTTAATGTACGGATCGCGCAGCTCGCCATGGAATTGCTGGGGCCTTACAGTCAGTTGGCTTTAGGTTCACCCTATGCCCTGGACAGCGGCAAATGGAGTCGGCGTGCGTTGTCTTCACGTCTAATGACGATTGCCGGTGGAACCTCTGAAATTCAACGCGGGATCATTGGCGACCGCGTTTTGGGGATGCCCAAAGGATAAGTGAATCATGAGGAGAGAGCGGCACCTTGGCTCGTCAATTGGGCTCTCGGGGTTTGCTCTCTCCTCTTCGGACGGTCTAAGTTTACGCCACCCGCGTATAGGCCTCGACAGGAGCAAGACCTCCACAAACATCAGGATGCAGAATCTCCGCGAGAATCTCCGCGCTCTCAACAAGGCGTGGGCCAGGACGATTGAGATACGCATTGCCGTCAATGATAAACACGTTGTTTGTTTTTACTGCGGGAAGCGCATCCCATAGTGGGGCTGCTTGGAGTGCGGATACTTCCCGCTGAGTTTGCGCAATGGGGAAGCCACACGGCATGAGGATCAGTACCTCTGGCTGGTACGCAACCAAAGTCTCCCACGTCATCACTGGACTGTGTTCGCCCACGCTGGTGAGGTCATACTCGCCCCCGGCGATTGAGAGCAGTTCTGGAACCCAATTCCCCGCGGCAATCAGCGGTTCGATCCACTCAATGCAAGCAACTCGAGGACGAGAGAGGTGGCGGGTTTGTTGTTCGAGTTTCCACAGCCGGTGCTTGAGGCCGCGCAACACTTCTTCCGCCGCATCCTCTCTTCCCGTTGCACGTGCCACTTGGCGAATATCTTCCCAGATATCCCCCAAGCGTTGCGGCTTTAGAGAGAGCACCTTCACTGCTGGTGTCAGAAAACACCGCACTGCTTCCTCCACTTCAGGAAGAGACACCGCGCATACCTCACATTGGTCTTGCGTCACAATGAGGTCCGGTTGGAGTGATTGGAGGGCATCGGTCTTGATGCGATAGACACCAAGTCCTTCTTGGACAAGCTCTCGTACGCGCGCGTCGATCTCTCCACTGAATCCGTGCGGGTTGAGCTTTGGTTCGGTGAGTCTTGGCAGACCAGTCACATCGGCTGGATAGTCGCACTCATGGGAGACACCTACCAGTTGTTCGCGCAGGCCAAGGGCACAGAGGATTTCCGTGCTGCTCGGCAATAAGGACACAATTCGTTGAGGAACATTCATTCTCGTCATAGAAAACCTTGCATGAGAACTCGCGGTTTCCGTTCATCGGGTTCAATTTTGTCACCACAGGTTGAAGAACAGGTGGTACAGAGATATTCAAATTTGCTGCCGTGCGGGAGAATCAGCAGCAGTTTTTTTCGCACGGGCATCGCTTGACGACAACGCGGACAATAGAGTAACGAGGCTTCAAGTTGCTCAAAACTGGGCTTCGGTTTCTGGGGCACTGCGGTGGCCTCCTTTCTGGCGCGCTCCGCTTTATGGCGGATGGCTCGCTCACTTCGTTCGCGCTATGGCGAGGAGTTTTTTACCATACGCCATACGCCATAAAGCCATACGCCATACAGTGAGCGCAGCGAAGGGCCATAACACCATTGCCTCGGCCACGGCGAGCGGTTACAACAAGGGCCGACAAGAAAGTCACGATGAGTCTGTCATGGAACACCGGAAAATTTATATCGAAACGTACGGTTGTCAAATGAACTTGGCGGATACCGAATTGTTGATCGGTCTGCTGAAACCGCATGGTTATGAACAAACGCAGACCGCGGCGCATGCCGACGTGATCCTGCTCAATACCTGCGCGATCCGTGAGCATGCGGAAGAACGCATCCTCAAACGCTTAAAAGAACTTGTGCACCATAAAGTCCGTCGCCCGGGCGTCCGCCTGGGACTCACTGGGTGCATGGCGCAACATTATCGCGAACAGTTGCTCGACAAAGCGCCGTTTCTTGATCTGGTGTTGGGGCCGGATGCGTATCGGAATCTGCCCTCCCTCCTTGCGCAAGAAGAGAAAGACGAGCCTTTAGTCTCGGTGCGCCTGGATCGAGACGAGACGTATGCCGACATCACCCCGCTGCATGGGGAAGGTATTCGGGCGTGGGTCACCGTCATGCGTGGGTGCGACAAGTTCTGCACCTTCTGTGTCGTTCCCTATGTGAGAGGTCGCGAGCGCAGTGTCCCGCTCAACGCCCTTTTGCATCAGGTCCAAGAACTCGCGGACCAGGGCTATCAGGAAGTCGTCTATCTGGGCCAGACGGTCAATGCCTATCGTGATGGGGACCAGGACTTCGCCGATCTGCTCCATAAGACAGCGGCGATCGACGGGATCACACGTATTCGTTTCACCTCACCTCATCCGTCCGACATGAGCGATCGTATCATTGAGGAGATGGCTACCGACTCAAAGGTAACTCCGTATCTCCATTTGCCTTTACAATCAGCCTCCAACTCGGTGCTGGCACGTATGGAACGCGGCTACACGGTCGAACAGTACGCCGTGCTCGTGGACCGCCTGCGCGCGGCCATCCCAGGGCTCGCGCTCTCGACTGATATCATCGTTGGGTTTCCTGGTGAGGAAGAAGCCGACTTTCGCGCGACCTACGACTTCATGAACATGCTTCGTTACGATTTCGCGTTCATGTTTAAGTATTCCGCGCGCGAGGGCACCAAAGCCCACAAATGGGGAGAGACGATGTCGGAAGAAGAGAAAGGCCGTCGCCTGCAGGAGATCATTCGCTTACAAGAGCGTCTCTCTGGTGAAATCAATCACCACACGATTGGGCAGACGGTTCACGTATTGGTCGAGCGTCCCGCGAAGCGCCAAGAAGGATGGATGGCGGGCAAGAATGCGCAGTTTAAGACGGTTGTCTTCCCCGGTGACGGCGCGCGTCCTGGCGACCTCGTTCCGGTGCGGATCGTCTCGGCGACCGCGCATACGTTGATTGGTCAACCGTAGTCTCGGGAAACCGCGCGTTCGGAGGGTAATCCGAACGCGCTAAGCCCTTCACGCGGCTCAGAACAACTCCAACACTTTCTCCGACGGACGCGCGAGCACCGCCTGTTGCCCTTTTACGATAATAGGCCGCTGCATCAACACGGGATGTTGGAGCAACAAGGCGACCACCGCTTCATGCGTTACGTATTTGCTTGCATCAAGACCGAGCGCCTCAAAATTTTTATCTTTCCGCACGAGATCAGCGGGAGGATTCGGGAGCAAGGAAAACAGACGTTCAAAGGTTGCTTGGTCCAAGGGGGTTTTCATATATTCGATAACGTCGAACTCGACGCCGCGCTCACGGAGAATATCGAGCGCTCCACGCGACTGCCCTCAGCCAGGATTGTGATATACCGTCAGTCGTTCCATCGGGACCTCCTCAAAAAAGAAATACCGCCACTGTACTACTGTGGTGTGCCTGTGTCTGCCAGCCCTCGCGGACTGGTCCTCTTTCCACATACGACATCCCAAAGAGCATCCTCTTGCATACTCGGCGTGGTCGTTGGGGTCCTTTCGTGTCACCGTGTTAAAGTTTGGGTAAGGGATTGTCGATGAGATAGGATAAGAGACCCCAAATTGAAAAATCTCACACCCTGTTTGTAGTTCTGATGGGCAGCCATCCTGTCGTTCCTCAAGAAAAGGTGACACCCTATGCGTCTCCCTCCTACACTCCATCATTCCCTGAGCATTCTGCGCATCATGACAGCGGCTGTTCCGCGAACAAGCGGAATGGTCCTTATCCGCGACTTCCTTCCGTGTCACGCGCGGTGGCAGGTCCTGTGGGCTCTGCTGCTATGCTGTGGCTGGATCACGATGGCCGCTGCCGCCCAACCGAAGAGTGCCGACATCGCGGCGGAAGATTTACCCGTGCTCATGCGCCAGCAAAAGTCGGGAGATACGTTGCGACTCGGTGGTGTCTCACTCGACAAGGGCCGTCCCTCGGCGACCTTACAGCTTGAACGGTTTGAAGTCTTCAGTGACGATGCCCGCATCGTCGTACATAGCGAAGGCGGGGAGACTGAGTTGTCGCCACCGCAAAACACCTACTATCGCGGTCACGTCGAAAACGAGCCCGACTCTCAGGTCTATCTGTCCTTGCATGCGAAGGGGGAGCTTCGCGGTGTGATTAACAATACTTCGGACATTTTTTGAGTAAGGTGAAGGGGAGTAACGAAAAAGGCCACGCCCTGCTTGAATAGGAGTGCACAACTCTAGTTCCCGCAGGGGATGGCCGATGACAATTGCCGCGAACATTTTGAAGCAGATGCCCGCCGCGA
>SHZE01000056.1 GCA_009692435.1 Deltaproteobacteria bacterium | reverse complement strand
AGGCGTCAACAACCGCCGGCAACAAGCTTGGGAACTCTCGGCGGGTCAACCCGCTCAGTGCGAGCAGTTTGCGCCGCTTGCGTGCCAACCTTCGGTATTCACGCATTTGCGCATTGTAGATTCTTGCCGATAACGTCTAGTGTTGTCCTTCATGGCCCCATGACTCAATGTGCCCGCGCATGCCGCATGGTTGACAACTTAGACTCTAGGGGTCTATTTTGGCGACCGTTGACCGTTCATCAAGAATTCGCATAGAGACCGCTCTGAACTTAAGGAGTAGATATGGCTTATACGGACAAAGTGCTTGAGCATTTTGAGCGCCCCAAGAACGTCGGGAGCTTCGCCAAGGACGAAAACGACGTCGGCACTGGTGTTGTTGGAGCCCCGGAGTGTGGGGATGTGATGAAATTGCAACTCAAGATTAATCCTGACACGGAAGTGATCGAGGATGCCAAGTTTAAGACCTTTGGTTGTGGATCGGCGATCGCCTCTTCAAGCTATGTCACCGAATTAGTCAAAGGAAAGACAATCTCCGAAGCCTATTCGATTCGCAATAGCGAGATCGCCAAGGAGCTATCGTTGCCGCCGGTAAAAATTCACTGTTCAGTCCTGGCGGAAGATGCGATTAAGGCTGCGGTGGAAGACTGGCGCAGCCGTGGTGAGAAGAAGAAAACCGAGCAAGCGGCGTAAGCGCCACGGATTTTCGAGACTTGAGGAGTGCGAGATTATGGACCGACTGAGCACGACGATTACCACTGCCCCACGACAAGGGGAAGAAGTGTTACTGGGCGATACCGTGGCGCTCACCCAACTGGACAAAGCGATTGGTTGGGCTCGCAAGTATTCGCTGTTTCCCTATCCCTTCGCGACCGCGTGTTGCGCGATGGAATACATGGCGTTGTCGCTGACGCCCTACGATATTGACCGCTTTGGCGCGTTGTTGCCACGGTTCAGCCCGCGACAATCCGATCTTCTGATGGTGATTGGCACGGTGACCTGCCGCCAAGCCCCGATTCTCAAGCGGGTCTATGAGCAGATGGGCGAGCCCAAGTGGGTGATGGCTTTTGGTGCATGCGCGTCGACCGGTGGGTTCTACGACAACTACACCACCGTCGCGGGGATCGACCGTATTGTTCCAGTCGACATCTACGTGCCTGGCTGCCCGCCGCGCCCGGAAAATGTGCTTGACGCGCTGATGGCCCTGCAGAAGAAGATTCAAGGGCAGAAACAAATCGTGCGGGGCACGCAACTGTAATTCGTGAGTTTGTCTTGGTACTGGGAGGCATTATGCCGACACAAGAAGAAGTCTATGAAGTGTTGCGAACATGTTACGATCCGGAGATTCCCGTGAATATCGTTGATCTGGGCCTGATCTATGATGTCCAGATCGCGGATCAAAAAGTTGATGTGAAGATGACGCTGACCACACGTGGGTGTGGCATGGGCGGGATGATTTCGTCCGAGGCGGAGCAAAAGATTCTTGAGCTTCCCGAAGTGGAAGAAGCAAAAGTGGAAGTGGTCTGGGAACCGCCTTGGGAGCCCAGCATGATTCGACCGGATGCCCGCAAAATTTTAGGGATGCCTGAAGACGACTAACCGCTGATCTTGTTCTGCTGACCCAGACCCTCACCAGACCAGATAACGAGTACGCACGTGAGTCATAAAGGCACAGGTCTCCACCCGACCGAACGTAGTTCGTTGATGAACATCGGGAAACGGGTGGATTACGCGATCCGGGCGTTGTCGTATCTTGCCGCACGTCCCGAAAATCATGCGGTGTCACGCCGAGAGATTCAAGAAAAACAGGACATTCCGACCCACTTTCTCTCAAAAATTATGAAGCGACTGGAAACTGGTGGATTAGTACAGTCGTACATGGGTGCACGGGGTGGATTCGCGCTCAAGAAATTACCAGCTCACATTACGCTCAAGGAAGTGTATGAATGTCTCGAAGGACCGTTGATGCTGATGGGGTGCCTGGACGAGCGTGAACGCGCGTGTCGCTACTGCTCGGTGTGTAGTCAAATTTCGGTGTGGCATGAAGCCCAACGTCTTCTTGCCAACTATCTTGCTGGAGTCACTATCCAGCAGATTGCCAATAAAGTTGGGCTCCGCGACGAATTGGCATCATGGACACGCGAGGACAGCCGCCCTACCAGTGTTCACTAAGGCAGTTTGCTGATCCTGAGATCCCTTCCTTCGTGTAGTTCTCCCGCTCTTCTTTTCCTCACGTTTTCCGTGTTCCCTTCTTCAGTGCCTGCCATGTCTGTCCTGCTGCGGCAGTTTGCGCGGCAGCGTCACCACGAGTGCTGTGTGCGGATATTTGCCTGAAAAGAGCGAGATTCGTCCCCTGTGCATCCTCGAAATTCCCAGCCAGTTATATCTTTCAGGCCGTATTTGTCTCGCGGGAGCACTCTCTGAAACCCGATGCCTCCTTGCGCTCCCCGAATGGGTTTGTTAATCGACTCTCTCGGATTAGAGATCGGGGCGTAGCGCAGCCTGGTTAGCGCACCTGCCTTGGGAGCAGGGGGTCGGCCGTTCGAATCGGCTCGCCCCGATTGAATAGCGAGACCGGGAAGTGAGGCGGTTCTGTTCTCTCAGTGCCTTCCCTGATTCTCGGATGAGTGCGGGCGCCAGTAGCTCAGGTGGATAGAGCAACGGCCTTCTAAGCCGTAGGTCAGGGGTTCGAATCCCTTCTGGCGCATGTCGTGGTCGCAGGCGAGATTTATGCGAGATTTATGGTGGGTGTAGCTCAGCTGGCAGAGCACTGGGTTGTGGCCCCAGGGGTCGAGGGTTCAAACCCCTTCACTCACCTTTTTGTGTTTGTTTTATGGACTGTTATTGTAGCAATGACAGTCCGCGAGTGCCGAGCGTGAATATACGTTCGGATGGGACAACGAAAACCGCGGGCCGCTAGCTCAGTTGGTAGAGCAGCTGACTCTTAATCAGCGGGTCCGGAGTTCGAATCTCCGGCGGCCCATCGCTTATGTTATGTGAGGTGCGAGAGTGGCGGAATTGGCAGACGCACTAGACTTAGGATCTAGCCCGCTTGACGGCGGATGGGGGTTCAAGTCCCCCCTCTCGCATTCCGGCAATTTTCAATGTCATCCTAACGGGGGACACCGAGGCCAATACCCCTTTGTGAGCTGTTGCTGTGGTTGAGAGTGGCAGCCATCACGGGCGGCACACCTAACCTTCGGGTGGGGTGAGGATTGAACAAACATGAATGTACATATTGAAGCCCTTGACGCTGTCCAAAAAAAGCTCACTTTCGAGATTCCTCCTGATCGTGTCAAGGAAGAGGTCGAAAAAACCTACCGTACCTTTCAACGCACAGCGCAAGTGAAAGGATTTCGGGCGGGGAAAGTCCCACGCCCAGTGTTGGAACGACACTTTGGTGAACAAGTCGCCTCGGAAGTCAGTGCCCACCTGATTGAAGAATCCTACATCCAAGCGTTACAAGAACACTCCCTCCAAGTGGTGGCGGATCCCCACATCGTTCCTGAAAAACTCATATCCGGCCAACCTTTCCGTTATTCGGCGACCGTTGAACTTCGTCCGGAGATCGTGGTGAAAGACCATGAAGGAGTCGAAGCAGAAAAGACGGTCCGAAAGGTGACCGAGGAAGAGGTTGATAAATCGCTCGCGCAGATCGCGGAATCCTTGGCCCAGTTGCATCCCATCACTGATCGAGATCAAGTTGAGAACGACGATGTCGCGACGATAGATTATGCCGCGTCTTCTGACGGACGACCGCTCTCCGACCTGCAAGGGAAAGGTCGCCTTGTTGAGATTGGCAAGGAAGTGATCTTTCCGGGGTTCCAAGGAAAATTAATTGGCGCGCGGAAAGG
Organism: Deltaproteobacteria bacterium; assembly: GCA_009692435.1. Classification (GTDB taxonomy): domain Bacteria; phylum Desulfobacterota; class Binatia; order Bin18; family Bin18; genus JABFSC01. The sequence continues at coordinate 10,116 of SHZE01000056.1, read as the reverse complement.
CGAGACGGTGCACTTCTCGCTGCCGTTTCCCCGGGAAGCCGAGGACCCACAAGAACCGGCGCCGACTGAAAGACTTGCGGCGTTTCGGGTAACGGTGCAGGACCTGGCACGTAAGGAAGTACCCACGCTTGATGACGAATTCGCCAAGGATCACGGCGAGTGTGATACCCTCGTGGAGCTGCGAGAGAAGGTGCGCACCAATCTGCAACAGCATGCTGATCGACAAGCAAATGATCAACTGCAAGATGCCGTGATGACGCGCCTTCTGGAACTCAATCCCTTTGAGGTACCACCGACGCTCGTGCGTGAGCAAATGCGACGGATGCTCATTGATGCGCGCATGGTCTCGCCTGACATTGATGCGGTGACATTGGAGGCGCGATTGCCCGAAGGGTTGCGCGACGGGTTCATGAATAGCGCCAAAAAACAAGTGCAAGTGAGTTTCTTGCTCGAAGCCTTGGCGACGCAACTCGAACTTTCCGTTCCCGATGAAGAAGTGCAGCAGCAGGTGAGCAGTATTGCTGAAAGAGTCGGGCCAACGCAGTTACCACAAATCACCGCATTTTATGGACGTGAAGAGAATCGACGCGCCCTGCGTAATCGGCTGCTCCATGAGAAGGCGTTACACCTGGTGGTGGAAAAGGCGCGGGTGAAAGTTGTTGAGCGAGAAGTTGCTGGCCCGGAGGAAAAGGAATAGGATCGGTGCACGAGTCGTTATGAATCTGGTACCAATAGTTGTCGAGCAGACGGGAAGAGGTGAGCGCGCGTATGACATCTTCTCGCGCCTCCTCAAAGAACGCATTATTTTCCTGGGCTCAGTCGTGAATGATGATGTCGCGAACGTTATCACCGCTCAGCTCCTCTTTCTGGAATCAGAAGACCCAGAAAAAGACATTCACTTCTATATTAACTCTCCTGGCGGCTCGATCACGGCTGGCCTCGCTATCTACGACACTATGCAGTACATTCGGCCGGATGTGTCCACGCTCTGTCTTGGACAAGCGGCGAGTATGGGAGCATGGTTATTAGCAGCAGGAGCAAAAGGGAAACGCTACGCGTTGCCTCATGCGCGGATTCTCTTGCATCAACCGCTCGGCGGCATGCAGGGACAGGCAACCGAGATCGATATCCATGCGAGAGAGATTTTGCGCATCCGCGAGCAGATGCACCACATTCTCGCGAGCCATACCGGGCAAAGTCTTAAGCGTATTGAACGCGATACCGAACGCGACTTTTTCCTTACCAGTAAACAAGCCCAAGACTACGGCATTATTGACGAGGTCATCGTCAACCGCGCACCAAAAAAATCATGAGGAGCGGATATGGCTCGACATGGGGATGATCGTCCAGGAAACTTGGTCTGTTCTTTCTGTGGCAAAAGCCAAGACGAAGTGCGGAAGCTCATTGCTGGTCCGACCGTCTACATTTGCGACGAATGTATCGACTTGTGCAACGACATCATCGCCGAAGAGGGCGACCAGGAAGATTCCTTCTCTTCCGTTTCCGCCGTGCCAAAACCCGCGGAAATTAAGCGGGTGCTCGACCAATACGTCATTGGACAAGAGCGCGCCAAAAAAGTGCTCGCCGTCGCCGTGCATAATCACTATAAGCGCGTCGATTCCCCGATGGCCACGAATGATGTGGAACTGCAAAAGTCGAACATTCTTCTGATCGGCCCCACGGGTTCAGGCAAGACACTCCTCGCGCAAACCCTCGCGCGCTTTCTCCAAGTCCCTTTCACAATTGGTGATGCAACGAGCCTGACCGAAGCCGGTTACGTGGGGGAAGATGTGGAAAACATCATCCTCAGCTTGTTGCAAAACGCCGATTACGATGTTGAGAAATGCCAGAAAGGGATCGTCTACATCGACGAGATCGACAAAATTGCCCGCAAAGGGGACAATCCCTCCATCACCCGCGATGTTTCTGGGGAAGGCGTGCAACAGGCACTGCTCAAAATTATTGAAGGGACCGTGGCGAGTGTGCCCCCCAAGGGCGGAAGAAAACATCCGCAGCAAGAGTTCGTACAAGTGGACACTTCGAATATCCTCTTTATTTGCGGGGGCGCGTTTGTCGGCCTCGAAGATATCATTCGCCGTCGCATTGGCGGCAAGAGTCTTGGTTTTGGGGCGGATGTCAGAGGGGCCTCCGAGAAAACCACGGGTGAGTTGCTCGCGGAAATTCAACCCGAAGACCTCTTACGGTTCGGGATGATCCCGGAATTCGTGGGACGCTTGCCGGTTCTTGCGACCTTGGAAGAATTGGACGAGCAAGCGTTAGTACGGATTCTGCGCGAGCCAAAAAACGCGCTCGTCCGACAATACCAGAAACTCTTCGACATGGAGAATGTCCATCTGCGGTTTACCGAAGGAGCGCTCTCCGCGATTGCTCGTGAGGCGCTGAAGCGTAAGTCTGGAGCGCGAGGGCTCCGAGCGATCATGGAAAACATCATGCTGGATGTGATGTACGACATTCCGTCGCAGCCGAACATTAAGGAAGTACTTATTTCCGAGGAAGTTGTGTCACGTAAGGCACAACCAATTGTGCTCTATCAACAAAAAGCGGCGGCGGAGAGTGCATAAGGGCACTTCTCAAACTGAGCCGACCATGTATAAGGGCAACAGCCGTGCTGTTTCGGACTCCCAAAAGAAACAGCCATGACACAGAGGAGGAAGCGTGCGCCTGCCACTCTTGCCGTTACGAGATATTATTGTATTTCCGCACATGGTGGTTCCTCTCTTTGTTGGACGACAAAAGTCCATCAAAGCCTTAGAGGAGGCAGTCGCCAATAAGCGGCTCATCTTCTTGTCCACGCAACGGGATGCCAAGGTTAATGATCCGGTTGCCGATGACATGTATCCGGTTGGGACGATCGGCAATGTCGTCCAGTTACTCCGGCTTCCTGATGGAACGGTCAAAGTACTGGTCGAAGGGAAGAAACGAGGCCGTGTCTCGCGCCATCTTGACCAAACGGACATCTTCTGGGCGGAGGTCGAAGAAATCGCTGAACCTCAGAGTCGGAGCAGTGAAATTGACGTCCTGATCCGCACCGTCAATTCCACTTTCGAGAACTACGTCCGTCTGAATAAGAAAGTTCCGCCAGAAATGATCATGTCGGTTTCGTCGATCGATGATCCTTCTCGTCTCGCCGATACCATTATCGCGCATCTGGGGATCAAGATTGAGGATAAGCAGACCTTACTCGAAACACTGGACCCGTCTGGGCGGCTGGAAAAAGTTCTGGGATTCATGCGGTCGGAAATAGAGATCCTGGAAGTTGAGCGGCGCATCCGCAGTCGGGTCAAGAAGCAAATGGAGAAGACCCAAAAAGAATACTACTTAAACGAGCAGATGCGGGCGATTCAAAAAGAGCTCGGAGAGAAAGACGAGTTCAAGAATGAGATTCAAGAACTCGAAGAAAAGATCCGACAAAAGAAAATGTCGGTCGAAGCGAAGGATAAAGTTGAGAAAGAGCTGAAAAAGCTCAAGATGATGTCGCCGATGTCAGCGGAAGCGACCGTGGTTCGCAACTATATTGACTGGCTCTTGTCCCTGCCGTGGTATGAATACACGGAAGACAAACTTGACATTCAGGATGCGGAACTAGTGCTCGAAGAGGATCATTACGGACTCGAAAAGGTGAAGGAACGTATTCTTGAGTACCTAGCTGTGCAGAGCCTGGTTGGTCAGCTCCGTGGCCCAATTCTCTGTTTTGTTGGTCCTCCGGGAGTGGGAAAAACCTCACTAGGAAAATCAATCGCGCGAGCAACGGGCCGCAAATTCATCCGCGTGTCCTTGGGCGGCGTGCGGGACGAAGCTGAAATCCGCGGGCATCGACGGACGTACATCGGCGCCATGCCAGGGAAACTTATTCATGGCATGAAAAAAGCCGGTTCCGGCAATCCCGTGTTCCTGTTTGATGAAATAGACAAGATGTCCACCGATTTTCGCGGGGATCCGTCATCGGCCTTGATGGAAGTGCTTGATCCTGAACAAAACATGACATTCAACGATCATTATTTGGATGTCGACTACGATCTCTCGAAGGTGATGTTTATCTGCACCGCGAATACCCTGGATCGTATTCCGCGACCTCTGCAAGATCGTATGGAGATCATCCGCATTCCTGGTTACACGGAATGGGAAAAATTACACATCGCCAAGAAGTATTTGCTGAAAAAACAACGTGAGGCAAATGGACTGACAGAAAGCAATCTTGACTGTCCCGATAGCGTGCTCATGGCGGTTATCCGCTCCTATACCCGCGAGTCTGGGGTGCGCAACCTCGAAAGAGAGATCGGCACGCTGTGTCGAAAAGTCGCGGTTGAAGTGGTGAAAAAAGATCGTAGTACGCACATTCGTCTGACGACGAAGAATTTAGCGAAATATCTTGGGCCTGAACGTTTTCGAGTGGGGAAAGCAGACCAAGAAGACAAAATTGGCGTTGTCACTGGACTTGCATGGACAGATATGGGCGGGGAAATCCTGGCCACGGAAGTGACCGTGCTCCCAGGGAAAGGCCGACTGACGGTGACCGGAAAGATTGGCGACGTGATGCAAGAGTCGGCGCAAGCGGCCATGAGTTACGTACGATCACGAGCTGAAGAGTTAGGGCTTGAAAGGGATTTCTACCAGAAGATTGACGTTCATCTTCACATCCCTGAGGGTGCGATTCCCAAAGACGGTCCATCGGCGGGCGTAACGATTGCCACCTCGTTAGTTTCCGCACTGACGAAAACGTTGGTACGGCACGATGTAGCAATGACCGGAGAGGTGACCCTGCGCGGGCGCGTGCTCCCGATCGGCGGTCTGAAGGAAAAGGTCTTAGCTGCCCATCGGGCGGGTATTACCCACGTCCTTATCCCTGAGGAGAACGCGAAAGACATCCAGGATATTCCAGCTACGATACTAAAAGTCGTGAAAATAGAGACGGTTGGGCATATGGACCAGGTATTACGGAAAGCGTTGGTGTTGGACAATCCAGAACAGTTCCTGATGAAGCCAAAGACCGACTTAGCACAAGCGAGCCTGTATCCATCCGAACCGTCGATCCCCTCCCCGACGTCGTCGGAGATCGTGACTCATTAAGGAAGGGGATTGACGGAACAAGGAGTGAATGTTAATCTTCCCACCCACGAATATGAGGAGGCCCCTCGTCGGTCGCCGAGCCAATCCTATCGAAGGGGCGGTTAGCTCAGTGGAAGAGCATCGGCCTTACAAGCCGGGGGCCATCCGTTCGAACCGGATACCGCCCATGGTGGGGTCGTAGTTCAGTTGGTTAGAACGCCGGCCTGTCACGCCGGAGGTCGCGAGTTCGAGTCTCGTCGGCCCCGCCACCCCGTCCCCAATGAAGAGAGAATCCCGGAATGAAGAAAGAAACAAAAACCCTTTCACAAAAAGACCTGTTGGCCGCACGACGGTGGCGAATTGTTGATGCCAACGGTCAAGTAGTTGGACGGTTAGCATCAACGATTGCAGCCTCCTTGCGTGGGAAAAACAATCCGGTGTTCTCCCCGCACCTTGATTGTGGAGATTTTGTGGTGGTCGTGAATGCCAGCCAATTACGATTCACTGGCAAAAAGCTCCGCGACAAAATTTATTACCGGCATACTGAGTATCCCGGGGGAATCCGTACGACAACGGCTGGCCAGATGCTGGAGAAGCGGCCGGAAGAAGTCTTGCGCATCGCCGTTGAGGGAATGCTACCGAAGACCCGCCTAGGGCATCAGATGGCGACAAAATTAAAAATCTATGCAGGCGCCGAGCATCCGCATGCCGCGCAGCAACCGCTGGCCTTGGCTGTTGGAGAATGAGGGGTATGGCTGAACGGAAAACAGAATATTGGGGAACAGGAAAACGGAAGACCGCAGTTGCGCGGGTCCGTCTCTTTTCTGGTGATGGCACGTATACGGTGAATCGCCAACCAATCTCATCTTATTTTGGTCGGGAAACGGCACGGATGATCGTGCAACAACCCTTCGTAGTCACCCAGACCGAAGGTCAGTTCGACATTATCGCCAATGTTCAGGGAGGTGGGCATTCCGCTCAAGCCTCGGCGATCCGGCACGGTATCACCCGCGCCCTTTTGTTGATTAACCCTGATCATCGACCCGTCTTGAAAAAGTCCGGCTTCATTACCCGTGACTCTCGAAAGGTCGAGCGGAAAAAATACGGCAGGCACAAAGCCCGCAAACGCCCGCAATACTCGAAACGCTAACCAGGCCTTCCTACTCGATCCCGAGTAGGAAGAAGACCCCGACCAGACAAGTGGCACTGTTGGCCGTCCATGCTGAGAGCAGGGGTGAAAGTGCACCACTGTTACCTAACGAGACGGTAAGTCCCAACAAGAACCAGTAGCCAAAGCCCACGACTAACGCGAGCCCCAGAGAAGTCGCCAACGTCAATTGGTGCGCTCCAGGAACCGCGAGCGAAATCCCCAACAAGGTCATCGCGAGGATCGCCAGTGGAATTGCACTCTTGAGTTGCAAGTCTACCTGGTACGTGGTGACATCCAGCCCCTTCCGTTGCAGATCGGCAATGAATGCCCGTAACTGCTGAGAGGAAAACTCCTCCGCTTCCATAGCCACGAGCGAAAAATCATCCGGGCTCTCCTTGAGTATGGTGCTGCAAGAATATGTCGAGGGTTCCACGCTCGGAGTGAGGAATTTTTCTTGAAATCCTTCACACTGCCATTGGCCTTCTAGCCAGGTCGCTTGCGTTGCTTCAATGAGAGAGTGGACGCGGAATTGATCGTCAAGTGTATAGGCTAAGAGTCCAGAGAGGACATTCGTGCGCGGATCGAAGTGCTCGATACGGTAGAAAATCTTTTCGCCATGGTACCAAAAGCCGTGCCCGTTGAGCAGACTCTTAAACGGTTTTTTCTTAATTTCCACGGCATTGATAAAGCGCGCTTTGCGGAAAGCGGATGGGACGACGAATTCGCTCCAAGCCCAGGTCCCGAGACTCAATAATGCGGCGGACAGGAGCAGGGGCAGAGCAATTTGCCCGACCCCGATACCACATGCTTTGAGGGCGAGGATCTCACGGTTGCGTGAGAGGAGGCTCAAACTCAAGAGCGAGCCCGTGAGTGCCGCCGCAGGCGCGAATTGTGAGACAAAAAGCGGCGCTTTGAAGAAGAAATAGCGAACGACGGCGAGGATAGGGGCGTCCTGGCGAAAGAAATCGTCTAGCCGATCAAAGAAATCGATCAAGAGTGCCAGCCCCCACAGGAACAATAAACAAAAAAAGAAGGCGCGAAGAAACTCTTTTCCGAGATACGCCGAAACAATCGGCAGTGGAAGAAAACGTGGGAGTGACATCATGGGTATGGCGAAAGACGTGTGAGTATTATGTCTTCGTCGGGGAGGGTAAGGAAAGCGGTTTGGCCACTGGTCGGTTCCGCTACGAGAAGGGCTGCGTTGGTTTTTCCTGAGCGGCCCAGAAAAATAACCCGACCCCAATCAAGCCCAGGATACCATTGGGGAGCCACAACGCCACTGCTGGGGCCAAGGTCCCTTTCTTGCCGAGAGTATCACCAATTGTGAAAATTACGTAATAGGCGACAATGACCGCTAAACTAATGACGAAGCCGTGTGACCGCCGCGCCCATATGGCGTGGGTACTGAGAGGGAGGGCGATCAACGCAAACACGACACAGGAAAAGGGCAACGCCAAGCGGCGATGAAACTCTGCCAATAATTCAATGGTTGGGGTGGCCCGCTCTTGCGGTTGTTGAGCGATCGTCGCGCGCAGCTCGGCAAAGGACATTTCTTGTGGGGGCCGCGTGGATTTGTTCATTTCCGCGAGTGCGGTGGCGAGGCTCAGAGTCAGGTCGTAGACCAGGAAATGCGTGGTTTGGTAGTTTTTATTCGCACTGCTGGCGCTGTGGATTGTGCCGTTCTGCAACCTGAGAGTCAGGAGTTGCTTCTCCTCGTCAATGATGACCAATCCGTCTCGAGCAAAAATAGTATTTTTTTGCTGCGGGTTGCGGCTATCCGCTATCATAACGTGCTTGAGGAACGTTCCTGGTGGTTCTATTTCCTCGGCGTACACAACAAATCCGTCAAATTCGTCATTGAACGTTTTTTCTTTAAGACCTGCCGTTGCCCGTGTTTTCGTGACCTCGTAAAACAATTGTCGTAAAGCGGAATTGCTCCACGGTCGCACGTACAGTGTCAACAGAAAGGTGCCGAGCAGTACGACCGTCGTCAGGTGGCCAACTGGCACGGCCAGTTGGCGAAAACTGAGGCCGCAACTCTTGAGCGCGATCAGTTCTCGATCCACGGAAAAACGCCCTAATCCCCATAGAATGGCCAGGAGAAAAGACATGGGGACCGTCAGTTCGAGAAACGTGGGTATGATATAGAGAAAAATCTTGAGAACCTGTTGGGCGGGAACTCCGCGATTTACCACGAGTTCAACGAGTTTGAGGATTCTCACCGTCAGCAGGATGCTAGTGAAAATGAGCAAAGCGAAGAAGAATGGTGTCGCAATTTCGAGATAGACATAGCGACGGAGAATTTTGCCCATGAAACCGCATCCTAAGAAAAAAGACCACAGTTGTAAATCACGAACGCTCTACGGATGGCATCCTGTGCACGAACATTTGCGTGCCCAACCGGGCTCATGCACGGAGGTCTATCTGCTTCCGTCGTTGCAAGGAACGATCATCGACCAACTGGCGCATGAAGCGAATGTGCCGGTGCGCTATGAATCCCAGGCTTTTTTCGAGGCGTTCGCGCAGGGTGGTGTGCATCAGGGCGTCGCTGCTCTGTTGCGCGCGTTTCCTTATGTTTCCCTCCAGAGCATTCTCGAACAAGAGCCGGACATTTTGTTAGTGCTTGATAACATTATTGATCCCCGCAACCTGGGTGCGCTTCTGCGGACAGCGGAAGGAGCAAGGGTTGGCGGTGTGATCCTCACCTCTGCGCGCTCGGCCTCACTCTCTCCTCTAGTGGAAAAAGTGGCTACCGGAGCGACAGCCTATGTGCCCATTTGTCGGATTGAAAATCTCGCTCGGACACTCTCGACAATACGCGAGCAAGGCTATTGGACAGTTGGCTTGGTGCCGGATGCCTCCATGTCTCTGTACGATCTTCCGGTCTCCCGAAAAATCGCCCTAGTTGTTGGTGGGGAAGAGAAAGGCGTACGTCAATTGACGCGACAACTGTGCGACTGCCTCGTCTCGATTCCCATGCGTGGCAAGATTGCGTCTCTAAACGTTTCTGTCGCTGGAGCCATTGCTCTATACGAACTCGTCCGTCGCGGTCAGAGTCAGAACGAGGTTTCTTCTTAATCGAAAAGAAAAAGAGCGCCTGGGACATCTAGTGCGCTCTTGACTTATAATGGATGAGACGATAGGGTTCTGGGCTCGCATCGACAAAAGTTAGTAATGTGGTCCCACCGGTCGTGGTTTCATTAACGAGGGAGCTGGAAGTCCGTCCTACAAACAACACTGCACCTGCTGGCGTAGCTCAACGGCGGAGCAACTGATTTGTAATCAGTAGGTTGTAGGTTCAAATCCTATCGCCAGCTTGCCTCCAACGTGGCGGTGCGAAGAAAGATTTGGAGAGATACCCGAGTGGCCAAAGGGAGCAGACTGTAAATCTGCCGGCGTACGCCTTCGGAGGTTCGAATCCTCCTCTCTCCATAAATTTGAAAAATGTTAAGAAGAACATATGCGGGAATAGCTCAGCTGGCTAGAGCGCAAGCCTTCCAAGCTTGGGGTCGCGGGTTCGAATCCCGTTTCCCGCTCTCCTTTTCGCAAGGCATGGATCGAGGTTTATTTTACGATTGAGGAAAGCGCTGGCAACAGGGAAAAGATGCCCAGGTAGCTCAGTTGGCAGAGCACGTCCTTGGTAAGGACGAGGTCGGCGGTTCGATCCCGCTCCTGGGCTTCCAGGAACAATGAACTAACAACGCATCTCCGGTTTTCTACAACGTTCTTATAACTTTCTTCACAACAACTAAGGAGAGCGAGATGGCGAAGGCGCGGTTTGAGCGGACGAAGCCGCATGTGAATGTGGGGACGATCGGGCATATCGACCACGGGAAGACGACGTTGACGGCGGCGATCACGAAGGTGTTAGCGGACAAGAAGATGGCGACCTTTGTGCC
>SHZE01000055.1 GCA_009692435.1 Deltaproteobacteria bacterium | reverse complement strand
ACCACATCCTGGCTCACGTCCTCCAAGTGGTCCGCCCAATACGTGCACGTACAATTCTTGGGCGTGCTGATCAGGTACTCGACGTACTGCTTCTTGGTAAGCATTGCCCTAAAATGCTATTTTTTGCCCTTACGCGTAAGTCCTGGGTCTGCAACACCAGGCCGAGAGCGCCTGGAGGTCCAGCTCTTGCCGGTCGCGCTCGGAACTTTCGGGAACGGTCTGGAGTAGCTCCAAGCCTTGGGTGAGGTGATTGAGGGCCTCGGTGAACGCGGCACGCCGTATGGCCCCTTGCCCGGCTTGGTACCAATAGGGAATGGCCAGGTCACTCAGCTTCGCCTCAGTATAATGGTGAGCGACGAGTTCCGGCCGATGCTCAGTGATATCGAGAAAATCCGCTTCCAATACTTGAGCAATCCGCTGGTGGAGTTGCTGCCGTTTACTCTTGAGCAAGGATTGATACGCAGCATCTTGCACTAACGCGTGCTTGAATATGTAGGTGGCCTGTGGAGGCACTCCTCTTTGGTAAATCAACTCCGTCGCCACCAGTTGGGCGAGCGCCTGCTGTAAGGTTTCCTCTCCCAGTGGCACAACTGCCTGGATGATCTCGTAGGAGAATTCCCGCCCCAGCATCGCGCCCACCTGCGCAATGTCACGCGCCGTGGTTAAACGATTCAATCGTGCCATCAATGAATCGTGGAGTGTCGACGGAATTGCCAACGCGAGCAGCGCGCCACTCAGCTCGTAGTGGGTCTCCCGCTCGGTCAGGAGGCCCGACTCGACCACCATTTTCGTGAGCTCTTCGACGAATAACGGCACCCCATCGGTCTTGGTCACAATTTGCCGGACGACTTCCGCGGGCAACGTTTTGCCGCCAGCCACTTTCTGCGTCATCTCCGTTACCTGGGATTGCCCTAACCGGCTCAGCATGAATGACGTAATTGCCGGGCTTCTCTTCCACGGTGGACGGAACTCGGGCCGACAGGTGAAGACGGTCAACCGCCGCATCGCAGGCAGCCGTTCCAGCAGCAAAGAGAAAACCTCCAGTGTCGAAGGATCGGCCCAGTGCATATCTTCCCAAACGCAGTACACTGGCCCCCGTTCAGCTTCCTCTTCAAGCCACGCCTCCAAGACCTCGTAGGTCTTTTGCTTCTGTTTCTGTGGGCTCAGCATCAGCGGGGGAGTGTGCCCTGGAGATGGAAGCGACAAAAGGGCAGCCATCAGCGCAACGGTATCCGTCTGGGGAAAACGATAGGAGGCTAGCATCTCGACGAGTTTCGTCACCTTTGTCTGAGGAACCTCATCCCTGCGAAAGCGCAGGAATCGTTGCAGGTGCTCGATGATGGGAGACAGCGCACTGTTTTGCGTATAGGGCGAGCAGCGGAACTCCAGGTGCCTCGCGCCTTCTTGTAAAACCTGCTCCTTGAGCACTTGCACTAACCGCGACTTTCCAATGCCCGCCTCACCGTGCACAAGCACGGCTTGCCCGACACCCGCTTTGGCTTGTGTCCAGCGCTCGCGCAAGACTTCCAGTTCCTCTTCTCTCCCCACTAATGGTGTTAAGCCCGTCCTCACGGAAACCTCAAAACGGTTCCGATCCTCGCTTTCCTGCACGACTCGGTATACTGACAGTGGCACGGAAAGTCCCTTCAACTTCTGAGGTCCGAGTTCCTGGCATTCAAACAGCCCTGTCACCAAATGATAGGTTGTCGGACTGATGAGGACGTTGTTCGGGGCTGCACTCTCTTGCAACCGAGCAGCAATGTTCGGCGTCTCACCGACAACGGCCGACTGTTCGCGATACTCCCCACCCCCCATTTCTCCAAGCACCACCAATCCGGTGTGAATGCCGATCCGCACTTGTAGTGGGTAAGGAACTCGGCGGTTCGAACGTGGTAATTCGCGAATGGCTTCAACGATATTGAGGCCAGCACGCACGGCGCGGGCCGCATCATCTTCGTGTGCTATCGGATAGCCAAAGTAGACCAGCAAGCCATCTCCAAGGTATTTCGCGACATAGCCCTCAAAGCGGGTAATGACCGCGACGCAGGCGTGTTGATAGCCCTGAACGACGTCTCGAAACTCTTCAAGGTCGATTTGCCCGGAGAGGGACATGGAACCCACCATGTCACAGAACATGACGGTCAAATGCCGTCGCTCACCGGGGTTGAGCCTGAAGTTCTCTTGTCTAGAGTCAAGAGTAGGGCGGCTCGTATCCAAAGATCGGGAAGTCGAAGATTGGGGATCAGAAGCTGGCCACTGGCCACCGACAACGGCAGCGTTCCCAGTCCACACCAATACTACGCCATTCTCATCAACGGCCAGCCGCTTCGCCTCAATAATCTCGGTTTTGACGTCAGCAAGAAACTCGTCATCAAGCTCGAATTCACGCTTCAGGGCACGATACGAAACGCGGCCCTCCCGCTGCAGCCATGCCACCGTCTGAACCACCACTTCGGAAAATTTCATGCTGCTAGCCCTCCTCACTCTAGAGGGGAGAATATATCAATATCGAGGGAGCGAGTCTCTCACCTCGACAACAGGAGGTTACGCAACACACATGGGCCATCGCATCGCGACGAGCCAGGAACGCCGCTTGCGCAATACCCAGGAGTAAGATAGGAGCGGTTGCCTATCATCACGAGAGTTTTGGCGAGGGAGGAATCATGCGGAGATATTGGTATCGGCAGTGGCTGGGCGCTTTTGTCGCGCTGTTCATCTTGACAATAGGATCGCCAGTTCGCGCGGAAAACTGGTTGCCCAAGGCGGGCACGTGGGAAACCGGCATTCGCACGGGCTATATTTGGGGCTTGCGCAAACATGCCGAGATGATCCCGGTCAACCTCCGTGCTGGGTATACCGTCTTCAACGGGAAATGGTGGCTGATGCCTGCCGGGGCATTGGAGATCAGTGCTGAGCCGTTTGCGTCAGTAATTCATTCGAAGCGGCCGCATACTGATGGATCGATGGAACTGGGACTTGGACTGCCGGTGCTCACCTATTACTTTGATACGGGCACGCGATTCGCGCCCTTTATCGAAGGCGGCCTTGGCCTACTATATACCGATCTGCGCGGCTACCATTTAGGTGGGCATTTCAGTTTTATGGAAAATATCGGCGCGGGGGCGAGCTTCTTCTTGAACGAAAACCTCGCCTTCACTGCCTCGTGGCGCTATCGACATGTGTCCAACGCGAGTCTGTACAAAGATAACGTTGGTCTCGATTCCAGTGTGGTTCTCGCGGGATTTTCCTACTTCCTGCCGCAATAACCGACGCCCATGCGCATGAACCGCGCGCCACTCCGCGAGCGGTGGGCGATTGATAACGCACGCGCCAGTTTTTTTCATACCGACAAGACTGGCCGACCTCCGCGTAGCCGGTGACACGTATCCGGGTGCTTTCTCTAGGGCTCTTATTGAGATGTGAATTGAGGTATCATCCCCAATAGCCGGAGAGATGCCCCGCCGGGGCGTCTCTCCAAGGAAATCCGCCGTCTGGCGGCACAAAGAAATAAGGAAACCTATATGCCAAATGACGAGAGAAGTGATCAAGGCGGAGATACGAACTGGTGGGTAGAGAGGCTCAAGACGAAAGAGCGCGCCAAACCAGAAGAACAGCAAGCGTTAGCGGGCGCCAGTTTTTTCCGCAGTGTGGAAGGATACGATCAAGAACAGGCAACGAAAAATTTGACCGACCTCAACATGAATTTACTGACTGAAGCACATGCGACGCCGGGCACGTGGGCGTATCTCCCGTTGATTGAAGACCGCTGTTCGGCGGAACAGATCGAGCGTGTGAAACGAGCGCTGCCGCTTCCACATGATGCCCACGGGGTCTTGGTGGATTCTGGGCATGCGTTACGGGCCATTATTAGTGGTACGCCGATGGGAGAACGAGTGCTTGAATTCAATTTTCTCGACGAAGCCTCGTTTGATTGTTGGATCAAAGGCGAGTGGGTGTGCGAGCGCGTCTATCGTGGACGACGTGAACTCCTGCGGCATGCCGCGGAGCTGATGCGCCGCTATATGGCGAAAGACCTGATGCAAGACGACGGTTTCTTCTCGGCTCCCCATGCCCAAGGTGCCTTTCCTCCCGCACGAACGGAATGGTGAGGCGGAAGGCCGACACGGTCCTCTTATATGTTTGACAAGGAGAGCAGCGTATGCAAAGCGAAGGACAAAGCCTTGGGCAATCCACACCCCACACAATCGAGGCCCCTGTGACCAGTACACATCTGACGCCAACGAGCGCACGGATTGTGATCGTTGGTGGCGGAACGGCGGGGATTACCGTAGCCGCTCGGCTTTGTCGCGCGATCAAGAATCCCAACGTGACGATTATCGAACCGTCCGAACAACATGTGTATCAACCGGGACAGACCCTGGTTGGTGGCGGAGTGTTCACTCACGATCAGATCGTCCGTAATGAACGAGACTACATCCCTAACGCGGCCCGCTGGATGAAAGAGTCAGTGGTGGCTTTTCTCCCAGAGCAGAATGCCGTGGTCACGTCTGGTGGACAAAACATTGGGTACGACTATCTCATCGTTGCTCCGGGATTGCAGTTGAATTTCGATCAGATTGCTGGCTTAGAAGGACACCTCGGCAAGGATGGCATTTGCAGTATTTATACCCTCAATGATGCCGTCCACACGTGGCGGATGATCGACGAATTTAAGGGCGGCAATGCCATCTTCACCTTTCCGGCAACGCCGATTAAATGCGCCGGGGCTCCACAAAAGATTATGTACATGGCCGACGATACGTTCCGCCGCCACGGGGTGCGAGTCGATTCGCACGTGATGTTCGCCACCGCAGGGCTGCGGATTTTTGGAATCGACGCGTATGTCGGACCGCTCAATCGGGTCGCGGACCGCAAGAAAATTGAGCGGAAATACCAGCATCAACTCGTGGAAGTACGGCCAGGCAAGAAAGAAGCGGTCTTTACCGTCACTCGTGAGAAAATCCAAGGGGATCAGAGGGTCCAAGAAAAAATCCAAGAAGTGATGCCGTATGATCTCTTGCATGTGGTGCCACCGATGAGTGCCCCCACGTTCGTGCAAACGAGTCCGCTGGCGCACATGGAAGGCCCGGACAAAGGGTGGCTAAAAGTTGATCGTTTTACGCTTCAACATCTGGATTATCCCAACATCTTTGGCCTTGGTGATGTGATTGGCGTCGCTTTAACGAAGACCGGAGCGGCGATCCGCAAGCAAGCGCCGATCATTGTCCATAATCTGCTGGCTGCGATTGACGGAAGAGATCCTGCCGCGAGCTTCCAGAAATATACGGGCTATACGTCGTGCCCACTCATTACCGGATACCGAAAATTGATTTTGGCGGAATTCGATTACAGTGGAAAACCGGTGCCATCGTTTCCCTGGGACTCGACCAAGGAACGAATCAGCGGATGGATGCTGAAAGTCTATGGGTTGCCTACCCTTTATTGGCACGGCATGCTGCGCGGGCTGGTGTAGGTGGGGGAGAATTAAGAATTGAAAATTGAAAATTAAGAAAAAAGAGTTGAAGGCTGGTTTTTCAACTCTTCTCTCAGCCCCATTGTGGTTGTCCTCCATTTATCCTCGTCTTATTTTTGCCTTTTGCCTTTTGCCTTTTGCCTTTTGATTTGTCTTCCCTGAAGAGTGCCGAGGCCCAGTGCTCGCCCTCTTGTTACTTCCACTTTCCCGCGATCCGCACCGAGTCTGCCCTTGCGCCCGCACGAGAAAAGAAAAAGTGAGGGGTGAGAGGCTGAATAATCGGTACGGCGGAGGCGTCTAACCTCCCGTACTTCTTAGATTCTTCTTTCCCCGACCTCTTATTGTCAGCCACACAACGTCTGTTTTCGTGCCGTCGCATATCGGTTCAGAGTATTTTCTTCCGCTCGAAGAGCGATCGAGAAAAGAAAAATCTTACTAAGGAGCATCTGGGAGCATTATGGAAAAACACTGGTACACTTTGCAGGTCTACGTTGGCTTTGAGAAGCGTGTCAAAGCGGTCTTACAACAGAAGCTCCAAGAGCTTGGCCATCAGGATTCATTTGGCGAAATTATTATCCCTACTGAACAGGTGATTGATTTGGTCCGTGGCAAGAAACAGACCATCGAACGGCGGCTCTTTCCCGGTTATGTCTTTGTCGAGATGGCGTTCACTGATACGACCTGGCATTTGGTTCACTCGGTTCCGAGGATTGTCGGCTTTATTGGGGAGTCGGAAATGGTACCGACGCCACTCGCGGCGGAACAGGTCGCGCGAATCAAACAACAAATGGAGTCAACACGGCTCGCTCCACGACCACGTATGGTGTTGACGATTGGAGATAAGGTAAAAGTAACGGACGGTCCGTTTCGAGACTTCGCGGGCGTCGTGGAGGCGGTGAAGCCAGAGCGTTCGCGGGTCCGTGTCGCGGTGACCGTCTTTGGTCGAGCTACTCCCGTTGAGCTTGATTTTTTGCAGGTCGAGGCGGCATAGCGAGCGCGGCGGAAACTTTTGAGTACAGGAATCCTGTTATGTTTGACAATGCTGAATTTTCGAGTTCATTCTCATCCGCTCCGTTCAGCACTCCGCCACCGGGGGTGATGGAGCGGATCCGGAAGCAGCCTGAGTGTGAGCTATTATGGGCGGTGTTCGAGAACGGACTCGCCGATTATATGAAATATGCAACCGCTACCGGCCGGCGGGGGAAACGATTGTTCCGCGAAGCCGAGGAATGGATTATGACGGACGACCCCACCTGGCTGTGTAGTTTCCTCAACATCTGCCATGTCTTAGATATTAATCCCAACTACGTCCGGGCAGGGTTGCGGCGATGGTTAGAACGCCAGCTCCCGTCTCTGCAACATGCCGCGTAGGAAGTCTAGGGACGAGCCTCAAGCCAGTCTCAAGCCAGTCTCGAACAAGTCACTACAAGTCGAAAAGCAGTCTTCCGTCTGGCACTGCCATGGCCTTGGAGTGACTCGTCCTAGACTGGCCCCTTTTTCCCATCGCTGAGAAATTTTTCTTCCCGTTGTTCCCATTTTTGCGAAACTCGCCAACTTTCTTTCTGTATTCAGCGGCAAAGGTTTTGCTCTCCTAAGCTTTGAGATCAAAGAGAGGTCTGAAGTAGGAGGGCAAAAAGTATGACGTCGTCATTTCGGCAAATCTTGTGTCCTGTGTACTTCGATGAAACTTCCCCTATCGCATTGGAATACGCGCGACAGGTCGCCAAAAAAACTGGGGGTACTATCCAACTTCTGCATGTGGTGCCAACGGATGAAGTCCATCTGCTGCGCAAGGTTTATCACCCAGACATCGGCGGTGGGGCCAATGTTGTCTGGGCTGAGAAAGTCGCGCGGGATATACTCCTCGAACTTGCCGAAGAACATCTCTCCGATACACCGCATGAAATCGTCACGCGCACGAGTAGTGATCCGGTCACGGGTATCCTTGCGGCGGAGAAGGAACTCGGGAGCGATCTTGTCGTCATGGCGACACACGGGCGGACGGGCCTGACCCACTTCATCCTGGGCAGTGTGGCGGAGAAAGTGGTTCGAGAATCCCGCACCCCAGTGTTGACGACAAGAAGCGGGGAAAAACTCGGAAATACGCATCCATTTCGGAAAATTCTGGTGCCAATTGACATTGCCGAGAGAAGCAATGTCGCACTGGTTTGTGCCCGCCAACTCGCGGAACAATTTCAAGGAACGATCTACCCGCTGCATATCGTGCCGAATGACGAAGCGATGCTCCGTCTGAGAGAAGGTGCTTATCACGCACGAGAAGGGGAGCATGGCGCGAATCTCGTCCTCGCGGAGAAAACCGCGCGCCAGAGGCTCCAAGAACTTGCGCGGGAATATCTGAATGGCGTGCCTTACGAGACTGTGTTGCACGTGAGTGGAGATCCAGGGAAAACCATTATCGAAACAGAACGCGACATTGGGGCGGACTTGATGGTGATGGCCACACACGGCGTCACGGGCATTCTCCATTTTCTGTTGCGGAGTTTGACCGAGAAAATGGTCCGTGAGGCCGACTGTCCAGTCCTGTCGCTCCATCAGTAAGAGAGTCTGGGGCCGGTCGCGGAGCAGTCTGGGATTCGTACTCAGTCACGATTCGTGTGTCTAGTTCAGATCCGTCCGTCACATGCGTATTGACAGACACAATGATCGTGATGGTGCACTAGTGACTGTCCTGAGACTGGCCCGACGCCGCAACATAGTCCGCTAATGGACAGTGAGCCCCGCAGGAGTGCTCCCCCGTTATTGCCAACGCCCGGCGTAGCGCGAATTCCATCGCCGTAAACCAAACGGGGAGCGCGGAGAAAAGGTTCTCGCGTCCCACTTGTTCGGCAATTCTGGTCTGTTCGAGTAAGGCGCTAATCGCTGGACGTAGACCTAATAAAATCAGAGTTTTTCCTTCACTCCGGAGTCGTTTGGCTGTGGCCCCAAGAATACTCGCGGTGGTGACATCCACATCTTGCGCTTGGCGCAGCCGGAGAATGAGTACCCGCATGTTGGGGTCTTTCAGGAAGCCGTCTAAGGCGTGCTCCAATTCTCCGGCGACGGCAAAGAACAACGGACCGGATAAATTCAGGATGCGGATCGCCGCGCAGGAGTGTCCAACTTCCCCTGCTTCCGCATTAATTTCGCGGAAGCGCCCTTTCCCGTCTATTTCCATTTCACGAGCGGTGAGGAGACGCGCGCGCCGCAAAAACAAGACGAGACTAATACTGACTCCAAGGTAAATGGCCTTGTCGAGTGGCAGTGTCCAGGTGCCGATCAGGGTAGCAAGAAATGCCGCTCGATCACCAGTCGTTCCTTTCAGTGTCATGCGAATGCGCTCACGGTCGATCAAATCATTCACGAGGACGAACAAGAGGCCCGCAAGGCTCGCGACAGGAGTGCGTCCAACCACTGGCCCTAAAAAAAGGAGAACGAGGATGATAATCAGGCCGCAGAAGGCCGCTGACAGGCGACTCCGCGCACCAGCCTGGTAATTGAGCATTGACCGTCCGAGGCTCCCGCTGACGGGGTACGCACCAAAGAAGGCTGCGGCGATATTTGCCGCTCCTTGGCCGGTAAACTCAGCCGCCATATCGAGACGCTGCCCACTCTGAGATGCGAGCGCCCGCGCGACCGAACTTGACTCCATTAGTGAGAGGACTGCGCATGCGACAGCGGCGGGGAGGAGTACGGTCCAGTGTTCGAACCGCGGGATGGTGAACGGCGGGAGACCAACAGGAATTGGCGCGAGGTCGGCTACCAAACGCAGGCCATGCGCGTGACAGGCAAAAACCTCGCTCACAACAATGCTGAGGCCCATCGCGATAATCGACGCTGGAATCCGCCGGTTGATACGTCGGAGAGTGACCACTGTGACGAGGGTCGCGAAGGTGAAAGCAACCGCGAGGAGATGGGTTTGTGGCAAGTCCGCGATCCACGACATCCCCATCTCCAGCAGGGTGCCACTTCCCCCCTTCGTGCCGGTGACATTGGCGAGCTGCCCGATGGCAACGAGCACAGCCGCGCCGGTAATGTAGCCGCGCATGACTGGGTGTGAAATATAATCCGCCATCGCGTCGAGTCGCAGGATCCCCGCGAAAAACTGAATAACTCCAACGAGAAACGCGAGGGTGATGGCAACCTCAGCCGGTGAGGAGCCGCTGTATGTGGTGAGCTGGGTGGAAACCGCGCTGCCAACGAGGACACTGAGGGCGTTGGTGGGGCCGGTCACGACATGTCGAGAGCTACGAAACAATGCGCCAACGATAGCGGGAACTGCCGCGGCATAGAGGCCCATTGCCGGTGGCAGCCCGGCGATCAGCGCGTAGGCAACTCCCTGGGGAATATCCAGGAAGGTCACGGTGACGCTGGCAAAAATGTCATGGCGGAGAGACGATAGTTTGTACGAACGTAAGTCAAGAAAAGGGAGATGAGGTTGCATGGGTGGATTTCCGGCTCCGATCAACTGCGCAGTCAATCACGTTCGTGGAAAGGAATCCACCGGACGTGACGAAAACTACTCACGCAGAGGCACGGAGACGCGGAGAGAGAAACTGCTTGCTACTCTCGGCATTGGTCCTCCAAACTCCTCAACGCCGAACTTTTTTAGGACTCCGAACTTCCCTTACCGTTCGACCGGTAACCGTTGGTCGGTCCACGCCAACATTCCCCCCTTCAGATTGCCCACATGCTCGAAGCCAAGCCCAGTGAGAATCGCGGCGGCTGTGGTACTGCGTACCCCGGCGCGACAAATCACAATGACATCTTTGCTTTTGTCCGCTTCGAGTTCACTGGTGCGTGCGGGCAATTCTTTGAGTGGAATGAGGATGCTGCCGGGAATATGTCCTAACTCGCCGCGAAATTCTTCCGGCTCGCGCACGTCGAGTAGAGTTGGCTGCTGAGCGGTCATCAACCTCAGTTGTAATTCCTTGGCGCTGAGCTGCCGGACTTGGTTCAGTTCGGCAAGAGTGGGGAATTTGATTGATTCATCTTCAATTGCTGACTGGTTCGGTTGTAAGGATTCTTGAATGCCTTGAGGGAGGGGAAGTCCCAGATTGTTCATCAGGTCGATATAGGCTTGGCGAGTACGACCGGCGACGCGAGGATTCGTGCGCTTCTCCGCTCCCACGGTCGAATGGGTATGCCCACGATAGTCATGGGCGGGAAAGAGCAGGGTTTCTTCAGGGAGTGAAAATATCTTGTTGGTGATGGCATCGTACTGTTCGCCCGCATCCCCGCCAGCAAAATCACAGCGGCCCGTGCCGTGAATAAGAATCGTGTCTCCCGTAAAGACCCGATCGTTCGTGTACAAGCTGATACTATCCGGGGTGTGACCAGGCGTGTGAAAGACGTGCAACCGGATGTCGCCAACGGGGATCACCTGGCCGTCTTCAACGTGGAGGTCAACGTGTGGAGCTGGAGCGTGACGGTGCATGATGAGCGGTGCGTCGGTCAAATCGTGCAATTCCCAACCGGCGGTGCGATGGTCCGCATGCGTATGCGTGTCGATAACGGCATCAAGCGTACAGCCGTAGTAGGCAAGCAGGGCGAGATAGCGCTCAACTTTCTCTCGGACCGGATCAATCAATGCCGCTTTATGGGTACGCTCACAGGCAACGAAATAGGTCTTGCATTTGCCGCGATTGAGTTCGCGAAATAACATGACGTCCTCTCCTTTCTTGGTGTAATCCGCCAGTCGGGTCAGTCTGAGCAGTATGAATAAAACGTAAAGCGTAAGGGGAAAGGGGCGGGGGTCTTTTTACGTTTTGCCTATTTACGGTTTATACTTCACGCTATGGAGAGCCATGCCTCCAATCATGGCCGCGGCGAAAATCAGTACGGACATTTGTCCTGAAACGAGGGAAGTGATGGCCGGGCCTGGGCAAAACCCACTGAGTCCCCAACCGACTCCAAAGAGAGCAGCTCCGCCTAGCAGCCGTGCGTCAATATCTGTCCGCGTAGGGATTGAGAAAGCCTCTGTGAACAGCGGAGTTGGACGTTTGCGGATGAGGCGGTACAAGATGGCGTGCGTCATCACCGCTCCGCCCATGACAAACATGAGACTTGGGTCCCAGTTCCCTGTAAAATCGAGAAACCCGACAACCTTCGCTGGTTTTGTCATTCCGCCAATAGCGAGCCCCATAGCGAAGATCACGCCCGCGACAAAAGCGGCCAGTGCTGAGTTCATAGTGCTCCTCCTAGCAGATAGTTCATGATGTAGACCGTGATGGCACCGGTGACGATGAATGTGACTGTAGAGATGAGTGAACGGGGAGACAATCGACTGATGCCACATACCCCATGTCCACTGGTGCAGCCATTGCCCACACGAGTGCCGAAGCCCACCAGCAGACCGGCAAGAATAAGGGTGCTTGTGGATCGGGTGATACCGATAGTCAAAACCTCCGGCAAGAAGAGCTGAAATGGCAATCCTCCAGCCAGCAACCCAAGGATGAAGAGCAGCCGCCACGCGGTATCATTCTTGATCGGGGGCAACAGTCCGCCCACAATGCCACTGATGCCGGCAATTTTGCCGTCACTGAGTAATAAGAGCGAGGCACTGAGGCCAATGAGAACACCACCACAGAGGGATGCGATTGGGGTAAATTGTTCCATACTAGAACCTCCAAAGCCGTGAGCGAACCGTGGGCGATGAGAAGAATGCTCCCTGAGTATCGCCCTTGTTTATCTACACGTGTTATGATATTACTACATCGCTATTTAGCAATGTAGTAGATGAACGTCAATCACCAGCATGCCACGTCAACGAAAAAATCTCTCCGCTGCCGCGCTGCAATTGATTGCGGACCGCTTCAAGGTTCTCGGCGAGCCGATGCGTCTAAAAATTCTCCACGCCTTATGGAATGAGGAGCAAACGGTCGGCCACATTATCGCGGCAACCCACGGGTTGCAGGCGAATGTGTCGAAACATTTAGGGATGTTGCAGCAGGCCGGTCTCGTGAGCCGCCGGAAAGAAGGGCTCAACGTCTACTATCGTATTGTCGATGACGTGGTTTTCGATCTGTGTGAGACCGTGTGTGAGAGTCTCCACGACCGGCTGACGGAACAAATCGGTGAGCTGGCACCTCTGCCGCATCGCAAGCGGGCGTGAATGCCCCGCATCAAGATTTGAGGGCATTTCGTGTGCTCAAGTTTTATCACCTGGAGGAGCGAAACGCGGTCAGGGGCTGTGCTCTTTGGTGGATGGTCAGGCCCAATTCGCCATGCGTCGCGGCTTCACTGAGGCCCTACTTCTACAGCGGCAATCTCCTGCAATGCCTTTTGTTCGTTCGCGCGCATTTCAGCAAATGCCTCAGTTTCAGCCGCACGGTAGCGGGCCAGTGCTGCCGCGAGCTTTTCGCTTCCTTCTTTCTTGCCCAACTCTTTGAGCGCCTCACCGACCCAAGATAAATGCCAGTCTTCATCCACACGCATCTCGTGTAGGGCCTTGAGCGTGGCCGCATCCACGTCTGGGCGAGCCGCATGTTCTTCGTATCGTTTCCCAGACCGTTCTTCGACGACATAGGTTAAGGTGAGCAGTTCAAGCAAGGTTGTAGGGACGCCCGCCTTGCGGCGCAGGTGACGATGATAGCCATCCTCAATGCGGGTTGGTGTACCACCCAGAGCCTGAATCCTCTCAGTCCAGAGCCAGGCATGATTGGTTTCGTCCGCCAGATGTCGGGCCAGGTTTGTTTGCAATTCCGCGGTGTCGGGCCGGTTGATGAGCCGCAGGATCAAATCCGCTCCGCGTAACTCAGCGTCGCGGTAGTAGCTGAAGAGGAGAATATCGTATGCTTTCTTATTCATAGCGAGCCAGTAAGGAATTGAGTAAGGGAGGACATCTTAATATCGAATGGCACGGCAAGCGCCGCGACGGCTGAATCGCCATCACCGGCTCACATGCCTGCAAGATTAAAGATACCGGGTGTATGTCTACCAAGTGTGGGAGTCTTACACTGTCATCGACTTCCTGGCAACTAAGAAGGGGGGGAGCAAGCGGCGGAAAGAGCGGGAACTCTCTAAGCTGAGTGAGTTGGGCATGGTGTCGCCGTATTGCCCAACTCGGCGATTACGCAAGGAGATCGGATCCCTCTTCATCGTCGTCGGCGATCACCGCATCAAGGTCCGCATCTATGTCCTCATGGGCAGTAAGTTCGTCGCGTTTGTCACTGTCGTCGTGCTCGGCTTGCAAGGGGCCCCCCGTGGATTTTCGCCGTTGCGGTCCCCAGGTACGCTCTCGCCAATGCCCGCTAGGCGGCGGTTCATGTAACCGCGTGTAGTATGCCATCAAGGTCTCTTGGGAATCCGCCCGACCAAACATCATGTCCCCGACGCGCATTTCCCAACCAGGGCGCGTTTTGCCATCCGGACCCATAAAAGAGCAGGGGACAAAGGTAAAAGCGGATTGGTCACCCTCTTTCTTATACGAAGGCTCTCGCTGTCCTTTTTTTGGGGCGGTACTCGCTTTTTCATATCCACGCTGATCCATCTTCTCTCGGCGGTTCGTTTCTTGGGGGCGCGTCGCGCCCTTGCGAGTTTTGGTTTTCTGACTGGTTTTCGTCACAAGGGCATGAGTTTTTTCTTCTGCTTTGCTTTTCTGTCAATGGTTCGGACAGAATCAGGCTGCAATTGCCCCGTAAGTTCTGAGTTCATCGTAACACGGGTGATTTTTCACCCAAGTTGGGTCGAGAGCTAAGTTGTCAATAAACAGATCGAGCAAGCGTTCGTTGAACTGGCGTTGTTTCC
>SHZE01000054.1 GCA_009692435.1 Deltaproteobacteria bacterium | reverse complement strand
ACTAAATCAAACCACACGAGATTGGGACACTCACGCGGCAAGGCGTGAGATCACTGTGGGTGTAGTCTGAGCGGCCTGCAACGCGGCCACCGCCGCTGTCACCTCTGGGGTGTAGTAGATCTCGGACAGCGCATACGGCCACGGCCCATTGACTCGGAGATGTTGGTGCACATCCTGCACCAGCCGCCACATCTGTTTCCGGGTGTGGTTGCGCGTACACTGGTCATGGATATCGCCAAAGGCCCGTTCAATCGGATTGGCGCGCGGACAATACGTGGGCAGGTAGAGCAACTCCAAGCGTGGGTGAGCGGCCAACCACTGGTGGACTTTCTTGGCCTTATGAATCTTGGCGTTGTCCACCACGACGGT
The DNA here is from genome assembly GCA_009692435.1 of Deltaproteobacteria bacterium. Lineage (GTDB taxonomy): Bacteria > Desulfobacterota > Binatia > Bin18 > Bin18 > JABFSC01. Next base: position 14,329 of record SHZE01000054.1, on the reverse strand, counting down.
GAGCCGGGTCAAGAGAGGGGCTGGATGCGTCCGATCGAGCGTGTCGAGCAACTCCAAGAAGAGGCCGGTCTGCTTGCGATACCACACACACTGCGTGATCGTCCCCGTGGTGATGTCCAAGGCGCCGGCCAGATAGCGCTTCTCATTGGTGCCCGGCGTCAGCACTTCCACTTGTTCCCCCTTGGGCATCCCCTGATACCCGACCTTCGGCAGCAGACTAATATCCAACTCATCCGCAAAGAATAATGCTGCGCCCGCCCACAGCTGCTCAAACGCGAAACGAATCCGCACCAACTTCTCTACCCGCTCTGGATCGTCATCCTTGGCCCGCAGCTTGGCCCGCTTCCATTCCCAGCCTAACTCATGGAGCCACCGCCGCACCGTCTCGCCAGAAACAGTGATCCGGCGCCGCCCAAAGAGTTCGAGGGCCACCGTGGCACAACTCCAGCGCGTCCGACACCACCCACACAGCCGCGGCGCGCTGTGCAAAATTCCCAGCACCGAACGCCGCAGTGTGGGCGACAGCAGCGTTTGCCGTCGGGATGAAGCTGTCTCGGCACTCTCTTCCTCCCCCAATCCCTCCCACTGTCCGGCCCGATACGCCTGGACCACCCGGTACACGGTCGAGCGAGAACAGAAGAGGACGGCAGCAATCTCCGTCGGACTCCGCTGGGCGGCACAGAGCAGCAAAATGTGTAACGCCAACAGATAGCCGTAGCCGGCGCGCCGCAGCTCGGCCAGCATCTGGGCTTGCTCGGGAGGGGAAATCTCTACTATCGTGGCTCGTGGCACAGCACCTCCTCGCTGCATGTTCCAAAGATGTCACAATCCTTGATCTATCAGCGTGTGGGGCTCTGTGCCAATCTCCTGTGGTCTGATTTAGCGGCAATAAGGATGTCGTTGAAGAACCCCCCACTGTATAAGGCTAGAGTCAAAGCTGCCTACGGAGTGGGTGCATCGGTTGTTTCCCTCTCACGAAAGTTTAGGATGGTGAGGAGACCGAAGGGCCTCCAGAGATGGAGGGACTATAACAACCTGAGGCGGAGAACGGAGCCCTACACGGATGGAGATTTCTCGCAAATACGCGGTGACGGAGAAAGTTGGGCAAGGGGGCATGGGTGTGGTGTATCAAGTGCGCCATCTCACCTTAGATACCACGCTTGCCCTCAAGGTTCTGCGGAACGAGGTCGCCGATCAGGATGAAATGCGGACGCGGTTCTCCCGTGAAGCGCGACTGATGGCACGACTGAAACATCCTAACATCGTTCGGGTGATAGATATTGACTACGATGAAGCCCTCAACTTCCACTACTTCGTGATGGAGTTTATTGAGGGAAAAACGCTCCGTCAGTATATTCGGGAGCAGGGCGCGATGCCGCTCGCCGAAGTGTTGCATATTGCCATCCAAGTGGCGACCGCGCTGACCTACGCGCATACCCAAGTGCCGTCCGTGATTCATCGCGATGTGAAACCGTCCAATATCATGATCGAAGACCAGTCTGGCCGCGTGGTGGTGATGGATTTTGGGATCGCAAAGGAAATTGGCCAAAGTGATGCGACGAGAACCGGAACGATCATGGGAACCATGAAATACTGCGCTCCGGAACAAATACGGCATGAGTCGGTCGATGGTGCCGCTGACATCTACGCTTTGGGCATGGTGATATATGAGGCCTATACGGGAAAACAGTTCTTTGCCGGGCTTGATGAGACAGCGATTGTCGGCAAAGTGTTGTACGAGTCGCAGGAGCATATCGCGGACTTCTCGCCAGACACGCCCCCCGTGTTTACGGCGGTGGTGACCAAAGCGATTGCCAAGTCTCGCGAGCACCGCTACCGCACCGCCGCGCAACTGTTACGTGACCTTGAACAGTGTCGCGCGGCGTTGAAGGCCGGAACCCTCACGCGCCTGTCGTTACCAGGATTGTCGTACGCCAATCCGCTTTCTGTCCCAACAACCGAGCCGCCGGAGACGCAGCAACCGGGAGGCGCCAAAGAGGGGATAACACCCGCGGTGGTCCCTTCGTTCATGATGGATAGCGAGATTGACGAGGACCATTGGGAGATTGGTGAAGAAAAGAAGACTCCCCGACGACTGCCACGCGCAAAGGTTGCTCCCGCGCGACCTTCCTCGCGTGTCCCGTCAGCGCTCATCGGAGCTGGGGCTGTGGGGGTTCTCGGATTTGCTCTTTGGTGGATGGGGGTTTTTTCTCTTGTCGCGAAGTCGCCCCTGACGGTCACGTCTCCTGTTGCCAAGTCTGACCCAGTCGTCACGCCTGTCGCACCCGAGAATCAACCGCCGCTACTCCTCTCACTGACGCCGCCGGCGGAGACTATCGAGCTGATGGATGGGGTGACACAAACGTTTCAGCTTGAGGCGAGGGATCCGGAAGGAGAGCCCCTGGTGTATGCCTGGACACTGGATGGCAAAGTCACGGGAACCCAACCCGGCTTTGATTGGAAAGCACGGGGAAGCGGGAATCACCGAGTGCGAGCTGTGGTGACCGATAGCAAAGGACTCGCCGCGACTCGTGAATGGCGGATCGCGGTACTCTCTCCACCACAACCGTCAGAACCGGAGAAGCCGCGCGTGGTCGAGAATGCCCCGCCAGAACCGGAAAAGCCGGTCGTTGAGAATGCTCCGCCGCGGATCACTCGTGTCGATCCGCGAAACAGTGTCGTCGTCGCGCCTGAAGGGACAACGTTGACGTTTTCCACTCTAGCGAGTGATCCTGACGGAGACACCCTTGTGTACGAATGGTCAATTGATGGGAAAAAAAATTCCCATACCCGCGCTTCGGCCTCAGCGAAGTTCAGGTGGAAAGCCCAAGGGACAGGGAATCATCAGGTACGCGCGGTCGTGGGTGATCGGGGTGGATTAACCGTCAGTCAGGAGTGGCAGGTTGCCGTGCTGGCCCCGGTAGAGTCACCGCCGCCTCTGACTCCCGTTGAAGCGCCACCGCCCGCTCTGGCGAAGAATGCCCCTCCGGAGATCACGGGCCGCGTGCCTGACGAAAATGCCGTGACCATGGTCGAGGGCGCGACCGTCACACTGTCAGCCACGGCAATTGACCCCGATGGTGAGGAGTTGTTGTATGAGTGGCTCCTCAACGGCAAGAAAGTCGCGAGTGATGCCACGTTTCCTTTCACGGCGGAGAGTCTGGGCACGTGGCGCGTCGAAGTGAAAGTAACCGATCCGCGCGGGGGGAAGGTCAGTACGCGCTGGGATATTCGCATTGAAGCGCGCCCACCGACCCCACAATTAGTGATGTTTACCCCACATGAGAGTCGCTATACGCTGTACGATCACCTCTCCCGTTTTTTTGGGGTCGAGGTGGAAGTGCCGGGAGTGCCGGAGCCGGAGTTACGCTATGAGTGGAAGATTAATGGGACGCCGGTTAATGGCCACGAACTCTTGGAGTTCAAGAATCAGCCCATTGGGACACATCGCGTTGAGGTCGCGGTGTTGTCGGCGGTGGGGGAGCGCGTGACGCATCAGTGGACTGTACAAGTTCGAGCTGATGAAGCGGATCGTCCGAGTATTTGGGCTCCGCGATTGGAGATTGTTGAACTCGATAACACCCGCAGTAAAGACAAGAAGTTTGTGACCGTCACGGGGACGATTCGGAATATCGACGAGGAGCGGACCGCGGACAACGTGATCGTATGGGTCTCCGCTATCAATGCGCAGGGCGACACCGTTTCTCGACGGATGACGCTACCGACCCTTCAACCGCTCGCGCCCGGCCAAGTGGCTCCGTTTCGAGTGGCGTTCGCGAACCGCGACGCGATGTCGGATTTCCGGGTGGAGGTCTTGAGCAAATAAAGGTCCAAGGTCCAAAGTCGTGGGTCCAAGGTCGAAGAAACGAGTTTTGGGTTTCGCGTTTCGGGTTGACTGAGAACGCAACTGCGAGGTTTTCTATTTTTGCCTTTTGCCTTTTGCCTTTTGCCTTTTGCCTTTTGCCTTTTGCCTTTTGCCTTTTGCCTTTTGCCTTTTGCCCGTCCGTCGGGCCTGCCTACGAAACCGCTGGTGATGTCCTGCCGTAAATGTCAGCGAACCGCACGATGTCATCCTCGCCCAGATAGGGGCCGGTTTGGACTTCGATGATTTCTAGCGGTTCGGTGCCTGGATTCGCCAGTCGATGTTTCGTTTCTTGTGGGATGTAGGTGGATTGATTCGCTTGCAAAACCAGCTCTTGTTCGCCATTCACTACCTGTGCCACTCCACGAACAACGACCCAGTGCTCACTGCGCTGGTGGTGCATTTGCAGACTCAGGGATGCTCCTGGCGCGACGACGATGCGTTTGACCTTGAAGTGCGTGCCTTCTTCGAGGACGGTATAGGTACCCCACGGACGCTGGACGGTATGTGGGGTGGTGACGACCTCGGCTCCTTGGGTTTGCAAGCGCTGGACCGCTGTCTTGACCTCTTGCACGCGATCTTGTGCGCACACGAGCAAGGCATCTTCGGTATCAACCACGACCATGTTCTTGAGACCAATCGCCGCCACTGGCCGGCGGCTGCTGTAAACGAACGAATTGTCATTCTCAAGACTGACGATATTCCCGGTCAGTGTGTTTCCACGTTCATCATGTGGAGAGAGGCGATGAATCGTGGTCCACTCGCCGAGGTCCGACCAGCCAATATCGGCGGGAACAACAACGAGGCGCGCGGCCTTTTCTAGCACTCCGTAGTCAATAGAGACCGACTCTAGATGCTGATAGATGGTGGTGAGCGTGTCATCGACGTTCTTCTTATCGAGGCTTTGCGCAATCTCCATGAGACTAGCGTGTAAAGCAGGCATATCCGTAGCGATTGCTTGCAGGATCGTTGCCGCTCGCCACAGGAAGATGCCCGCATTCCAGTCGTATCCGTTGGCCACATACTCTTGCGCGACTGGGAGGGATGGTTTCTCGACAAAGCGCTCGACCTGATACGCGGTCGTCCGCCCAGGCTGTTGGGCTAACGCTGGTCCACGTTTGATATAGGCGTAGCCGGTTTCCGGGCGGTCCGGGACAATGCCCAAGGTGACGAGGTAGTCACGCTCCGCGAGTATTGCCGCCTCTTGTAAGAGTGCAACAAATGCACTGCGTCGTTCGATCCAGTGGTCGGCGGGCAAGACAATCATGACCGCTTCGGGATCGCCGCGGTGGAGGTGAATCGCCGCCAGGCCAATAGCGGCGGCGGTATTCCGTCCGCAGGGTTCGGTCAGGACGTGTGCTGCCCCCGTGCTCATCCCTGGAAGGGCAGCTAGTTGCGCCTCGACCAGGAACCGTTGTTCTTGCCCTGTCACGATCCAGACGCATTGCGGGGCGACAATCGTCTCCAGTCGCGACACTGTCTGTTGGAGGAGAGTCTGGTCACCGAACAAAGAGAGAAATTGTTTCGGGAACTGCGCGCGGCTGAGCGGCCATAAGCGTGTACCCCCACCGCCTGCTAGGATCACAGCATGTAACATGGATGACTCCTGCTTCGTCGTTAGCTCTAGAGCATTGTAACAAGACTGCTGTGGCTAGCCCGATCTGGCGGTGACAGGGAAGGGGCCGGTTCTTTTAGGGAAACAGCGCGGAGATGACCTCGTCAATCGCCCGTTGCGAATCCAGATCGTCGGTGAGCGAGCGAGAGACCGCGACCGCGCAGGCACGCCGGGGCGGAACGCCGCGATGAATCAGTTGTCCGGCATAAATCAATAACCGAGTGCTGACTCCCTCTTCGAGCCCGCTCGCTTTGAGGTGGCGCACCTTTTCGCCGAGTCTGGCCAAATCCAAAGCCAGATCAAACTCCAGCTTGCTTTCGTGAGCGATGACCTGCGCCTCTTTCTCGCGTGGCGGGTAGGTGAATTCGATAGTCACGAACCGCTGACGAGTCGAGTGCTTGAGGTCCTTGAGAATGCTCTGATAGCCAGGGTTATACGAGATGACTAATAAAAAGTCGGAGTGGGCTTCGAGGATTTCACCTTTCTTATCAATCGGCAAAATCCGGCGATGGTCGGTCAGCGGATGGATCAGGACGATGGTGTCCTTGCGGGCTTCAACAATTTCGTCGAGATAGCAGACGGCCCCGATGCGCACGGCCTGCGTCAATGGACCATCAATCCAGACCGTCTCGTCGCCTTTAATCAAATACCGACCGACTAAATCACTCCCAGTTAGGTCTTCATGACAGGCCACGGTAATCAGATTGCCCGCTGGCCCGATGCGCTCTTCCTTCTTTAATGAATGGGCCATGAACTCGACGAAGCGGGTTTTGCCGCATCCGGTTGGCCCTTTGAGAAGGACTGGTAATCGACAGTCATACGCGGCGCGGAAAATATCGATCTCATCACCAATCGGAAGATAATAGGGTGTCCCTGTATTGTGTTGTGTCTGTGTCATGAGCTTAACGTTTCCATGAGTTGTTTGCTGTCGGCGTCAATAAACGTGACCGTTGCGGTTCCGCTGATTCCATTACTGGTCTTTGCTTCGCTAATCAAGGTGCGGAACTTTCCGAGAAAGCGTTCCCGCATATCCGGGGGCATCGCTGACATGGGGAAATTCTGGATCAGAATCCGCGCTTCGGTTGGGGTTGGCCATTCGATGGCGTTGATCCGCGGCCCCATGATGTCGTGCGTGCGGAAGAGTTTCTCAATCGCTTGCTGGAAGGGGGACAGCGAGGGATCAATGGCGACTGGCACGGGCGACTCTGGAGCTACTGGAGTCGTGGGTGGCGCGGGAGTCGAGGGGGGAGGCATGGAGGCCGATGTTGGTGCTGGTCCGCCATTAAACTGGGCCAAGACTTGGTCCACCCGTTCATGGATGACCTTGTCGGTAGTTAAGGTTTTGGCCTTGGCGAGAGTCTCCCGCGCTTTGTCGAGGTCGCCTTTTTCGTGATAGGCAACGCCGAGGTTGAAGTAGGCCTGAAAGAAATCCGGCTTTTGGGTGACGACTGTCTGGTATTCCTTGATCGCGCGGTCGGTATCCTTAGCGTAGAGATACATCGTCCCCAGGTCGGTGCGCACGTCCGGATCCTCTGGGCTCAGCGTCAAATACTTCTCGTAGTATTCCTTCGCCTTGCTGTATTCCTCGAAGTCGTAATAGACGTTGCCCACGCCACGTATGGCCGGGAGATCGTTCGGTAAGAGTTCCAAGACATGGTGGTATGACGACAAGGCGGCACTGCGATAACTCGCGTCAATTTGTGAGGCGCGGAATTGGACATCCGCGAGCGTGCGCCATGCGTTCGCGTCTTGCGGTGCCGCTTTGGCCTTCTCAACAAACTCAGTGATCCGTTGTTTCACATCATCTGGAAGCGTGACTGGGGGAGTGGCTTGTGCGAGATTTTGTGAGCCGCCGCGCGACGGTCCTCCGCTATCCGTGGCCCCCACAGTAGGGAAAGGTTGGGAACGTAAGACAAACACCCATAAGGCGGTTCCCGCGAGCAGGTAGAAGCCCATAACGAGCAGCCCAGGGAACACGGAAGCGCGTGTCAGAGGAGCAGAGGGTGGAAGCGTGGCAGGTGGTGGTTGATGTGAGGGGGCGGGCGGTAGTGCGCTCGGAAGCGTTGCGCCACACGATGCACAAAAGTTCGCTGGTGGAAGCGTTTTGGTCCCGCATTGCGGGCAGAACTGAACTGACATGGGCAATTTCCTAGCAGTAATCGTCGCAGGGAGCTAGGTCGGAGAGCGTGCTTGATCTTCCCGTTGACAGTCCGAGGGTGAGGTGGTTAGGTGCTCCCGGTTTCATCACTCTGGAGGGGAGCTATGGCGAAGAAAGATGCCGTTCGACACACGCATGTTGCCGAGGGGAAAAAGCTCTTGGCAACATGGGGCCTGAGCTTGGCGCGGTTACAGGACCAGAGCGTGACGGTGGCCATGGTCCAGGAACATATCGGGAAGAATCCCGCCGCCGATATTGCCTTGGCGGCACTCTTGGGAAATTTTCCCACGCCGGAGGTGGCCCAGGCTCTCGTCGAGTGGGAGGACAAAACCAGCGACAAGGAACTGCGCCACGAGCTTCGTCGTTCCTTATACAAAATGTCACAAAAGGGGTTGGTCGCGAAACGCGTGGAGCCTACTCCCCCGATCTTTGCCCCTCTTGAGCCTGAAGGGTATCTCTCTCCTATCGACGGGAGTGGCGACCGTCTGCTGTGGGTGGTCAAAGCCAAGGCGGGTGGTGGATTGCATTATTTGTCCGCCGTGGTCAACGAACCCGAAGGATTGCGGTATTTCGACTTCGCGGAGATCAGTCGCAAAAAGCTGCGGCAGATGCGTGAGGATTTCGCGACCCGTATGCAAATGACATTAGTCGAGGTTCCATGGCGTTATTGCGACGCGGTGATGTACGAAGGGTATGAGCGCGCCAAAGCCAAGGAGAACAAGGACGCCGATGTCTATCTGTCGTTTCGCACGCATCTGCTGAATGCCCCCGCGCAACCGGTCGAGGTCCCACTCTCCACATTTCTCGATATCGAAGCGATCGCCACCGACGTGACGTTGCTCCAGACCTCCGTGCCATTGTTACAAGAGCCGGAAATGCAATTGTGGATGCTTGATCACGAACGGGCGCATCATTACACGGACAAAATCTCGCAAGTGCAGGAGAGCCCGCTCATTCTCAATCGCTATCAGCAACAAGATCGCCTCCAAACGGTGATCGACAGCGCTACCATTGAGGTGTTCGCTGGCGAGTCGGGAGTCGCCTACGCACGTCGGCTAGAGGAAACCGCCTTATATTTCTGGACCACTGGCCGAGAAGAAGCCGCCAAACGGGCCTTCGCGGTCTCTCTGGCGCTCAAGCAGAGCACGCAAGGAGGGAAGGGGATTCCCTTCTGCGAGGAACTCATCCGCCAGAGTATCGCTCTGCACTACCATGAAGAAAAGCAGCACGAGAAAGAAGAATCGCACGGCTCGCTGATTATGCGACCGTCTGAGTTCGCCGCGCGGGTGCAAGGCGCACGCGGGCAGCGACGGGGGGTCCGATAAGAGAAGTCGTCAGGGGTCAGTAGCCAGTAATGAGTGGGGTGCTCTCCGTGCGCTGGCAAATCCGGTGCACGAATGACGCCACGACTCAAAAAAAAGGAGGGAGCATGCCACGCCCTTCAGCCGACCGTGTCAGTCAGTTATCCTCACTAAATGCGGGGACGATTCTGTCGTGTCCCCAGTGTGGGATGGGACTCTACATGCTCACCAAGAAGGTGACGCGCGAGGGTGCTTTTGAGGGATCGGTCAAACCTCTCGTTGGCGTACCGGAGTACACGCGCGGATCGCTTCCTAAAAAATGCCCGCTCTGTCAGACCGGAGAATGGTGGTATCCTCCCGGCACCGTCCACACTTTGCAGCATGGCTGGGTCTCTTGAAGACGCCTTGCGTGACGGTTGATCTCCTCTCATAAACGTGAGAGGGGTTTGTGCGGAACAACTATGAACAGCAACACTTCGCAAGCAATCAGTGGATTTCATGTTCACGTGTACTTTGATCCACCCACCCGTGCCACGGCGTTAATCGTCCGCGATGGGCTCGCCGAGCGGTTCGATGTGGAGCTGGGCCGCATTCATGAGCGGGCTATGGGGCCACATCCCAAGTCGATGTATCAAGTGAAATTCGTCCCGGGTGAATTTAGCGCACTGGTCCAGTGGCTCATGCTCAATCATGCTGGCCTGGATGTCCTGATTCACCCTGAGACCGGAGATGATGTGGCGGACCACACCGTGAATGCGTTGTGGCTTGGCGAAAAACTGGCATTGAACATTGAGTTTTTGCGAAAATTCGCCGAAAAAGTCCGAGAAGGGAAAAAGACATAATCTCGCGGTGAGAACAAAACGAAGAGTGAAAGCGGAGAAAAAGTGACGGGAATAACCACAATAACCGATAAGTGAGGAGAGAATATGGCAAGTCCACAACTACAGATGGCTCTTGATGCGTTCAAAACGATGGGCGAGAAAATGGCGCAGGCTGGAAACGACCTCAAGGCCCTGCGTGCCGTGATGGAAGGGATGTCGGCCTTTCCCTCAGCCGAGGAGACGAAGTGTACCCCGGTGCAGGCTGGCGGTGTTCCCGCCGAATGGATTTCCGCTTCCGGTGCCGCCGATGATCGTGTGATCCTGTACGTGCACGGCGGCGGCTATGTGATGGGTTCCATTGCCACGCATCGTGAGCTGGTGGCACGTTTATCCAAAGCTTCTGGTGCGCGCGGTCTGTCATTGGATTATCGTCTGGCTCCGGAGCATCCATTCCCTGCTGCTGTCGATGATGCAATGGCGGCGTATCGCTGGCTGCTCTCGCAAAACATTAAACCCGCCAACATTGTTGTCGCTGGTGACTCTGCTGGTGGTGGGCTGGCGCTGGCGACCTTACTCGCTATTCGGGACGCGAAACTTCCCCTCCCTGCCGCCGGAGTGGGCATCTCCCCGTGGGTGGATATGGAAGGGACAGGGGAGTCGATGGTGACTAGAGCGAAAGTCGATCCCGTCGTGCAGAAGCAAGGCTTGGTGGGGATGGCACAGCTCTACCTCGGTGGCAAAGATCCGAAGTCGCCACTAGCGGCGCCCTTGCATGCCGACCTCACTGGACTTCCGCCGCTTCTCATTCAAGTGGGGGATGCTGAGACCTTACTGGACGATTCCACCCGTCTAACTGAGAAGGCGAAGAAAGCGGGTGTCAAAGTGGAGCTGGAAGTGTGGCCAGAGATGCCACACGTGTGGCATCTCTTCGCGCCGATTCTGCCGGAAGGTCAACAGGCGATTGAGAAGATCGGCAAGTACGTGCGGCAGATTACCGCATAAAGACCAGTATTGGGGAAGCGGTGACAAAAGGAAAGGGCGAATGGTCTCCCTCTCCGGTTCTCCGCTTCCTTTTCAGCTCTTCCCCGGTTTTATGATTACCGCGTAAGCGGTCGATGCCCCCAGATACTGCCCCCTTGGTGGTACTGCACCTGCCAGGTGCTGTCATCGACCACGCGTCCACCCCAGCCGTATTCGATCTCAAATCCGGACGGCGACACCAAATAAAAAGAAAACATCTGATCGTTGGTATGACGTCCCAGCCCCCGCGAGATCGGGACCCCTTGATCCTGACACAGATTGAACGTCGCACCGACATCATCCAGCGCCCGTGTCTGTAACATGAAGTGATTCAAGCGCTTGGGTGGATTCGGAGCCGCGTAGAATGCAATAGTGTGATGGCGGGGATTGCAATGGAAAAAGGCGAGCCGCAGTTGCTGGCCAGTGGTTGGGCGCACGACTTCGACGAAATCACTGATGCGCATGCCCAGCACATCGCGATAAAAGTGAATGCTCTTCTCAAAGTCATCCATGGTGATGACCATGTGGCCGAACCCATGCTCACCCGCGACAAAACCGGAGATGGGACGTGGCGATTGAAACGGCGCGTTATACGCCATCAACGGGCCGTAGAAAATTTCCATCGGGATGCCACTGGGATCTCGAAACGCCATGAGATTGATGACCCCACGCGCCTTGGCCTCGGCGGGAGTCCCCTGACGCACTTCGGTGCCCGCCGCTTTCAGTTGATCGGCCACGCGGGATAATGCGTGTTCATCGGTCACTTCCCACCCGATGTACGCGAGATCATCCTTGCCAGTCGGATGGACCAGCAGACGGCGTTGATACTCGTCATTACGCAGTAATAAGGTGCCATCCGCTTCACGGCCACTGATCTGCAATCCCAATGTTTGCGTGGCGAACTGTTCCCACTGGCCAATGTTGCTGACGCTCAATCCCAGGTATCCGAGTTGCGTAATGCATTCCATGATTATCCTCCTTTTCAATGGCGCTACTGTACTGTGAGCGAGCGGGAGACTCAAGCGATGGGCCGGGGCTCAAGAATTGAGCTTGCAATGCCGGGGTGAATCGATGTTGGAGGTATGGACACGTCCATCGACCGAAGGTGCGAAAAATTTTCGTCTTTCCCGCAACCCGGTCAAAGTTTTTCCGTATACTCCCTATAGAGGAGGTCGATATGCCCATACCCAGAAGCGCGTCATTTCCCACCACCCGATGGACCCGCATCGTCCACGCCAGCGATCCCACCCATCCTCGCACACAAGCGGCGTTCGCGGAACTCTTTCAACTCTACGCGTATCCCATCTATACGTTCCTCCGCCGCAAGTCCGGCTGCGGCCACGAGAAAGCCGAGGACTTGCTCCAGGAGTTCTTCCTCTACGCCTACGAACACCGCACCTTTGGGAAAGCTGATCGGGAGAAAGGCCGTTTTCGCACGTTCGTTCAGGGATGCGTGGAGAACTTCCTGATCGACGAACATCGATACGCCGCCGCCGCGAAACGAGGAGGAGGGGTGCCCCATATCGACATCAATGGCCTGGAAGCAGACGCGCGGTACGCCACCGAGCTGGCCGATATGAACCTCTCGCCAGAGAAACTGTTTGAGTGGAAGCTGGCACTGGAAATTTTCAACGGAGCCATGGCGGAACTCGAGTCCGAGGCCGCTGATGAGAGCAAGTCGGCGATCTTCGCGGCATTACGAGAGTATCTCCAGGCCGACGTGGGGAGGTGGGCGAAAGCTACCGTGCGATCTCCGTGCGGCTGAATATCCCCGTCGGCACGTTGAAGTCTCACGCTCATCGTTTCCGCGGGCGCTTGCGCGAACTGCTGCGAGACCGCGTCGATCACCTCGTGGCGAACGAAACCGACGTTAATGCCGAGATGCAAGCCCTCGAAGAGTCGCTGTGAACGGACGACCATTTTTCAACACGTCAACAACAATGCACATTCCACGGAGGAGCCATGTCCAATTCTTCTGATGCTAGAGACGCATTGCGAAATGCACGGCAGTCTGGACCTTCCGGGCCAGATGGGTTGGGCTGGACGCCCATGTCCGCCGCCGAATTCGCTGCCGAGCTTGCTCGCTCGCATTCCCCCTACGTCGTCAATCAGCTTCTCGGCCACGGCGGTATGGGCGCGGTCTATCTCGCTGAGGACCGCCACAACTCGCGCCGCGTCGCCATCAAAATGCTCCGGCCTGATGCCCTCGACGACGAAGCCTACCTCCGACGTTTCGACCGCGAGATCGAGAGCCTGCGGAAATTGGACCATCCCAACATCGTTCGTATCTTCGATGCGGGCAAGACGCTCGACGGCTACCGGTTTTTTGTGATGGAGTTGCTCGAAGGGCGAACACTCGCCAGCAAGCTGGAAGAGCCAGCCCGGATGTCTTTTGACCGGGTCGTACGCATCATGGCGGATATATGCGCTGGTGCCCAACAGGTGCACGACCAAAAGATCGTTCACCGCGATCTCAAGGCGGCTAATGTATTCCTCGTCGAGCACGACGGACGCGCGGTGCTCCTCGATTTCGGCATAGCGCGCGATGTAACGGTGACGCCCAGTACCGTATCGGTCCCCGGAACTCCAGGGCATATCGCGCCAGAGCTACGCGAGGGGAAGACGGCCACGCCCGCCTCCGATGTCTTTTCACTTGGAGTGATCTTCCTGCACTTGGTGGCGGGCAATATCCCTGATGGTGCTTATGTGCTGCCCAGCCACTATGGACTTGATTCGCGACTTGACGCCGTCGCGACGAAAGCACTGAGCCGCAACCTGGAGGACCGGTATCGCAGCGCGGCGGAATTCGCCGCCGAAATCCGTAAAGCCGCAAGCCCGGCTCCGTCACCCGTTAAGCCTGTCGAACCGGTGCCGCCGCCTCCGCGTCAAAGCAATCTTTCCCCATCGACCACGCAAACGAAGGCCAAGGAAAAATCGACCGACGGCGATTCTTCCGTCTCAACGGCACCGCCGCCCAAGGATATCGTTTTTCCATCAGAGACGCGGCTGAAACTCCACCGTGATTACCTCGCGAACTGGAGACCCTCGAAGCCACCCAAGACGTGGCAGTCAACGCCGATTAGCGAAGATCAGGACTGGAAAGTCATTGACCAGTGGAATGCCTTTCCTAAACTCCCATCGTTCGACGAGGTTCAGGGGAAGAGGGAGTTTCGCCGTAAGCTCAAGAAGACAGCAGGCGGGCTTGGGGTCGGCCTCGCTTTGGTTTTGGTGGTGACCTCAGCAGGACGTGGCCAGGTAGACTGGGGTGAGGCTTTTGGTGGCTTCCTGTTGGGTGGTTTCATTCTGGCATCTCTGGGATACGTGGGTGCCGGTTTGCTATTTGATTGGTGGGCGCGGCTGACAACTAAAGGTTGGAATTGGAACTCGGAAGACTCATTCGTACTTAATAGACATTATCGGGTTTAAGCAGGGCTAAGCAAGCTGAACAAATCGAAAGTGGGGAGCGGGTGACGACAACTGACGCGGAGATTGTGCAAGCCGCATGCAATCTCCATGACCCGATCCGAAATGCCAGTGGTCGTGAGGCGCAAG
>SHZE01000053.1 GCA_009692435.1 Deltaproteobacteria bacterium | reverse complement strand
ATAAAAAAACACTCGCGCGAGAAATCAAAGCATGGCAAACCTACCGTAACAAACACCACTCAAAAGCAGATTGGCAATTTACAACCGCCGATGCCCGCATTACACTCAAACATCTCTATCCTATAATTTAGTTAATACAGGCCACTAGCGGCCGGGATTACAATCGCCGGGCTAAACCTGAGCGGCTGTAGTGGCGAGACCGCTGAACAAACCGGGAAAAGCGTCGGGGGCGCAATCGACGAGGCCAAAAAGAAGGCTGCGGCGGCAACGGACAAGGCGGGACAAGCCGCAAGCACGGCGGCACAAGCAGCCGGGAATGCCGCGGGAGCAGCAAGAGAAGCGGCTAGCGGTGCAGCTACAGCAGCGCAGGAATCGGTTACCGCGGCTTCCAAGACGGTCGAACAGGCAGTGGACACGACGAAAGAAAAAATAGGAGAAGCGGCCACTGCGACCAAAGAAGCAGTAAAGGATACCGCCGCGGCGGCGGCCGGTATGGTAGGGTCCGCTGCTCAGGCAACCGGAGATGCGGCGAAGGCGACCGGGGATGCCGCAAAAGAGATGGCGGATGATGCCAAAGGACACCTGCAAGGGCACTAAACAAACGCCGTGAAGCGTGGGAGGCAACGTAAAACGTAAAAGAAAAGAGACTGACAGTCCGTGCCTTTTTATTCGTTACGTTTTACTCTCACGCCTTCAGTACCCCGCCGCTTCGTACGGTCCCAAGCCACGCCGGTAAATCAATAATCGCCGCTCGAAGGAACACACCTCTTCGCCTCGTTGATTCACGGCGCGGGTTCTGATGTGCAGCACCCCTTGTGTCGGACGTGTTTGCGACTCGCGCTTGCCCAGCACTTCTGACTCAGCATGGATCGTGTCACCAGCCCGCACGGGATTGGGCAGTTGTATCTGCTTCCATCCCAAATTAGCCACCACTTTGTTGAACGTCTTCGTCGTCATCGCCGTCACGACACTCAAGACCAGCGTCTCGTTGATCATCTCTTCACCACCATAGACTTTGGCGTTGAAGATGTTATCGGCGTTGCGCATGGATAAATCCGCCGATCGTAAGGTATGCAGACGACTTTCCTCTGCGGTGATCGTCCGTCCAGGGCGATGCTCGAAGACTTGACCTTCGATGAAGTCCTCGTATTCAACCCCGGCAATCTCCATGAACGTATTGTCGGTGAGTTTTCGATGTGAATGAAAATCCGGCATTGCAGTTCATCCTCTCATAACGCGTGAAACGTAATGCGTAAAACGTAAGAGAAAAGGATATCCGTTCACATTCTTCTTACTCGTTACGTTTTATTTTTAATAGTTGGCGTTGCCGAATGGGACGGCAGCCCGCTTGTACACCAGCATGTCGTATTCCATTGAGCAGATCATCGTCCCATCTTGATTGATCCCCTTCGTGATCACGGTCAGTTTTCCATACGTCGGGTTGCCTGGAACCTCTTGCGTGTCCTTGATTTCGGTCTCGGCATAGAGCGTATCACCGCCAAAGACCGGGCGGGTCATACTGATGTCCGCCCAACCGAGGATGCGCACCTTCTTGGCGAAGGTCTTCCACGTCATCCCAATGAGCCGTTGCAACGTCAGCGTGCTGACCACCAGGGGTCGTTGGAATTCCGTCTTCGAGGCATAGTGGGCATCAAAGTGAATCATCGCCTGATTCAGCGTGTCCATCGACTCCTCGACATTATCTTGTTGCGAAATCGTCAGGCCTGGACGATGCTTGAACACCTGTCCAACGGCAAAATCCTCAAAGTCGAGCCCGAAGCGTTCGCGGTACCGATGCTCCCCAACCTGTACGTACGATGAAAAAGCAAATTCAGCCATACTGTGTGTCCTCACCCGTCTTTTTTCCGGCAGCTTACCCTACCAAGAATCCGAGATGCGCGGTAGCGGTTCACCATCATCTCTCCTCCCCGTTCCCAGGGTGGGTTACATTCGCTAACGTAACGGGCACTCGAACCAGGTTCACCAAAGCGGGAAGAGAAAGGAAATCGGCATGAGACGGTCGTTGTTCTGTGTGTGTATGTTGCTGGCGCTAGGGGTCTCCGCGTGTTCATATCCAAAACAAAGGTGGAAGGAACTCCAAAAGGAAGCGAAGCGTCGGATCGAGGACACGAAATCTCCCGAAGAAAAATGCGCGAAGAGGGACGGCACCCTGTACAACGGGCAGTGCTATACCCCCAATGAAAGTGGACCGGAATTCACTCAGGAAGAATGTCGGTTACGGGCGGGACTCTATCTCGACGACCACTGCCTCTTTCCTCCAAGCCAGGGGATCGTCGTGGAACGCGAACCCACGGAAGAAATGAAGAGTGAAGAATGAGAAGAAAGTAGAAGCACCCTTGGAAAACGGAAAGGCAAGAATCGCCGCGGGTATAGCTCCCTACCATCAGCAACATCGGGCTTCATTTTTCATTCTTCATTTTTCATTCGCCGCAGGCGCGTAGCGAAAGGTCAATCCATCTTCCCCAAGTCCAACTTCGACCTTGCCACCGTCCTGCAACTTCCCGAAGAGAATCTCATCAGCAATCGCCAACTTGATTTCCTTCTGAATTAACCGCGCCATCGGCCGAGCGCCGAAGGTCTTGTCGTACCCTTTCTCGGCAAGGTACGTGCGCGCTTCCGGCGTCAACGCGATCGTCACTTTCTTTTCCGCCAACTGCAGGACGATCTCGTTCATGAACTTGTCCACCACTTTCTCCACCGCTTCCGGCGTGAGTGTACCAAATGTCACAATGGCATCTAAGCGGTTACGAAATTCCGGATTAAAGAGCCGCTCCAGTGCCTGCTCGCCTTTCCCAAGGTTCGAACGGTCACCAAAACCAATTGATGCCGAGGCCATCTCCCTCGCGCCGGCGTTGCTGGTCATAATGAGGATGACATGGCGAAAATCCGCTTTCTTGCCGTTGTTATCGGTCAGCGTCGCGTGATCCATCACTTGTAACAAAATGTTGAACAAGTCGGGATGCGCTTTTTCGATCTCATCAAGGAGCAGGACGGAATGCGGATTACGCGTGATCGCCTCGGTCAGCAATCCGCCTTGGTCGAAGCCGACGTATCCCGGAGGGGCACCAATCAGGCGCGAGACCGTATGCTTCTCCATGTACTCACTCATATCAAAGCGCAGGAACTGCAAGCCCAACGTCGCCGCGAGCTGTTTCGCCACTTCCGTTTTGCCCACACCAGTTGGCCCAGTGAAGAGTAACGAGCCCACTGGTTTCTCTGGATGGCCCAGCCCAGCGCGTGACAGTTTGATCGCGGTCACCACCGTCTCAATGGCTTTATCCTGACCAAACACCACCCGCTTCAGATCGCCATCAAGATCGTGTAACCGTTCTTTGTCCGACACCGACACACTACGGGGAGGAATCCGGGCGATTTTGGCCACGACCGCCTCGATGTCCGTGTCGTTGATAACGCGTGACGCTTCGACGGGCTTGAGCTTGAACGCAGCACCCACCTCGTCGATCACGTCAATCGCCTTATCCGGCAAGAAGCGATCATTGATATATTTCGCGGACAGCTCCGCCGCCGCCCGCAGGGCTTCGGGGGTGTAGGTGACTCCGTGGTGCTTCTCATAATGTGACTTGAGTCCTTCGAGAATCAGCACGGTTTCTTCGATACTCGGCTCGGGCACTTCAATTTTTTGGAAGCGGCGCGCGAGCGCCCGGTCCCGCTCAAAATAACTGCGATATTCGTGATAGGTCGTGGCCCCAATGCAGCGGAGCGCACCAGAGGCCAGCGCGGGTTTGAGGATATTGGAAGCGTCCATCGACCCGCCGCTGGTCGCGCCCGCGCCGACGATCGTATGAATCTCGTCGATGAACAACACGGCATTAGGCTGCTTCTTCAACGCATTCAGCACCGCCTTGAGGCGCTCTTCGAACTGACCACGGAATTTCGTGCCCGCCAGCACCGCGCCCATATCAAGGGAATAGATTACGGCGTCCTTCAACACCTCCGGCACTTCGCCCTTGAAAATTTGCAGCGCCAGACCATCAACAATCGCCGTTTTCCCAACGCCGGAGTCTCCCACATAAATGGGATTATTCTTGCGTCGGCGCGCCAGCACATGGATGGTCCGCTCAAGTTCGGTCGAGCGACCAATCAACGGATCAATGAGTCCTTCCTTGGCGCGTTGCACGAGATTGGCGGTAAACGCCTCGAGTGGGTCTTTCACTGGTCGCGACTCGTCCTCATCCTCCACCTGGTGGTTCTGAGAAGCAGGGCCTTCCTCTTCGGGGGGAAGCTTGGATACGCCGTGAGAAATATAATTGAGCAGGTCGAGGCGGGAGATGCCCTGGCGTTGCAAGAGATACAAAGCGTGGCTCTTTTCTTCACGAAACAGCGCGACCAAGATGTTTTTCCCTTCAACGACTTCCTTGCCACTCGACTGCACGTGCGCGGCGGCACGTTGGAGGACACGCTGAAACCCCACGGTCTGTTGCGGCTCAGCCTCTTCTCCTTCCTCCACTTGTTCAATGCTGTCCTTGAAGAAGGCTTCAAGATCACGCTGCAACGTTTTCACATCACCACCGCAATGGCGCAGAATCTCGGCCACATCCTCATCAAACGTCAGGGCATAGAGAATATGCTCTAAACACAGATATTCGTGCCGGCGGCGTTTCGCTTCTTTGACGGCTAAGGAAAACGTCATTTCGAGTTCTCGGCTGAGTCGTAACATGTTCTTCAATCCTTCACTTTGCGTAAAGCATAATCCGTGAAACGTAAACGAGACGTTGTCACTCTTCTTCCATGGTGCATTTCAATGGGAACTCATACTCTTTGGCCAGCGCATGCACTTGGTCGACCTTGGTTTCCGCGACCTCGTAGGTGTAGACCCCAGCGACACCGATCCCGCGGCGATGGACGTGCAGCATGATTTGCGTGGCTTTGGTTGGCGGGTGGTGAAAGATCGACTGCAAGATGTAGACGACAAATTCCTGCGTCGTGTAGTTGTCGTTATGCAAGAGCACCTTATACAGAGGGGGCTTCTTCAGCTTCTTCTCGGTTTCGGTAACAACCCCACGGTCCAGATCATTGTCATTATCGTACTTCATAATCTCCCCACTTGAGGAAGCAGTTTCATCATTTATAGATGTTCCATAGCGTGATCGCGCGGCAGGGTCAATTTCTCACGGTCCGCTATTCGTTCTTGGCCATGAACAGTTCGCCGAAACAGAAAAGGACACACGCACCAAATATCGATCGGGGACACCTCAGCCCCTTTCTCCCCCTTTCTATCTTCGCTAAACAGCTAACAGCTAAATGTCTTCTTGAACAGGAGTCACTATGTCAGATACCCACGAGCAAGGATCAGTTTTTGTCGATAGTCAGTCCTATCGACTTCCGGAAACCGTCATTCCCGAACGGTATCAAATTCGCCTCACGCCAGACTTGAAAACCTTTACGTTCGCCGGCGAAGAAAGCGTGACGGTGACCGTGCGCGAGCCGGTGACGGACATCATCCTGAACGCCGCCGAACTTCAGATTCACACCGCGACGCTCACGGGAGCCGATGGGAAAACGCTTCAAGGGATAGTCACGCTCGACGAAGCACTAGAACGGGCAACCTTCCGTTTTCCACAGGAGATTGCTCCGGGCTCTGCCCAGTTGCGCCTGACTTTCTCTGGTATCCTCAACGACAAGCTGCATGGGTTCTATCGCAGTACCTATAAAGATGCGCAAGGAAACGAGAAGCTGCTTGCCTCGACCCAGTTTGAATCGACCGACGCCCGTCGCGCGTTTCCCTGTTGGGATGAACCCGCGGCAAAAGCGGTCTTCCAAACCACCTTGGTGGTCGATCACACACTCACCGCGATCTCGAACACTGCGATTGTCCGCGAAACCGCTCTTCTCGGCACGGTCAAGAAAGAAGTCATCTTTGCCGATACCATCAAGATGTCCACGTATCTGATGGCATTCATCGTTGGCGAGTTCGAGGGGACGGACCCCATGTACGTGGATGGGGCTCCGTTGCGCGTCTGGGCCGTGCCCGGCAAGGGACATCTGGCCAAATTTGGACAAGAGATCGGCGCGGCGTCGCTGGAGTTTTTTAGCCGATACTATGACTACAAGTATCCCGGTGACAAACTCGACCTGATCGCGATTCCTGATTTTGCTTCTGGTGCCATGGAAAACCTGGGGGCCATCACTTTTCGTGAAACCGCCCTTCTGGTGGATGACACAACCGCGACCCGGAGTGAAATGGAACGCGTGGCGGACGTGGTCGCCCATGAGAACGCGCACATGTGGTTCGGCGATTTGGTCACGATGCGCTGGTGGAATGGGCTGTGGCTTAACGAAGCCTTCGCGACCTTCATGGAAATGCTGGCCGTCGATCACTGTAAGCCGGAGTGGCAGCGCTGGACCAGTTTCGCGGTATCACGCGCGGCGGCCTTGTTAGTCGATGGACTGCGCAGTACCCGCCCGATTGAATTTCCGGTGCGCCTGCCAGCGGAAGCGGCGGGCATGTTCGACATTCTCACGTACGAAAAGGGCGCGGCCGTTCTGCGGATGTTGGAGCAGTATTTAGGCGGAGAAGTGTTCCGCATTGGGATTAGCGCGTATCTGCGCAAACATGAGTTCGCCAACACCGAAACGACCGATTTGTGGGATGCCATTGAAGCCTCGGCTCGCCAACCTGTCCGCGCGCTGATGGATACGTGGGTATTTCAACCTGGCTACCCACTGATTTCCGTCGCCGTGGAACAGCAGCACGTGATCCTATCGCAGCGGATTTTTCAATATCTCCCCAATAGCGCCGATGCCGAACGACGCTGGCATGTGCCCATCTTTCTTCGGGCAAAAACCGCCGCGGGAATCCATACGCAAACCGCATTGATGACGGATCGCGAACTGCGGCTTTCGCTTCCCGCCTCTCCGGAATGGGTGATCGTCAATGCTGGGGGACATGGGTTCTATCGCATCCGCTACTCCCAAGATTTGTTGAACCGGCTCACCGCCAATGTGCACGAGCATCTATCAGCCGTGGAACGATTTAATCTCCTCAACGATACCTGGGCCGCCACGTTGGCCGGACTGACGCCACTGACCACGTATCTTGATCTGCTCCAGTTGTTCCGCGAGGAAACCGACCACAACGTCTGGACAGCGATTGTCGGCTCGTGTCATTACCTGTATCGCTTGCTGGATGCCACTCAGCGCCCTGCCTTGCAGACATTTATTCGGGCGCTCCTGGGCCCGATTACGCAACGATTGGGTTGGGCTCCGCAGCCTGGAGAACACGAACTCCTCAGCCAATTACGAGGTGAACTCTTAGGCGCGTTGGGCACGGTCGGCAACGATGCCGCCACCCAAGCCGAAGCGAAAACCCGGTATCACCAATATAAAGCGAACCCTGGCGCGGTTGATCGCAATATCGTGCCAGCCCTGGTTTCCATTCTGACGCATATCGGCGGCAAAGCCGAATACGAAGAATTTCACGCGACGATGAAGACCGCGAAAACGCCGCAGGAAGAACAGCGCTATCTGTTCGCGTTGGCGGCCTTTCGGCACCCGGAGTTATTAGAGCAAACCCTCAAGATGACCCTCAGCGGCGAGGTACGCACCCAGAACGCGCCCTACCTAATGCGGTCGCTCCTGTTGAACACCGATGGCCGCGAACATGCCTGGGCTTTTCTGAAACAACACTGGGATGAGATGCTGCAACAGTATCCCGACAACTCTATCGTACGCATGTGCGAGGGGATTACCGCGCTCGTGACACCCGCATTGGAAGCCGATATCCAACAGTTCTTTGCCGCGCATCCGGTGAAGCAGGGAGCCAAGACGATGGAGCAACATTTGGAAAAACTGCGGATCGCGGTCGCCTGTCAACAGCGAGAAGCGGCGCATTTACGCGCGTATTTTGCGTAAGTGAGAAATCCCTCCGCGCGGGGCGCGGAGGGATTTTGATCGGCACCGTGCCATGCTCGGATAGTGCAGTTGAGCAGGCGCGGCAGACTACCGGCCTGCGCGCTATTACTCTGGTCGTGCGGTCTCCCGCGGCAGGAATCCAGGACGGCGGCCCTTCACCGAATGCACTTCAAGCCAATCCGCACCAACAACTCTGACCACCCACAGTCGCTTGCCAGAATTCAACCGGGTCACAATATCCGCTGTCGCATCTGGGGCGGTATACAATACGGACGGACGTGTCACCTGATACCATTTCGGCTCGAATTTGGGCGGACGTATCTTCTCATTCGCAAGCGGGCGAGGGTCCTCTCGTTCTCTTGCTCGCGGAGCAGCCTCTCGCGTCGAGGCCATTTCTCGCGGCTCTGCCGAAGGACCAGGTTGCTTTGCGGGTGGGGCCTGTTCAACAGGGGGAAGCGGCAGCGCGGCATCAACTGGGGCCGGCGCGGGCGGAGACAACACAGCCGTTTCCCCCACGTCGCGCTCGACCACCACACGACCAGCGAGTTGTTTTTCCCATGCTGAAATCGAAGCAGTCTCAAGACCCGGTGGAACAAAGAGCAGACGGTAGCGAAAATCCACGGGCGATTCCGCGGGAAGAAAAATCCACCCGCGCATGTGGTCATAGACCGCGGTGGTCAGTTTTTCGCTGGAGACTCGCTTGATAGGGAACCGGAGGTCGGAGACCGCCCCATTCGGTTCAATGGTTATTTGCACATCAAGACTCCCCATCAAGCCAGAGTCCGCTGTTCGTTCCTGCTCATATATTTCATGGAGTCGCGGCAAAAATGACAGGAGCTGGTGCTCTAACACATCAAGCGAGCGTGTTCTCTCCTCTACCCCACTTCCCGTGACCGCCATACCGAGATCGCGCCCGGCGATGACTTGTCCTTGAGCACGAGGAGGCACAGTGAATGACTCTTGGGACGAGGAAGATGCCGCGGGTGGACTGCCTTCTTTCGTGCGATCGGTTTTTGCATCGCCACAATTTGACAGAACCAATCCACCCCACACAAGGAGAAGAGCTACTCGCAAGCGTACCCACAACGTCAGTCGTACCATACCATTCCTCCTACCATGAGGTTGGTGGTTAGCGAAACGTCAGCGGTCAGCACGAATACGCTGGGAGCTGATCGCTCAACGCTTACGTCACAACACCGGGACTATGATTGTGGGCGCGCAAGGACAGAAGCAATCCTTCTCGTCCCAACCTTTACACGTTTCCCTGAAGTCTCTATGAAGACACAGAATTAATACTGAACACGGCTTTTCAAACTGCGGCAAGCAACCTCTACCCCGCTACTCACTATTCATGCTCATCCCCATTCACTCCGCCGATAGCGCTTCGCTCATCCACCTGCGGGAACACCTGCTCGCGGAGGCCACACCAGGGTCGCGCGTGATTCTTGATCTGAAAGCCGTGGAAAAACTCACGAGCCTTGAAGCGGCGCTGCTCTTGCGGCTGGTCATCGAAGGAAAGAAAAAAAATCTTGAGGTGCGATTTTCCAGCCTGTCGCTAGAAGCGCAACAAGCGTTTACCGGGCTCGAAACAAACATGCTCACCGATGGAGCCACCGCGGCGGAGGATCTTTCGCCGGTCGAAGAGGTTGGGGAGCAGACCCTGGAGTTCGTGGCTGCTGGGCGACGGCTGCTGGATTTAATTGGCGAGCTGACCTACTGGCTGGTCATCGCTCCGTGGCGTGGCAAAGGCATGAAGTGGGACCGCACCTTGGAACAAATCACCAAAGTCGGGATCGAAGGGATTCCCATTGTCACCTTTCTCTCTTTCTTGATCGGTGCGGTGCTCGCGCTCAACAGCGCCAGCCAACTGCGACAGTTTGGGGCGGCGATTTACATCGCCAATCTGGTCGGCGTCTCCATGACGCGGGAAATGGCGCCGTTGATTACCGCCATTATCGTGTCCGGGCGTAGTGGCGCGGCGATTACCGCGGAACTGGGAACCATGGTGGTCTCCGAAGAAGTGGATGCCATGCGCACGATGGCCTTGAGTCCTGGGCGCTTTCTCTTGTTGCCACGCGTTCTCGGACTCCTGTGTGCGGTCCCATGCCTCACAATACTGTCCAACCTGGCTGGAATTTTTGGCGGCTACTGGATCGGCGTCATTCTGCTCGGCCTCGGGAGCCGCAATTATCTCCAACAAACAGCGCAAGCACTCCTGATTAGTGACCTGATTACTGGCATGGTGAAGAGCGTGGTGTTCGCGCTCCTTATTGGGTTGGTGGCGTGTTATCGTGGGCTGTACGTCCAAGGCGGGGCCGAAGGAGTCGGTACCAACACCACCGCCTCGGTTGTGACCTCGATCGTCTTGTGTATCCTAGCCGATGCCCTGTTTACCACGATCTTTTTCTATTTTGAGTAACCCAGAAATGACCACACTCCCCGATACCCCTTACGTGCAGGTTGAGAATCTGGTGGCGCGCTACGGCACCAGAACGATTCTGGACGGCGTGTCGATGACGGCGCGACGTGGCGAGATCACCGTGATTCTCGGCGGCAGCGGATGTGGAAAGAGTACGCTCTTGCGTCATATTGTCGGGCTGCTGACCCCTGCCGCGGGCCGCGTGCTCATCAACGGCCAAGACATTCACCAGGCGTCAGAAGATGAACAAGAGGTGATTCTGCGCAACCTCGGCATGTCGTTCCAGGCAGGAGCGCTCTTTAACTCCATGACGCTTGAAGAAAACGTCGCCCTCCCCATTATCGAGCACGCCAAAGCGGATGCCGCCACCGCCACAACACTCGCGCGCATGAAATTGTCTCTCGTGGGCCTCGGCCATGCCGGCCATTTATTGCCCGCCGAGATCAGTGGCGGCATGAAAAAGCGAGCCGCTGTTGCCCGAGCGCTCGCGCTTGATCCCCAACTGTTGCTGTTCGATGAGCTGTCGGCTGGGCTCGATCCGGTCACAGCTCGTGAATTAGACGAGCTGATCCTGCGCTTGAAGATGCAACTTGGGGTCGTGATTCTCATCGTGACACACGAACTCAGTAGTATTCAGATGATCGCCGACCAAGCGGTGATGCTGCACGCGGGGAAAGTGATCGCGTCCGGCCCGCTGGCGGACGTGCGGGCCTTGGAGCATCCACAGGTGCACGCGTTCTTTGATCGGCAACCACGCCCAGTGACTATGCAGCAGGCGCTACTCCAGACCCTGCTCGTCAACGGAGAGTCCTAATGGGGAAGACTCGTCTCAAAGTTGGAATCTTTGTCACCGTCAGTTTCTTCATCTTCGCGGCGGCGGTCCTGTGGCTCGCGGGGTCGCGCTTCTTCCGGCCCGTGGATTCATATCAAATTCTCTTCGATCAATCGGTCAGTGGCCTCCTCCCGGGTGCGGCGGTCGAGTATCAAGGGGTCACCGTCGGCAAGGTCGAGGTTGTCCAACTGACAAGAGACGTTCCCCCACGCGCGGCGGTGACTGTCGCCCTGCAACCTGGGACTCCGATCCGCACCGATACCTCGGCGCATTTAATTGGCTCGCTGGTGACGGGCATTCGCTTCATCGAACTCTCTGGCGGTTCCGCTGCAGCTCCGCCATTGGAACTCGGCGGCTCGATTCCGGTCTCTGGCGGCGAATTCGAGCAATTTCGCGATCGCGCCAGCGCCATCGCCGAACGCTTGCTCAACACCCTGACGCGCATCGAACAAGACCTCCTGAGCCCGGACAACCGCATGGCGATCTCGACCTTTCTGAAGAACGCCTCGCATCTCTCGGAAACACTCAACGCCTCGTTTGATGAGATATCCACACCGGAAACTCGAACCTCGCTCAAAACGATGATCGATAATCTCGCCCAAGCCGCCAAAGGCATCAAGAGCGCGACCGATGCCATCAATGACATCAAGAGTGATCTCTACAGTGAAGGGCGCGCGGCCATCGTCCAAGTGCGACAAACCGCCGCCGTCACCGCGAACCTCGCGAGCGATGTCCGCACCCTCACACGACACGCGGATGAGTTACTCACCCAGACCAACCGCCTCACCACGCACGCCAACGATACCCTGAGCGAGAACCGTGAAGACCTCAATCGGCTACTCGTCAACTTAGCCGAGACCTCGCGTCACCTGAAAGAGACGATGAACACCCTCAAACAAGACCCTTCCACCCTCGTGTGGGGGATTGAGGTCCCAGAGAAAGAGATTCCCGATAAATGAACATGCGCGCACGATTGTTCCTGGCCGTGGCGGTATGGAGTATCACCGCTGCGGGATGCACCTTGAGCAAACCACAACCAGCCATTCACCATTACGCGCTGGCGGTGCGACTGCCCGCGCAGGCTCCGAGCAGAGGCAAGCTGTCGCTCGTGGTACGGCCGTTGACCGCGCGCGACCCCTACGATCAAGAGCGTCTGGTCTATCGCACCTCCCCCTACGCGTTCGACCTCTATAATGCGCATCGTTGGGCCTCGTCGCCAGCAGAACAAGTCACCCATTGGACACGCCGCTATCTTCAGACCACGGGACTCTTCTCCCAGGTTTTTCCCACTACCGACAGCACCGCGGACGTGGTGCTCGGCGGAGTGATTCGACAGTGCGAGGAGATCGACCATGACACCACGTGGGAAGCGGCGCTCAGTATCGACTTCTGGCTCACACGGCCCACGGATCTCGCGCCCTTCTGGTTCCAGTCTTACACGATCACCACGTCCGCGAGTCGTCGCAATCCCGAAGCGGTCGCCGAAGCCATGAGCCACGGACTTGCTGACGTTCTCCAGCGGCTCACGACAGATATATCACCAATAGTGATGACTCCCCTCCCCTAGAGACGCGCTTTTGCCTATCTCCTACCGTGTCTTTGAGTTGATGAAGCGAGGCAAGCGAGAACAGGTGAAGCGAAACCCATATTTCTCGAGAACCGCGTCAAACGTGGGAGCCCTCGGAGCAATGGGAAGCATTTTGTTTTGGACTTTTATTCTGCTAACCTCAGCATCAATGCCCCTTCTGCTTCAGGTCATTTCCATGCTTCCACCCCAGTCCTTTTCTTCCCAGAGAGAAGGATAACTCGCATTACCACATAATTTCCTATGCTCAAAAACGCAAAATTAGGCACCCAGCTTGGGTTCGGTTTCGGCACCCTGTTAGTTTTGATGGCCTTTCTCGTCGCGACCGGACTGTATGGCATCAGGGAACTCCAAGAACGCTTGGATGACATCGTCAATGACAATCTTCGGAAGATGGTCATACTCCAGCAGATGACAGACACGGTTCACACCATGTCCGACATCACCAAGGATGTCTCGTTAAGTGTGGACAACAAGGAACGTCAGGAGCAACTGATCGAGAAGTTCAAGACCGCAAAGAAAAAGTATGACGTTGCCTTTCAGAAAATAGAAGAGGGAGGGACTGGCGACCAAGGAGACGTGCTGCGAGAAGAAGAAAATGAGACACTCAAGCGCCTTCAGGAGGCAGCATCCACGGCGCGGTCATTGAACGAACGAGCATTCGACTTGGTCCTTGATGGTCAACACAATGAAGCCCAAGTTCTTTTCACGAAACACGCCGAACCGGCAAATACCTTGTGGCTCGCTACGCTCGGCGATCTTCTCTCGGTTCAAGAGAAGGACAATCGCCTAGATACAACCGCCTCGGAAGAAACGTCTCGCACGGGACGCTCGCTCCTGCTCTCGATCTCCGTTGTCACCTTCGTCCTCGCCTTGTTCATCGCGTTTTGGTTGACGCGGTCGCTCACGCGTCGGCTGACCCTTATGGTCGAGTTTGCTGGGCAAGTAGCTTTGGGGGAATTTCCCGCACCTCTCAGCACGCAATCACAAGATGAAGTGGGTCAGCTCTCCGATTCATTGAACGTGCTGCGGTCTTCATTTTTGTCGGTCATGCAGCAAACGCAACGGATCGCACGGGGAGAGTACACGATCGATATTACGCCACGCTCAGAGAAAGATGAAATGGTCATCGCTTTTGCCAGCATGACCGACGCCTTACGCCAAACCACAGCGAAAAATCAACAAGAAAACTGGATTCGCACCGGGCAAACCGATTTGAATGATCGTTTACGAGGGGAAACCGATTTGATCATACTTGCCCAAAATGCGTTAACCTTCCTCGCCGAGTACGTCAACGCCCAAGTTGGCGCCCTGTACCTTCGCGAAGAGGATGAAAGCCTCCACATGGTCGGCAGCTATGCGTACACCCGGCGTAAAAACCTCTCGAATGTCTTCCGCCCCGGAGAAGGCCTCGTCGGACAAGCTGCATTGGAGAAAAAACCCATCGTGGTGACCAACGTGCCGGACGACTATGTCATGATCGCGTCGGGGGTGGGCGAATCCGTCCCTCGCTCACTTGTGGTGATTCCACTCATTGACCGCGAAGTTGTCGAGGGCGTACTCGAACTGGGCAGCTTTCACCCATTAACCGAAGCCAGTCTGACGTTGTTCTCGCACGTGGCTGGGATGTTAGCGAGTGTCTTGAATTCGGCACGCTCACGAGCCCAGGTTGAAACCCTGTTGCGGACGACCCAGGCACAGACGGAAGAACTACAAGCCCAGCAAGAAGAATTGCAGGCAACGAATGCCCGCTTGGAAGAACAAACCCGTTCCTTGCAAACATCAGAAGCGCACCTCAAGGAGCAGCAAGAAGAATTACAACAGATTAACGAAGAACTTGAAGAAAAAAGCGAATTGCTCACCCGACAAAATGTCGAGGTTGCGCAAAAGCATCAGGAAGTCGAACAGGCGCGACAAGCGCTCGAAGAAAAAGCGGAACAACTCGCCCTCACCTCGAAATACAAGTCGGAGTTCCTCGCCAACATGTCGCACGAACTCCGGACACCGTTGAACAGTTTACAGGACTTACGCGTAAGGGCAAAAAATAGCATTTTAGGGCAATGCTTACCAAGAAGCAGTACGTCGAGTACCTGATCAGCACGCCCAAGAATTGTACGTGCACGTATTTGGCGGACCACTTGGAGGACGTGAGCCAGGATGTGGTCAA
>SHZE01000052.1 GCA_009692435.1 Deltaproteobacteria bacterium | reverse complement strand
TGCGCAAAGGGGGCGAATACCAGTATCATCTCAGGTGGCAGCGAGGGCATCGGACACCTCCCCAGAAAGAGTTTGCCGTCAGACAGCTACTCTATCCTAAAGGAAGTCTCGCCCTCCTGCTATCCAAAAATGGCCAAAGTCGAGTCTCATCAATTCCGGTGATTATCATCTCCGGCAGTGAGACCGTGGAGGGCGGGCTTGCTCTTGATGGAGCCGAGTATCTCTTGAAACCGGTAGCTCCCGCGCACTTGCAAGCCGCGATCCAAGGAGGGGCAGCCTCTTCCCTCGAAACTGCCCAGAAGAAACGAGTGTTGGTGGTGGATGATGATCTCGTCTTTCTCCGTCAAACCGAGAAAACTCTCACCACGGCAGGGCATGAAGTGAAAGGCGCGAGCACTGGAAAAGACGCGCTCGCACAACTGGCCCAAGAGATTCCTGATGTGCTCATCCTTGACCTCATGTTACCAGACGTTGACGGGTTTACGATCTTACGCAGGCTGAGAGAGGACCGCCGCGCGTTGTCGCTCAAGGTGATCATCGTCACCGGACAAGTGCTGACGGAGCGGGAGCGTACCTATATCAAGCAGCAATTGGTCTCGGCCGTTAGCAAGAGGACGCACAGTGTAGCCTACTTAATGCAAACCGTCCGTCGAGTCTTGGAAAGCTAACCCGCCACTGCAAGCAGGTGAGCCGTGGGCAGTCGAGACCTCCACGGGAAAAGGGCGACTGTGGCTCCACAATACTGTTCGGCACTATTCGTGCGCGCCTGGCGATGGGTCCCTTCTCCCTCCGGGGAAGGTCAGGATGAGGGGGAGAGAGTGGTATTCCTCATGACATCTCTTTACCCTAAATCGAACCACACGACAGTGGCACAGTGCCGCAAATCCCCCCGCGCTTCGCGCGACCCCCTTTGCTAAAGGGGGTGTTTTATTCCCCCCTTTGGCAAAGGAGGGCTAGGGGGGATTTCTCACTTTCGGTTACGAAGTGTGCCAATGTCCTGTGGACTGATTTGGCCCACTCCCCTTTCAGGGGTAGGTTTTTTCCCGAAAGAAAGGCAAGGTCGTCATTCCCGCGAAGGCGGGAATCCAGTAATCCCGCAATCCACGGGGCTCTGCGCCTGGATGCCCGCCTTCGCGGGCACGACGAACGGGAGGAACTAGGAATGCGGAAAACCCGTGAAAATTGGGGACGACGAGAAAAACCTACCCCTGAAAGAGCGCTCTCCCTTGAGGGAGAGAGAATTTCGGTGCCAGCGTCAAAATTTGTGCCGAACACTATTGAGTACCAGATAGGCTGGGATGACCGACGGGAATCCCAGCCTATCTGGCTAGGGAATCACCGGCAGAAGAATATGGGAGCGAAACTGTCGCCCATGGAAAACCGTCTGCTCCGCCACTTCCCACCGCGTTTCCGTGGCTTGATCGCCTCCGGTATTCAGGTTGCGGTCAAACCGCGGGAAATTGCTTGATGAGATTTCGATACGCAGTCGATGCCCAGGCAAGAACACCTGGCTGGTCGCCCACAGGTCGATAGTCAGCTCGACCACTTCTCCTTTGGTCAGCAGCTTCGGCGTCATGGCCGATTCACGATACCGAGCCCGCACGATGCCGTCGGCAATGTTCTGTGCATAACCGTCCGGCCTGACATCCACCAGCTTCGCGGTGAAGTCCGTATCTGGCGCGGACGAGGACACATACAGCACGACTTTGATTGGCCCAGTTACTTCCAAGGGTTTTTCGAGCGGGTCACTAGTGTAAACCAACACATCGTGCCGCGCTTCGACCTCACGTTGGTCTTTAACGCCAACAGGAATAATCAAGGTGTTGCCGCCGCACGTCGGCACGGGGTCGGCAGGGTCGTAGCGATAATGATCGGCGGGCTCTTCGGTCGGTGGTTCGAAACTGAGCGTGCCATCGCCGTGCAAGCTATTCGCTTTCCCGCGACTGCGCAAATAGCACGGAGTGTAACGGGTGCGGGCCAGCGGCCATTCATACTCGTCACGCCACTGATTCGTCCCCATCACAAACAGACGGACCGGCGGTTCTTCCAGCATGCCGTTGTCGAGGCCCTTTAGCCAATAATCAAACCAGCGCAGTTGAATATCATGCAGGTCCATGAAGGCATTGGGACCGAAGTCGATGTCCCCAGTGCCACCAGTGGTGGGGGTGGTATAGGGAAAGAGATGCGCCCAGGGGCCAAGCAACAGCCGTTGCCCACCACGTGCTTCTGGTGTCATCGCTCGGGAACGCAGGCCATTAAAGTGGACCAGCGCATCACGCAGAAAAATATCGTACCACGAACTGACGTGGTACATGGGGATATTGATGTTGCGGTGTTGTCGTTCGACACTCACCGCCCACCAGTAGGGCCCGTCTTCGGGGTGGGTCAAATACTCGCGCATATAGGGGGCCACGTCCTTGAGCAGATCGGCCCAGTACATCAACGGCAGGCGTTTGTAGGCTTCGGGAGTGAGCGGATTGCCAAAGTTGATCCCCCGCAGCAGGTCGGGCCGAATCTTCGGCCACAACTCCTCTTTGAGTCCGAGTCGGTCAATCGTATTGCGTGCCAGGAAAATGGCATAGGGAATCTGCCAGCCGAACGAGAACGCCCCACCAGTGTGGTAGACCCAACTCTGGTGAAAGTCGGCGGCGGCGGAAACGGGAAAGGCACAGCGCAGATGCGGTGGTCGGGTTGGCGCGAGGAGATATTGGGTCGCACCCAAATACGATTGCCCTTGAGTCCCGACGAGGCCATTCGCATACGGGAGCGAGGCCGCCCACTCGACGGTATCGTATCCATCTTGTGGCTCATCAATTAAGGGATAATACGTGCCTTCTGAATCAAAGCGTCCGCGCCCGTCTTGAATCACCACCACGTACCCACGAGCTGGAAAAAATTCGTGATCGCCAAAATCGGCGGCCATGTGTTTCCCATACGGGAGGCGCAAGAGAATCACTGGGAACCGCCCTTCGGCATCGGGGCGATAGACATCGGCATACAGCGTTGTGCCATCGCGCATTTTCGCGGGCACATTCTTCTCGACTTTGATCCGGTACTCTGGACGACTTCCGTGTGGCATAGTAACCCTCCTTTACACGTGAGGTTCTCATAGTGAGCTTTCTTCCCGGAAAAATCAAAAGGCAAAAGGCAAAAATGTAAAGAAAAAGGACTGAGGACTGAGTTTGGAACTCGAAACTTTTGGACCTTGGACCTTGGATCACGGACGACGAAACATGAACTACTGGCTCGTCAAATCAGAACCATTCAAATACTCGTGGGCGCAGTTCGTCAAGGATAAACGCACCTATTGGGACGGGGTGCGCAATTATCAGGCGCGCAATAATCTGAACGCGATGAAACAAGGTGACGCGGTGCTGTTCTACCACAGTAACGAAGGCTTGGCGGTGGTGGGGATCGCACGAGTGGTGAAAGAGGCGTACCAAGACCCCACCACCGATGATCAGCGCTGGGTCGTCGTGGACCTCGAACCGGTCGAACCCTTACCGCACCCCGTTCTTCTGAGTGACATGAAGCAAGAGAAACGCCTGCAAAATATGGCGCTGATTCGGCAAGGGCGACTTTCGGTGATGCCGCTGACGGAGGAGGAGTTTGAGGTTATTGTGGCCAGAGGACAGCGTGAGGCTTGAGACTTGGGGCTAGTAAAAGGGGAGGATGCGCGAAGCGCACCGACAACTTTCCCTATTTTTGTCTTTCGACTTGTGCCCTGTGCTCTGGCGGATTGAGCCCTCAAGAAGAATCGCATACACTCCCGTCATGCAAGTTTTTATTAGCCATTCGAGTAAGGACAAAGCCGTCGCACAACGCTTGGCTCACCGACTCACGGAATCCGGGCTCAAGGTATGGATTCCAGAAGACGAAATTTTCCCCGGTGATAATTGGGCGAAAAAGGTGGGGGCCGCCCTTGAGGAGTCGGATATCATGGTCGTCCTCATCACCCCACATGCCTTTGAGTCAGAGTGGGTGAAAGAAGAAATCCAATACGCCTTGACGTCCGAACACTACCACGGCCGTCTCATTCTCGTTTTCTTAGGCCACAAAACCGATCTCCCTGCGGACGTCCCCTGGATTCTGCGCAAGCTTAGCCCGGTGCGGATTGAAGGGCACGCGGAAGATTGGCGGCAAGTGATCGATAAAATTGCTACCTTTGCCAACTGAGCAATGCCACCAACCGAAATTTTTCTTTCCCATGCGACTCAAGACCGAGCGATGGCTCAGCGCCTCGCTCATACCCTCGCACGTCACAGTATTCCGGTATTCTTCAGTCCGCAAAACATCCTGGGTGCTCAACAATGGCAGAACGAAATTCTGAGCGCGTTGCAGTGCTGCGACTGGTTTGTCGTTCTCCTCTCTCCTGATGCGATCAATTCGATGTGGGTCAAAAGAGAAGTGGCGTTTGCCTTGCAAGACCTACGCTACGAGGATCACATCATCCCGTTTCAATATCGCGAGTGTGACCTCAAATCGTTGCAGTGGCTCACTCTTTTCCAAATGATTCAGTTCACGGGAGATTTCGCCGAGGGGTGCCGAAATTTATTGAGGGTCTGGGGCATTGAGCTCAAGGAAGAGACCTTGGGTTAGCAATGACGCCTCGCCCCTCTGTTTACTAGGAGGAATCGTTATGCGCTCATACTTAGCGGCTGCCGTACAAATGACTGCCTCATCAGTCAAGGAAGAAAACCTCGCGAAGGCCGAAACGTTCGTGCGGCTCGCCGCTGAACGCGGGGCATCATTAGTTGTCCTACCGGAAGTCTTCTCGTGGCGCGGACCGAAAGGGGAAGGCACAAAGCAAGCAGAAGCCATTCCCGGTCCTACCTCCGACCGATTACGTGCGTTGGCACGTCAGCATCGTCTTCACTTGCTGGCTGGTTCGTTCCTTGAGCGCTCGGATGAGCCACGTTCACATAATACGAGTCTGCTGTTGAATCCAGACGGCGAAATCCTCGCGTGTTATCGCAAGATTCATCTTTTTGATATCGATATTCCTGGGCAAGTCACCGTCAAGGAATCGGCGTCGATGAAACCTGGCACGGAAGTGATTGTCCAGCAGACGCCGCTCGGTACGTTTGGGCTTTCCGTGTGTTATGACCTACGCTTTCCTGAGTTGTACCGTCAACTTGCTCAGCAAGGAGCGGAAGTGTTATTCGTGCCGTCGGCGTTTACGTTTCCGACTGGTGCTGCTCACTGGGAACCGTTGCTGCGGGCGCGCGCGATCGAGAACCAAGCCTACGTGATTGCCCCCAATCAAATCGGCAAGAATGTCCACGGTCATGCCGACTACGGCAACTCCATGATTATCGACCCGTGGGGCAAGGTCATTGCCCGCGCACCGGACAAGGAGTGCATTATTACCGCTGAAATCGACCGTGATTATATCGAGAAAATCAGAAAGGAGTTACCGTGCCTCGCGCATCGGCGGCTGTAGCTTTGGCGCCAGTCAAGGCTTTCTTTCGCGTTGTCACCTCGACCGAGGCACGAGAACAACTGGCCGCGTTTGCTCCGCGAACCGCGAGCGAGACGATTGCAACCGTTGATGCGTGCGGTCGCATACTCGCGAAAGCGCTCACTTCACCAGTGGACCTGCCGCATTTTCATCGCACGAACATGGATGGCTACGCGGTCCGTGCCCACGATACGTTTGGTGCGTCGGCCAGTTTGCCGATGTATCTCAAGCTGGTCGGGTCCGTGGAGATGGGCAAACCCGTTACTCGCACGCTCAAAAAAGGCGAGACCATGCGCATTGCCACGGGCGGTATGCTCCCACCTGGGGCCGACTCCATGGTGATGGTCGAGTACACGGAAGAGATGGGTGATGGCACCCTCGAAGTGCAACGTAGCACCTCACCGTGGGAAAATATTTTGCGCATTGGCGAAGACATCAAAAAAGGCGCGGCCATTTTCTCATCGGGCCGGCGATTGCGGGCTCACGATCTCGGGGCACTGACAGGAGTAGGGCTGACCAAAGTGCCGGTACATCGTCGCCCCAAAGTCGCGCTGATCTCGACGGGTGATGAAATCGTCGCGCCAGAGCAAAGCCCGAAACCCGGACAGATACGCAACGTCAACCAATACTCGCTCCGTGCCATGATTACTGAAGCGGGCGGCGAAGCGATTGACCTTGGGGTGGTGAAAGACGACCGTCCCGCCTTTGCGAAAGCACTGGCGCGGGCGCTCAAAGTCGCGGATGTGGTGATGATCTCCGGCGGCAGTTCGGTTGGCATCAAAGATATGACCGTCGATATCGTCTGTTCATTTCCCAAATCGGAAGTCTTTTTCCACGGCATTTCAATCGCTCCAGGAAAACCGACGATCTTCGCCAAGGCCGCGGGAAAGCCGGTCATGGGACTGCCCGGACATCCAGTCTCGGCACTGGTGGTGTTCGCGCTCTTCGGTGCACCGCTGGTGCGGCTAGTCGGAGGAGAGCCGACAGCAACAGCGTTTACCCCGCTGCGAACAACACGCGCGCGGCTTGCACAGAATGTCGCCTCCGCGCCTGGACGTGAAGATTATGTGCGCGTGTTGCTCACTCCGAACAACGGCACCGTGCTTGCCCAACCATTACCAGGGAAATCAGGCGCGGTGTTCAGCCTGGTACAAGCCACCGGTATGTTTTGCATCCCTCACAATGAAGAAGGAAAAGAGGCCGGGGAAGAGGTGGAAGTCATTCTGTTTTAAGGACCGGGGACGGGAGACCGAAGCCGGGGGACCGAAGCCCGCGGGGAAAAGCACAATTCGTACCTGCGTACAGGACAAGTTGTTTTTCCCTTGGTCCTTGGTCCCCCGGCTCCTTCCCCCGATTTTCGCACTGAATTATGCCAGATCATCACAAAACCGATCACCCAGAACGCAAACGCTACCTCACCAAAAAGCCGTTGCCGGAAGCGCTTGCCACCTTTCTTGGCGCGGTGACTCCATCCAAGCGGGTTGAGTACATCGTGGTCGATGACTCACTGCATCGCACGACCGCGGCACCAATCTTCGCCCAACTTTCCGCCCCGCATTACCACGGAGCCGCGATGGATGGCATCGCCGTGCGCGCGGAAGAGACGTTCGGTGCCAGTGAGTTCACCGCCGTCACCCTCACCCGCGTGAAGGACAACACGCGTCGTCCCGCCGCCACTGGGCAGCCGATCTTTCAATACGTCGATACTGGCAACGCGCTCCCGTCGTGGGCGAATGCCGTCGTAATGATCGAACGCGTCTTTAAGAAGAACGCGCAAGAAGTTGAGATTCGTGACGCCGCCACTCCTTGGCAGCATGTCCGTCTTGTGGGCGAAGATATTGTCGCCACGGAACCCCTGCTGCCGCGTGGTCATAAACTGCGCCCCTACGATATTGGCGCGCTGCTCGCCGCTGGCCATGTCAAAATTCCGGTTGTCGCCAAACCAACCGTTGGCATCATTCCCACGGGCTCCGAGTTGATCGAGCCGGGCGAGCCCGCGAAACCGGGACGCATCATTGAGTTCAATTCCCGCGTGACCGCCGCCTTTGTTGAAGAGTGGGGTGGACAGCCGCACCGGTTACCACGCGTGATCGACGATCTGCCAACCATCACCAAGGCACTCACCAAGGCCGTCAAAGAGCAGGATATCGTGGTCATTATCGCCGGGTCGTCGGCGGGCGAGCATGATTTTACTATTCGCGCGCTCGAAGCCCTGGGCGAGGTCTTGGTTCACGGTATTGATGTCATGCCAGGCAAGCCCGCCATTTTGGCGAAGATCAACGGCAAGCCTGTGATCGGTCTGCCAGGGTATCCAGTCTCGGCGGTGGTGATCTGCCAGCAGATTCTTCGCCCGTTGATCGCCTATTGTCTTGGGCGGCTCGCGGAAGAGCCACAGAAGGTCATGGCGTTCTTGCCCCGCAAGATTCCTTCACGTTTGGGACTGGAAGAATTCGTCCGTGTCAGTCTCGGCAAAGTTGGTGGCCGGGTGATTGTGAACCCCTTGGGGCGGGGCGCTGGGGTGATTACCACGATGGTCAAAGCCGACGGCGTGCTTCGTATCCCCTCGCTCGACGAGGGGCTCAACGCTGGACAAGAGGTCGAAGTTGAGCTGCTGCGCCCGGCGGAAGAGATCGCCAACACGATTCTCTTCACGGGCAGTAACGATCTCACCATCGGTGTGCTTGACGATCAGCTTCGGGCGCAATTTCCCGGGATCAAGATTTCGGCCAGCAATATCGGTTCGTTGGGTGGGTTAGTCGCGCTCAAACGGAACGAGGCTCATATCATCGGCACGCATCTGCTTGATCCCGCTACGGGGAAGTACAATCTTCCCGACCTCAAGCGACAACAGTTGCTTGCGAAAGTGGTGGTGATGAACCTGGTCATCCGCGAGCAAGGGCTCATCGTGCCGAAAGGGAACCCCAAGAAGATCAAGGGTCTCAAGGACCTTAGGCGCGCGGATGTCATGTTCGTCAACCGCCAGCCAGGGGCGGGCACTCGCGTCTTGCTCGATTACAAACTCAGCAAGCTAAAGATCAAACCTGCACAGGTTCGTGGGTACGAACGAGAAGACGTGACCCACATGGCCGTGGCCGTGGCGATCGCCAGTGGCTTAGCTGATACGGGCCTTGGGATTAAATCCGCCGCTAAAGCGTTGGGGCTCGATTTCGTTCCCATCGAACGGGAGGAATATGACTTGGTGTTCCTCAAGGAGTTTTATCAGAGTGACCTCGGTCAAAAACTGGCGACCGTTATATGCTCGGAGGATTTCAAACAGGCGGTGATGGCGCTTGATGGGTATGATACGAAGAAGACGGGGATGATGAAGAAGGCGTAGGAACGTCGCGGATTAGATCAGCCGAATGGGATACGCCGTCACCCAAATTTCGATCTGGCGAAAACGGTCCTTCAGCCGTTCCTTGAGTGTCTGGAAGAATTCGTTGGTTTCAGGTGTCGCTTCGGTATCCACGACAAAACGAATCAATTCATCCTGATACTCACGCTCGCCCGATACCCACAACCCCGCAAGAGGCGAGACCTCCATTGTGAGCGCACCGAATTGTGAGACCAACTCCCGACGCGTTTCTTGGAACTTTTCCGGCTCCACTGCCGTGCCGTCGTTATATTTAAGCGGCAGGAGTATTTCGTAGCGCTCGGACGGCATAATCGAAGCCTTCCGTCTCCAGGATATGATAA
Source organism: Deltaproteobacteria bacterium (assembly GCA_009692435.1). GTDB lineage: Bacteria > Desulfobacterota > Binatia > Bin18 > Bin18 > JABFSC01. The sequence goes on along the minus strand of SHZE01000052.1, from coordinate 6,105 downwards.
GGAAGTCGCAATTCGTCAAGGATCGCTAAGGCCGAGGCCGGGACTTCGTAAGTATCATCTGGAAGACAGATGACTCTGCACCGCTTCGCTAATGCCAATGCCCCCTGAGCGTCGTGCGTGGGATTCCGAAATTTTATTTTGACCATTTGCGTGGGCACTCCCCCCTTTTTTTCGTGCGGGCCTTCCCTTGTCATTCCACCTGAGTATGCGTGCACGGATCGTGATCTTAGCAAGAGGCTTGGCTGAAGAGAAGCCGGAATCTTCTTTGCCCTTGCGCCCCTTGCGCGGTTTGCCCACCGCGGGCAGAATCCAGGAGCATTCTTCGCCTGAGAAGAGATTATGATCGACTTCACCCCTCCCCCCCACGTGCAACAGACCGTCAGTGACATTCACCAATTTATCGCCGACGAGATCACGCCGATTGAGCGCGCATTGTCGGCCCATCTGGTCAATGAACATCTCTATTTGCGTGAAGATGGTCGGCTTGCGCCAGAAGTGTTGGCGGCGCAACGCACCATCCGCATGCGGTCAGCCGAGCGTGGCTTGTATGCGCTCCACATGCCCAAGGAAGTTGGTGGTGGTGGGTTCAGCCTGACGGATATGTTCTTCGTGCACGAAGCGGTCTACCAACATGGCATTGGTGTCACGCAGTGGATGTTGTCGTGGACTGAAGGTCCCAACCGCATGCTGATGTTTCTGACCGATGAGCAGAAACAGCAGTACCTCGCACCGATGATGCGCGGCGACTGGACGGCGGCGTATGCAATCACGGAGTATCGCGGCGGCTCGGATGTTTTGGGGATGGAAACGCGCGCCCAACGGCGTGGTGATGAATGGGTGCTCAACGGGACCAAGGCTTACATTACTAATGCGCCGTATGCCGAACTAATTCTCGTCTGTGCCATGACCGATCCCAGCAAGCACGGCGCGGGAGGTACGACATTTGTCGTCGAGCGCGATGCGCCAGGTCTGCGCATCGGCCGCACCTATCGCACGATCATGGATGATGGCATGACTGGCGAGCTGCTTTTTGACAATTGCCGCGTCTCGCTCGATCACACGTGGGGTCACGAGGGCGAAGGTTTCTATCTCAGCATGGGAATGATTAACTGGATTCGTGTCCGTCGTGGTGGCATGTGTACGGGCCTTGGTCAGTATTTGCTCGATCGATGCGTGTCCTATATCAAGAATCGCCAAGCGTTTGGCGGCCCGTTGAGTCGTTTTCAAGCTTTGCAGTGGATGATTGTCGATTCGTACCTCGATGTCCAAGCCATGCGCGCGATGTCATTGCAATCCTTGTGGCAAGCGGACCAGGGGGATCTGTGGAAGCTGAAAGTTGATCCGCATCTGATTCAGGTTGTCTGTGCCCTCAAGGTTTTTTGTGATGAAGCACTCTATCGAGTCGCCGACCGCGCGGTGCAACTCCATGGCGCGCACGGATTGATGAAGGAATCGGGAATCGAGAAAATTTTTCGCATCGCGCGTAACCTCCGCATTCCTGGTGGGACCGATGAGATTCAGCGGGTGAATATCGCGAAAGCGCTAGGACTTTTTTAATGAACAATGAAGAATGAACAATGAAGAATTGCCAAGGAAATCCTTGCGTTCGGCATTCTCAATTCTTCATTAACAGACACGGTGGCTGATGAACGAAGCGGAACAAGCAACGAGTAAGATACAAACACTCCCGGCCGCTGAAGCAGCACAAGGAAGTGTCTTTTACGGGTGGGTTATTGTCGCTTGTGCGTTCGTCATTCTCTGCGTCGCCTATGGTATCCAGTTTTCCTTCGGGGTATTCATGGCGGAGATCTCGAAGGAGACGGGCTGGGGGCGCGACAGTCTATCTCTCCCTTATGCGCTCTACGTGTTTCTCTACAGCGCGCTGGGTGCGGTTGCTGGTCGGTTTACTGACCACTGGGGACCGCGCCTCGTGATTACGGTTGGCGGGTGTCTGCTTGGTCTTGGTATTATGCTCACCAGCCAAGTCACCGCCCTCTGGCAGATGTATGTCTCGCTGGGACTGATCGCCGCTTCCGGCATGAGTGCCGCGTATGTGCCCTGTAATGCCACGGTCGTGCGTTGGTTTATCGAGAAACGCGGGCTGGCCATCGGTTTGACCTCTAGCGGCGCGAGTTTCGGCACGTTCATTTTTCCGCCCCTCGCCGCGGCCTTGATTGGCGCTTACGGCTGGCGGCATGCCTATTTGCTGCTCGGTATGGTCGCGGTGACCGTTATTAGTGCCTGCGCCGCGTTCACTGTTCGTGACCCAGAACGCATAGGTTTATTCCCGGATGGGCAGACGCCAACACCCTCATTCCCAACTATCGGATCGCTCCCTTCTCCTTTTATCAATGACTGGACGCTCGCGGAAGCGAAGCGCACCAAGTCTTTTTTCCTTTTGAATGTCGTGTTCACGCTGACATGGCTCGTTGTTTTCATGCCAATGGTCCATATCGTCCCCTTCGCCGTGGACCTTGGCATCCCTCAATTCCGTGCGGCCATGACCATTAGTGTGATCGGCTTCGCGGGTTTCATGGGACGCCTCTTCATCGGCACGATCTCGGATCGCATCGGGCGCGTGCCAACTCTCGGATTGTGTTTCCTGCTGCAGGCGCTGGGGTTCACCGGCTTTGCCTTCAGTACCGGCCTGGCGTCACTGTATGCCGCGGCCGCAGTCTTTGGGCTTGCGTATGGTGGAGTCACCGCGCTCTTCCCCGCGCTGATTGGTGATTTTTATGGCCGGACTTCGGTCGGCTCTATTGCCGGCTTTATCTTCGCCATCTCCGGCTCACCCGCCGCGTTTGGTCCGCTCATCGCTGGATACCTGTATGCTGTGACCGGACGGTATGATGCCGCATTTCTCTTGAGCGCGGCACTAAATGTGGCGGCGCTCGCGCTCTTGTTCCTGTTGAAAAAGCCCACGCGAGCAATCACCTCTGCGTAAGCGATCTTTTTGTGTTGCTCCGAGCGAAAATACCTTTACAATGCCGCGAATGAGATGCTTCCCAGCATGGGGACATCTTAATACCTATACCCCCCCTCTCTAGGGAAAGGAGACCGTTATGAGACAATGGAAGGGTTATGGTAATTCAGCGGCGCAGGTCATTGCTGGCCTGTGCCTGCTGACTGCCTCAGGATGCACCGAGCCTCTGTCAAATACCCAAAAAGGCGCGCTCCTTGGCGCTGGGATCGGAGCTGGCACTGGCGCACTCGCTGGCGGTGGTAAAGGCGCGGCAATTGGTGGTGCCGTTGGTGCTGTTGGTGGCGCAATCGTCGGGAACCAGATGGACCAGAACGAACGTGGTCGCGCCTCTGACGATCAGTATGAAGAGGAACAACGAAGACAGGAATACGAACGGCAGCGACTCGAAGATGAACGTCGCCGGGATCGCCGGGATCGCCGGGATGACGATTATTGATCCCTGTTGATCTTTCAACACCAGGGGCACCGATGTCCCACGGATAACGTGCTCCTGGTCTCCCTTTTTCTTTTCGGTGTTCTTCTTTTCCCCACTCCAAGGAGTCTCCTATGCCAAGGAAAGCGCGTGACCCTAAGAAGAACGGGCCCTACCACATGCGTACCCGGTTGATTCATGGCAGCGCCGATAACACCAAGTGGGACTACGATCACCACGTGGTCGCGCCGATCTCTTCGTCGACGACCTATCGACTCGACTCGACTCCACGCATCGCGGCGTGCAGGGGTTCCTGGAGTTCGGCACCGATGAAGCCGGGGCACCACACCATGTGCCCATCTATATTTATGATCGACTGGATGAACCCACGCGCGGCATGTTGGAGGAGAACCTGGCTGCCGCGGAAGGCGGGGAGACGGCGGTGAGTTTTGCCACGGGCATGGCTGCCATCAGTGCCGTCTTCGGAGTGACCGTCAAGCAACAGGAAGAGATTGTCGCGCATCAGGTGCTCTATGGTTGCACCTATAGTCTGTTGACCAACTGGCTCCCACGGTCTGGCATCCGCACACGCTTTGTTGATCTTCTGAATCCCGACAGCCTGAGCGAGGTCCTCAATGAGCAGACTCGCGTCATCTACTTTGAGACGCCGATCAATCCCACGCTCCAGTTGATCGATATCGCGCGAGTCCGGCGTCTGGTTGATGAGGCCAACAAGGGACGGACAGTCCCAATCCGCATTATTGTCGACAACACTTTCGCCACGCCCTATTGTCAGCGTCCGCTTGAGCATGGGGCCGACATCGTTGTGCACAGTCTCACGAAAGACATTGGTGGCTTTGGCACGGACATGGGTGGCGTGGTCATTGCCCCACAGGATCTGCATGGCTTGTTGATGTATTACCGCAAGGATTTTGGTGGCGTGCTCACCTCGAAGAGTGCCTGGGCATTCTTGGTATACGGATTACCAACCTTGGCCACACGCATGGTCAACCAACAAAAGAGTGCCCAAAAAATCGCGCAGTTCCTCGAACAACATCCGCTCGTCGCTCGCGTCTCATATCCTGGGCTCGAACACTATCCGCAGCGAGAACTCGCGCTCCGGCAAATGACCGATGATCGTGGCCGGTTCGCTCCAGGCTCAGTCCTCCACTTCACACTGAAAAAGGAGGAGGGAGGCAACCGCCACGCCGAGGCGTTTATCGACTACATCGCCGAGCACTCGTATACGATCACGTTGGCGGTGAGCCTGGGCCACACCAAGACGCTGATTGAAAACCCGTATGGCATGACGCACGCGGCGGTCCCGGAAGAGCGGAAACGTGCGCTTGGGATTGAACCCGGAGGCATTCGCCTGGCCGTGGGGCTAGAAGATTGGCGCGATCTCATCAGCGACTTCGACCAAGCGTTGACGCATGTGAGTCAGATGTCGTGAAGAACAACGTAAGACGTCAAGCGTAAAACATCAGGGGAACAGCACTGACATTCCCTTCCCCGATTCCCTGGTTCTTCCTCATCAAGAGACTGGCGCTCGGCCGACCGTTAATCCCACCCCAATTCATCCGCGCGTTTGAAGACCGCTAACCCTAACAGACAACCAACGCCCAGGTAGAAGTACGCATCGACGAACGACACCACGACCCCACCGAGTAGAGGCACAGGCACATACCCCAGGGCGGAGCCTACGAGCCAGCGTGCCGCGGCAAACCCGGAATAGATGAGCATGACGTGCATATACACGGGCCCCATCCGTTTGATGGTATCGATACCAATCAGTGGGTTCACAATCGACCACAGATTGGAAGAGAGTGCGGCCACGATCAGCGCAACCGGCGTGTAGGCCACCTTCCAGGCTAACGCTAGTCCGATCAGAAGCGACAAGCTCAGGGTATACTCCGTGGCGGTCGCTGGTATCGCTGGGGGAGGTGGTGTCACCTCCAGTTTGCGAGTAATCGCGGCATCGTCTTCTTCACTTTCAGGTGTCGAGGTTCCTTTGTCTTCCCCGGCATCTTCCTTGAGGCCCTCAAGAAGACCTATTCCCGCCGCCTCCTGTTCCGCCTCGCGCGGGGTTTGCGGCGTGGGCTGTTCCATAGCCACAGGCTCTTCTTGTTGTCCCCAGATCAATCCGCCCATGCTGAGACTCGATCCCAGCATTACCATCAACAGAAGTGCGGGAGCCCAGCCAATCAACAGGACCCCAGCACTCAAGCGCAAGGGTCGGTATAAATCCGCGATATCGGTAAATTCCGGCATGGCACGGCGCATGTTGCCCTTAGCCACTTGATACAACGAATGGAAGAGTACCACAGTAAAATTCCCTGAGAGAATGGTACGGCGTACACTGTGAAGCGCGCCGCGAAGCCGAACAGGCCGGTGAACAGGGCGAGGACGACAAAGGCCAGTCGGTCCTGCAAGGGGTAGCGCAGGATAGTCGAAATTTGGTCCCACATGGAGCGCGCGCGTTGACGCTCGCGGACTTGCCAGGCTGCGTATTCCTTGGTCGTCATGCAGACGCCATCGCACTTGGGGCAGACCGGCTTCTTACACTAGACATTATCGGGGATAGTGTCTACTGGTGGGATGTTAACCTATTTGACGTTACAAGAGCGTCCGCGAGAGTTTCTGGCCGCGACTGGCCTGACACAGGAAGAGTTTACGCAGTTGTTGCCCGCCTTTGCGGCAGCTTATGCCG
>SHZE01000051.1 GCA_009692435.1 Deltaproteobacteria bacterium | reverse complement strand
GCTGATGACTTCCTTTAGACGGGTTTTTTCTTCTTTTGTCAGTGTGACAATGGAACGCTTGGCGGGCATCTTGTTCTCCTCAAGAGTGTTGCTCACCTTCAGAGAATTAGCAATATACTACAATTTAGTTAATACGTGCCACTAGGGGGGAGAGGGAACCTGTTGCCTTAACGAGTACGGCTTGCCAACATCAGTGCAAGAACAGCCAGCAGTAACGCTGGTCCCCACCCCGCGAGGAGTGGGGGCAAGATCGCTCCATAGCCGAGTGACGTGCTGACGCCTGTCAGTAAAATGTATGCTATCCCAAGGCTGCTGCTGACGAGAATCGTGACCGCCGGACCAGGGAAGGGCGGCCCTGCAATCGCAAAGAAAAGGGCGATGGCTGGTAGCAGAAAACACGCGAGCGGGGCGGCCAGTTTGGTATGAAAATCGACATGATACGGAGTGGCATTGTAGCCGCCCGCTTCAGCATCATGGATTGCTTTTGCTAATTGTCGCGCATTCAGGTGCATGGTGTCGAGGGTTGAGCTAGGAGCTTCGCCGAGTTGCGCGCGATTCGTTGCCGGGAGGGTTTGCAATCCTTGATCGGAAATCCCGATACGCACGGGATCGGTCAGTTCCCACACCCCGTTGCCGATGTGTCGAGCCGTGCGAGCATCCGTGCGGCTGATCGGTAGTCCGTTCTCTCCTAATTCATAGATCGATAGCCCTTGCGCCTCTCCCAGCTTGGGGTTGAGTTGCGTGGCTTGGTAGAGCTGCGTGTTGCCCTGATACCAAATCATCTGCCGTTTCAAGTTCGCCTCTGCTCCCTTGTTCTTGATTTCCGTATCCTTCAGGTGATCGGCATGGGCGTTCGTGCGCGGGACGATCTCTTCGTTGAGCCAGAGAGAGCCGGGAATGAAGAGCGCCGCGATTAGCAGAATCGGCGTGAGGGCGCGCGCGACAGCCACCCCACAGGCCCGCATGGCGGTAATTTCACGGTTGGTGGAGAGCAGACTCACGGTCAATGCGGTTGCGAGCAGCAGTGCCATTGGCAGCACGCGGGAGAGCAGGAGGGGTGAACGGGCACCATAAAAGCGCAGTATATCGAACGCACTCGCTTGATGGCGAGCGAACCATTGCAATCGTTCGAGGACATCAACGAGGAGGTAGCCAACAAACAGTAGACCGAGCGAAAGGAGCATGAGGGGAAGATATTGCCGGGCGACGTAGCGTTGCAGCACGTAACGGCCAATATGTGGAATCGGCCGTGCCGGCTCTACGTTCGTCGTTCTATCGGGGCTCGCTTTCTGAGAGAGGACGATCCACCGCCCTCGGGGCCAGAGCAGCAGGAGCGCGAAGAGCACGACCAGGATGTTGGGCGCCCAGATTCCGCACCACACGGGAACAAGGCTGGCGTAGATGAGTCCCTCTCCGAGTTGAGTGAGGGCATAATAGACAACGGTTGCGATCAATCCGCTCACACCCCCAGCGGCGCGAGAGAATCGACGACTCACGACCACCAGGGCCACGGCGAGTATGCCAAAAGCGATGGTGGCGGCGGGGGAGGCGAGGCGACGGTGCCATTCGACGTGCGCGCGGAGTGCTGTACGTGGCTCACTTGTTGTGGTCATGATGGTGTGGATCTCGCCTATGCGCGCTCCCGCCAGCAGTTCGAGCTCTTTCGACGGAGCCGGATTCTCTTGCAGGATATGATAATAGGAGCCGAAGCGAGTTTCTTCATTACGCCGCGGTGGAGCCGGGAGCATCACGCCATCGTACAGTGCGAGTTGGGTCGTCTGAGCATTGAGGGGACTCAACTCCCCACGCTCGGCAAAAATGACTTGCCCAGGTTCCGGTATCCACAACAACACTCCACGGAGTTGATCGCCACGGGCGGACACCTCGCGCGCTACCATCCTCACCTTACTGAAGTCGTAGACCGTCCCCGCACGGAGCGAGAGTCCCGGATTTTCCGTCGTCATACGTTGCAGCGTTGCTGTTAATGAGCGCGTAGCCCAAGGAGCGGCGTGGAGGGACAGCAGGAGCCCAATCGCCATGAGTGCGGTGGTATATGCCCCCACGGGATCGATTAACCGTCGCCCTGAAATACCCGCGGCTTCCATCGCAAGGAGTTCAAAGTCGGATTTGAGCCGTCCAAGACCGACCAAGACGCCAACCAGGACAGAGAACGGTAGGGTTTGCGATAGCAAGGGCAGCAGCTCATAGAAGGCGATCGCACCAACAGCGGAGAGACCAATCCCTCGGTTAATAACCAGGTCCGAGAATCCGAGCATATCCTTGGTGAGGACGAGCGCCGATAACCCGGCCAACGCGATCAGTGTTGGCCGCATGAGTTCTCGGATGACGTACCACCGCAGCGTGGTGCCGATGCGTCCGGTCCGCAGGGGGATGCCTGCCTGTTCTTGGACGCCACTCGACGGTGCGTTCGTTACACTGGGAACGATCTGCTCTCTCGTGGGAGAAGCTTCCTGCCGCGGCACTCGCTCTGGCGTTTGTGCCGACGGGTCTTGAGGATACGGCAGGGCCGAATCTGGGAGGATTTTCTCTCGTGAGTTCGCCGTTTGGTTCTTTCTCGATGCGGATGACAGCGGCGCAGCCTTGCTCGTCCTTGATTTTTTCACGAGGTTCTCTTATACCGGCCCGAATGGTGAGCAGACAATATCGTCCACGTCTTTCATCGCGGATAATAACTCTCTCTAGGAATAGGCGCGATTCCCTGCTGACCATTCTCTCCAGAAACCAATGAAAATCATTATATTGTGTGCGGGGCAGGGGCGGCGGTTGCTTCCTTTTACGGAAGAAGAACCAAAATGTCTTCTTGCGGTTGACGGGGACCGTTCGGTTCTCGAGTTGCAATTGCGAGCATTAGCGTGGTGTGGGATTACGCAGGTCACCATTATGGTTGGTTTTGGAGCGGAGCGGGTCGAACGCTTTCTTGCGACGCACCCTATCCCTGGGTTGACCGTGCGCACGCGCTACAATCCTTTTTTTGATACGACCAATAATCTCGTCACCTGTTGGGCGGCTGCCGCCGAGATGACGGAAGATTTTATTCTGCTCAATGGCGACACACTCTTCGACTCTGACGTGCCGCGTCTCTTGCTGACCTCTCCCGAAGCCCCAGTCACGCTCGTGATTAACCGCAAGGCTGAGTACGACGACGATGATATGAAAGTCTCGCTCAACGGGGGGAGAAAGCTGAAGGCAGTGGGGAAAACGCTTCCACTGGCAACTGTTCATGGTGAGTCGATTGGGCTGATGATGTTTCGTGGCATTGGCGTTCCTGCTTTTCGTGACGCCTTGGATGTGGCGATCCGCGAGCCGCAAGCCTTACAAATGTGGTATCTGTCAGTGATCAACTCGCTGTGCCCCTCGTCTCTCGTGGAAACTGTGTCGATAGAAGGGCGGTGGTGGGCTGAGATTGATACATGCGAGGACCTCGCCAAGGTCCGTGCCCACTTCGCGAGTAGCCAGGCACCATCGGTACGGATGCCGCGAAGCTGGGAGCACGACCGTTCAGCCTGACTATTGCGGATTTGGGATTGCGGAATCTAGAGAATTCGTTCGTCATTGAGCAGGGCGCACTGCGGTACGCCCTGCCGCGAACGCGTGCTCAACCTTTCGCAAATGCCGCACGGAGATGCGTGCAGGCTTCCTTCACTGCTTGTTTTCCTTGGTCCATGATGTCCGCCAGACTAAAGAAGCCGTGGATCATCCCTTTATAATTGGTATATGTGACCGACACTCCAGCTTGTTTCATCTTGGTGGCGTAGGCCTCCCCTTCATCGCGGAGCGGATCGAATTCCGCGGTAATGACGAGTGCTGGTGGGAGATTGGTCAACCGTTGGCCACGGATTGGTGAGGCATACGGATTCTGCCCGTCATTTTCATTTTGCAGATAGTGGTTCCAAAACCATTGCATTGAATCTTTGGTGAGTAGATAGCCTTCGGCATTGGTGCGATACGAAGACGTTGCGTATGAATGATCGGTGACGGGATAGATGAGCAACTGAAAAGCAAGGGTCGGTGCGCCTCGGTCAGTCGCCATCTGAGCCACGGCCGCAGCGAGATTACCGCCCGCGCTATCACCTCCAACGGCGATCCGTCGCGGATCACCACCAAATCCCGCGGCATTGAGTGCCGCCCATTTCGTCGCGGCATAACAGTCTTCGGCAGGGGCGGGGAATTTGTGTTCCGGGGCTAAGCGATAGTCAACCGAAACGACGATGCACCCCGCGCCATTTGCCAGGGAACGGCAGGGGGTATCGTGTGATTCACAATTACCGACGACCCATCCCCCACCGTGGAAGAAGACGAGGATCGGCAATGGGCCTGTGCCTTCCGGAGTGTAAATGCGCACGGGGAGTTTGACTCCCCCGGCGTTGACGACCCGATCTTCGACACTCTTGACGGGTTCGCGCGGACCTTTCGGGGCAAACAACGCGCCGAGGGCGTCACGGGCTTGTTGCACGGTCATCATACTGAACGGTGGTGCGCCTGAAGCGGCGGCTTGGTCGAGAAACGCTTTGGCTTGTGGATCGAGGGGCATGGTTTTCTCCTTTTCGGTGTACAGAGTCGGAGGCTGGTATAGCAAACTGAGGAGGAACGGCAAGACCTCACAATTTCTGAAAGACCTAGTATCCCAACGCTCTCAGTTGTTGATCGCTCATGCCGAAATGGTGTCCCACTTCGTGAATGACGACGCGCCGCACCAGTTCTTGAATCTCTCGTGGTCGCAGACCCGCGCGAATAATGGGCTGATAATAAATCTCGATCTTATCGGGAAAGTCGGATAACGGAGCAAATGTGGACCGCCACGGGCGGGGAATACCGCGATAGAGTCCAAAAAGGTCCTGCGGATCGGCGCACCCGGTTTCCGCCAATACTTCTGGCGAGGGACGATCCTCAACGGCCACGGCGACATTGGACAATTTTTCGACGATTTCATCCGGCAATGAATCAAGCGCGCGTGCCACCAGTCGGACAAAGACTTCTAAAGGCATGGCGGAGTCCCCGTTTTTCTTGGACGCCGCGGTGAGTGGGCATGGTTGGTTCAGACGTGAGGCGGGCTGAGAACGATGAGATCGTTTTCGCTGTCGCAGTGTAGTTCTGGACATAACACCCTCCGTTCCAACCCTAGTAGCACGCATCGTGACGGACGCGAACAGGGGGGAGCGCATTTATTCCCGCGTTGAGGATGGCGAGATGTCGTAACCGGGACAGTGCAGAACGGGTAATGGTGGATACTTGCGATACTCGGCTTCCGTCTCCGCGCGGACACAGTACAGAAAGCGTGAGCCCTTTCCACTCACGACCTCTCGTTTATGACGACACGTCGCACATAAGCCCACGTGAGGATTTGCTGGTGTTGCGTCCGACATGGGCTCTCTTTATAAGAAGCGCAGCAGCAGTGGAAGCGCATCCCCGCTCGCAGTGCTGTCACCCCGCGAGATCAGGTGGGAAAAAAGAGACGAAATACGAAAGGAGTATCTTCATGGCTGTACGGATGGTCCAGTTTAACGAAGTCAAGTCGCTGGTTGGGCAGGAGCTAGGAGTGTCGGAGTGGCACGCCGTTACGCAACCGGAGATTCAGACGTTTGCCGACGCCACGCACGATCACCAGTGGATTCATTTGGATGTGGAACGCGCGAAGAAAGAATCGCCGTTTGGTGGTCCCATCGCGCATGGCTATTACACGCTGTCTCTCGCACCGTATCTGATGAGCCAGATTTGGGCGGTGCAGGGTATCAAAATGGGCGTCAATTATGGGTTGAACAAACTGCGCTTTCCCGCGCCGGTGCCGATTGGCAAACGTGTCCGTGCCCGCGCGAAGCTCGAAAATGTCGAGGATGTGTCTGGTGGGATCCAAGTGACCGTTGGGATTTCATTTGAGGTTGAAGGTGGGACAAAACCTGTCTGCATTGCTGAAGGATTATTCCGCTATTATTCCTAAATCGCTCCGCTGGCTGCTGACTCCGCGACTGACGGACGAGGAGCTGCGAACAACGTTCGCTCGTCTTCGTCGTGGGGTACCTCCCTCCGTCGTCTGGCTGTTTGGGAAAGTCCAAACGGGGAAGACTTCCATTATTCGCGCATTAACCGGAGCCGAGCGCGCGCAAATCGGCTCCGGCTTCGCGCCCTGTACCCGCTGGGCGTCGCGGTACGACTTTCCCGATCCTGAGTTTCCCGTGGTCACTTTCCTCGATACTCGTGGGGTAGGGGAAGCTGGGTACGATCCCCACGACGATATCACCGCCTTCCGAGAAGAAGCACACATGTTGTTAGTCGTCGTCAAGGCGCAAGACATGGCGTTGGCGGGGCTCTTGCGAGCGCTGACGACGATTGTCCGCGCGAAGCCAAGCTGGCCAATCATTGTCGCGCAGACGACCTTACACGAAGGGTATCCGCCAGAGATGTCCGAGCACCCCGTTCCGTATCCCTTCGCGCAACAACCTTTACCGAGCAGCGTCCCCGTGGATTTGGCGCGAGCGCTCTCATTTCAACGGACACTGTTTGCCGACATTCCCGTGCGTCGATTTGTCCCGATAGACTTTACGTTACCGGAAGATGGATTCGCTGAGCCGTTCTATGGACGCGAGGCATTGCTGGATGCCTTAGCCGAAGCTCACCCGCATGCGTTGTACGAAACCTTCCGCCAGTTTCCGTCGCTCACCCGTGAGCTGAAAGATTTGCATTTTCGTCGTGCGCAACCCTACATTCTCGCGTATGCGGTCGCGGCGAGCGCCATTGCCGCGGCCCCGTTGCCGGTGGCCGATCTCCCCGTGTTGAGTGCGCTCCAACTCAAACTGCTCCATACCATCGCTGGGGTGTATCGACAAACCCTTGACAAGAAGACGCTGCTTGAAGTGGCGGGGACGCTTGGTATCGGTATGCTTTTCCGCCAGGGGCTGCGGAGTTTACTCAAAGTGATTCCTGGGTTTGGGAGTGTGGTGTCGAGCGCGTATGCGGGATCGACGACCTACGCGTTGGGGTGTGCCTTGTGTTTTTATTACCAAGAAGTCTTCGATGGGCACGTTCCGCGACCAGAACAACTGCAAGCCTTCTATCAAGAGAAATTTATCGAAGGAACGGAGAAATTGCGGAATGTGGAAGAGAAAAGCGATAATCCACAATAAGGAGTCCGCGATCGAAAATCCGCGATCCACGGTCCCCGGTCCGCGATTGCGGGGTTGGCGGGTGTGGGCCATCGCGACATGCCTCATCGTGCCGCTGTTGGGGATTGGCGTGGCTGGCGGTATCTGGTTGCACGAACATGGCTGGTTGGGTTGGGCGGGTCTCGCTTTCTTATGCGGAGAAACGTTGGCCTTGGTCTTGTTTCGTCGGTGGGGTCGTCAGCGTGAAGGGGTATTGCCGCAACCCTCTTCCGCGTTACCTCCGACGTTCGCACCGCGCGACGAACCCGCGTGGGAGCTCGTGCAAGAGTATCTCGCACGTATTGATCGCCAGGCGATCGTGCTGACCTCTAAGGAGCAACTCCTTGCTCTCGGACAAGAGATTCTTGAGCGCGTGGCCACCTGTTATCATCCCCATGCCGCCGAGCCATTCCTGGCGGTACAGATTCCACAGTTGTTTCGCGCCATTGAAGAAACCGCGCGCGATCTGGCCAATCTGACGCGGGATGTCCCCCTCGCGCATAAAATCACCATAGGTGATGCCGTGCGTGGTTACGAACTTCAGCAGCGATTGAAACCCGCGTATCACGCCTACCAGGTGCTTTATCCGTTGCTCAATTGGCAGAATGCGCTGTTTCGCATGCTTGTCACTGACCGGCTGTTCGACGTTGCCAAGCAAACCCTCGCCCAGTGGTTGCTGAAATGGTACGTGGATCGCGTTGGGTATCATGCCATCGAACTGTACAGCGGTAGGCTTCCGCTGACTCGGCGAGTCGATAGTGAAGCATACTTTGCCCCCGCTTCTCTATCCGAAGCTGCAGAGCACCTTCCGCCTGTGTCCGCGGGACCAGTACGGATTCTTATTTTAGGACAAGTCAAAGCGGGGAAGTCGAGTTTGGCCAATGCGCTCTTTGATGAGCCGCGTGCGGTGACAGACGTGCTACCAGCAACCGCGCAGCTCACCTCTTATATACTTGAACGTGCCGAGCTAGGGACAACGCTCATTGTCTCTGACATGGGTGGATATGAAGACCCGTCCGCTCCACAAGAACGCCTTGAAGAAGCCTTCACCGAAGCGCTTCAGGCTGATCTCATCGTGCTGGTGGTGGCCGCCGTGAATGTCGCGCGTGAACCAGATCGCCAACTGCTCGCGCAACTCCATGCTCATTTTGCCCAGCACCCAGAGTTACGATCTCCACCCGTGGTTGTCGCGCTAACACACATTGATCTGCTTCGGCCCCCACGTGAATGGTCGCCCCCTTACAATGTTGAGACGCCAGATTCACCAAAAGCGCACACCATTCGCGGCGCGATGAATGCGGTGGCGACGGAGATCGGACTATCCATTGAGAACATTGTCCCCGTCTGCCTCTTGCCAGCGCGGGTATACAATGTTGAAGAGGCCCTGATGCCACTGCTCCTTGCCCTGGTGCCCGAGGCCAAACGGACCTTGTTGATTCGCAGCTTAAAAATGCTTCGGGACCACGAACAGTGGGACATCCTCGGCCGGCAATCGCGTGCCACTGGGCGGTTCCTCGTGCGGTTCGGAACCGAGCTGCTGAAGAAGACGGTTGAGCGAGTGCTGACGGAAGGGCGGTTGTGAGTATCCCGTCTCAACTATTGCGTGCTCTCGAATATCGCGTCGAGTGTGGTAGCGGTCAAGATGCGGTCTCCCCACTGTAACAAGGTCTCCGCATCCGCCGCACGTATCCGCTGGCGCATGGATTCTTCCAAGGGACCGAAGCGACGTTCCATCTGCCGTAACAGTAAGGCTGCTTCACCTTCTTGGCGACCTTCTTGGCGACCTTCCTCTATTCCTTGTTGTTTCCAGTCTTTTGTCCAGTCCGTCACGCGTTCGGCTAACATACTTCTTACCTCCTGCAAATCGTTCAGCGTCTCAAAGGTCACATTGGGCATCCGTCCTGGGAGAAACACCCGTTTCAGCCATATCGTGAATGCCCGCCGTAGTGAATCCTGGAGTGGGTCGCTGACCCACTCCACTAGCGCACTCAAGACTTGTTCCACATCGCTCGGGGTACGGCTGTTCTCCATTCGGAATAACGCCGCCAGCAGGTTTTGCAGTGGCGCGAGGTCTTGTGCGCTAAACCGCCCTTCGTCCAAGAGCAAATAGTGCAGCCGGGGCCGGTATCGTTCCAACCCGCCCGGCACGGGCAATATCAAGTCCGCTATGTCTTCTGGAGCATTCCACGTCGGCGCCCCATTGTACAAGACTACTGGTAACACGGGCGGGAGCCGACGGTCAGCGGTCCATTGCCCAGTCCGAATCAGGTCTTGGTACAGCAACCCCACATAGGTCAAGACCCGTACCGCCATGAAGCGGTCGATGGTGGATTGGAACTCCAGCAGCAAATAGATGTACAGCCATTCCTGCCCCCAGCGAATTCGCCAGATGATGTCGTCCTCGCGCTCGCGTAAATCGTCGGCCACGTAGCTCCCATTCATTTTCTCCAGACTGTTAAAGTTCAGCTCCCGTACCCAGGGCTCATGGACAAAGCCGAGCAGTAGGTCTTCCACCATTTCACGATGGGAAAAGAGGAGTTTGTAGCTGTGGTCGTGGTCCATAGCGATACTCTAGCTGAGAACGGCAGCGGGACACCGGCTTTCAGTGGCACGAGAGTTATAGTCGGTGAGCAGTGAGGGGAAGCGTGAAGTAAAATGTACTCCCCTGTCCCAGTTGGGTCTCCACCCAGACACGCCCGCCATGCGCGTTGATGATTTCCTTGACCAGCGCGAGACCGAGTCCCGTACCGCCGATGTTCCGGGTAGCGGTATTGTCAACGCGGTAAAATCTGCTGAAGAGTTTGGATATGGCCTCAGGAGGGATGCCAATGCCTTGATCGGTGACCCACAGGAGGATGCTGTTTTCGTGGAGTCGTGCTCCAGTCGTGATGACCCCACCGTCTGGGGAGAACTTGACCGCATTGGAAAGCAAATTAGAGAGGACTTGGCGAAGGCGTCTGACGTCCATACGGACCGTCGGGAGTCCTTCGGCGACCTCAAGTGGGAAGGTATGTGTTCCGCCATTGAGAGCAAAGACTGCGACACTTTCGCGAACGACCTTGTTCACCTCAACAGCAGCAAAGTGGTACGTTTGTCGCCCTGCCTCGATCCGTTGGATGTCGAGAAAATCATTGAGGAGGGTACCGAGGCGAGTGATCTCGATATTCATGATATGCAGAAACTCTCGCTGTTTTTCCGCTGAGAATTGCCGCTCCAACATGAGTTCGGTGAAACCACGCAGGCTGGTCATTGGCGTGCGCAGTTCATGGCTAATGACCGAGACAAATTCTTCTTTTTGTCGTTCGATTTCTTTGCGAGCGGTCACATCGGCATTTGATCCGACCATGCGGATGGCTTCCCCGTTGTGATTCCATATCGCCTGTCCACGGGCCAGAATCCACTTCTTGGTCCCATCCTTACACTGCATACGATGTTCCGCCACATAAAAAGGCGTTGTCCCGGCGAAATGGGCTTGCATCGTTTGCGTGACTGAGGGCAGGTCCTCTGGATGAATACGAGAAGTCCATTCTTCGAACGTGTTCCCGATTTCATGGTCTGTATATCCGAGCATTTCTTTCCAGCGCGACGAAAAAAACACGGTCTGCGCGGTGATATTCCAATCCCAGATACCGACATCCGTTCCCCGTAGCGCCAGGTGCCAACGTTCCTCACTGAGACAGAGGGCTTCCTCGGCACGTTGTCGTTCCACAACTTCACGGAACAGCTCAACCGCGCGTGCTTCGAGTGCGTCGTTGAGAGTCCGTAATTGCGCTTCTGAGGCGGCCAGTTCTTGCGTTTTCTTGAACAGGTCCACGAACACCGATACTTTGGCGCGCAGGATAGCTGGAACGATGGGCTTAAAAATGTAGTCCACCGCTCCCATGGCGTAGCCACGGATCATCTGTGCTTCATCGTTGCTAAAGGCCGTGAGGAAGATGATTGGCGTCAAACGTGAGCGTTCCCGTGAGCGAATCAGTGTCGCTGTTTCAAAGCCGTCCATGCCAGGCATTTGGACATCAAGGAGGATCACGGCGCAGTCTTGTTTCAAGAGCAGGCGCAGGGCTTCCTCGCCTGAAGCCGCTTCCATGAGATTCTGGTCGAGGTCCTGGAGGAGCGCCCTGAGCGACAGAAGGTTTGCCGGACGGTCATCAACCAGGAGAATGTTTGCACGCTGGAGGGTAGTCATAGGGTTACCGATGCCGAGATCGGCAGTGATGGACGAGGAAAGAATTAATCTCGTTCAAAGGGAGGATTGCGTCTACTGAAGTCGCCTCCAAGGCTGCGGTTGGCATGAGTAGGAGATGCTGCGGTCTTGGGGTCCTGCACAAGCGTAAAACCTCCGTGCTCTTTGATTGTCGCAAGTCCAGAGGCACCATCGTGACTTGCCCCGGTGAGAATGATGCCGAGTACCCGCTCAGCATATACTTCGGCCACAGAAGTAAACAACACATCGATGGATGGGCGTGCATGACACACCGGTGCTTCTGTCGAAAGGGCGAAGTGATTGGATTCAATAAGGAGATGGTAGTCTGCTGGCGCAAGATAGATATGACCAGCAAGAATTTCTTCCTTATCCTCTGGCTCTGTTGTCGGCAAATAGCTTTGTTTCTGTAGAAAATAGTGGAGCAGTCCATCATCTCCGGCGCTTCGATGTTGGACAATCGCGATGGGTACAAGAAAGTCCATTGGTAAGGCGGCGAGAAGGGTTTGTAACGCCTGCGTCCCGCCGAGTGATGCGCCGATGACAATCATGGAGCTACCCCTCTCGGGGCCTTTCGGTACCACTTTTCTTGTTCATGCCTCAACGAGTACGCATCAGCGTGAGGAGTAAACTGGATCGATTCTTTGCTCCCCAAACCGAGAAATCCAGAAGCAATAAGGCTGTCATAGAAGAGATGATGAACTCGGTCTTGCAAGGTCTTGTTGAAGTAGATCATCGTGTTGCGACACACAATCACATGAAATTCGTTGAACGACCCGTCGGTGACGAGATTGTGTTGTGCCCAGGCGATATTTCGTTGGAGTGCCGGCCGAAAAATAACATGGTCATAGCCAGCCGTATAGTAATCGGAAAAGGCCTGTTTGCCCTCGGCTGAGATGTAATTTTCGGTGTACTCTTGCATGACGCGGAGCGGGAAAATTCCGGTCTCCGCCCGCGAGAGGACCGCGTTGTTGAAATCGGTTGCATAAATCCTAGCTCGGTCATACAGGTGTTCTTCTTCCAAGAGAATGGCCATGGAGTAGACCTCTTCTCCTGTTGAACAGCCGGCATGCCATATACGGATGAAGGGATACGTTTGGAGATAGGGGATGATCTGTTGGCGGAAGATGCGGTAGAACCCCGGATCGCGGAACATCGAAGTGACATGGATGGAGAGGTTCGATAACAAACGCTCAAAGCAAGTTGAGTCGTGAAGAACTTTCTCTTGTAGTGCGGAAATGGTGCTCACCTACTCCGCTTTCATACACTGCTGAATACGGCGCTTGAGTGAGGCTGGA
Organism: Deltaproteobacteria bacterium; assembly: GCA_009692435.1. Lineage (GTDB taxonomy): Bacteria > Desulfobacterota > Binatia > Bin18 > Bin18 > JABFSC01. Next base: position 2,827 of record SHZE01000051.1, on the reverse strand, counting down.
GCATAGTCACGGAAATCGAAACCGTAGTGTCGGAAGATACCCTCCAGGAGGAGGAAGAGTTCGAGGTCGGGGAGAGAGTCCATAGGAAAAAGCAGTAGGCAGTAGGCAGAAAGCAGTTGGTAAAAAATAAAAAGCAGAAAGCGGTTATCCACGATTGGGGACGAATTTATCGGGGGCAGACATCATAGCGCCGAGCATTCGGCCAACTTCTTCGTATCCCTTCAGGAGGTGGGCGTGAGTTTCTTGCGGGAGGTAGTGGCAGTCCAGCGCAAAGTCGAGCCAGACTTGTGTTTCGGTGGCTTCACCATCCGCGTCGGCGAGTTTGCTCAAGAACATTTTGGGGTACTACCGTTTGCGAGATCCTTCAGCAATGTTCGCTGCTACGCTGCGGGACGCGCGCCGAATCTGGTCGACCAAAGAATACTTCTCCTCTTTTGGAAATGTCTTTGTTACTCCGTAAATTTCCATCGCCAGCTTATATGCAAGCTGATACACCCGCAAATCCCTGTGTCCTTTCAACTCTGGCATGGCCTCTCCTTGGCCTGCGATGGACGGAAGGCAGAAGGCGGTCAGCAGTAGGCAGTAAGCAGAGAGTCGTTGATTCTCGTTTGCCTGCCGCTTTCTGCTTTTCGCTGACTGCCTTCTGCCCCTCCTACCGGTACAACCACACTCTTAACAACGACAACAACTGCTCATTATTGACCGGCTTGGAGATGTAATCCGATGCGCCGGCTTCGATACACTTTTCGCGGTCGCCTTTCATCGCTTTGGCGGTGATCGCGATGATCGGGAGATTGAGCCACTGTGATTGTTGGCGAATCGTGCGGATGGCTTCATACCCATCCATCTCTGGCATCATAATGTCCATGAGGACCGCCTTGATGTCCGACGTGGTTTCGAGTGTCTTCAGCGCCTCCCCGCCACTTTCCGCTGTCATGACTTCAAGATGGTGTCGCTCTAGCAGGGCGGTGAGCGCGAAGAGATTACGGACATCATCGTCAACAATTAAAATTTTCTTCCCTGCGAGAATACTGTCAGTCTGATGGAGCCGTTCAATCATGCGACGTTTGGACTCCGGCAGGTTACGTGCGACGCGATGGAGGAAGAGCGCGGTTTCGTCGAGCAGTCGTTCTGGGGAGCGGACATCCTTGACGATGATCGTCTGAGTGAAGCGTTGTAACTGTCGTCCCTCCTCGCGGGTCAATTCCTTGCCTGTATACACGATGACTGGAAGGGGCCGCAGGTGCACCTTGCGTTGCATGGCATCGAGGAGCTCGAACCCACTCATATCCGGCAGCCGGAGATCGAGCACCATACAGTCAAACGGTTGCGTCTCAAGCAGAGTTAAGGCTTCTTTCCCGGTGCTTACGGGAGTACAGAGCACGTCACCATTGCCAATCAATTCGAGGATGCTCTGCCGTTGCACATCGTCGTCTTCCACGACGAGCAACTGGCGAACGCGTCGTTCCAAGAAATGACTGGTCCGGGTGAAGGCCGCTTCCAGGGCTTCACGACTGGTTGGCTTGGTCAGATAGGCGAAGGCGCCGTGCTGCAGGCCACGCTCTGATTCGTCGGTGGCGGAGATGATGTGGACGGGGATATGACGGGTGATCGATTCGGCCTTGACTTGAGTTGGTCGAGCACGACCCACCCATTCACATCGGGTAAATTGAGGTCGAGGGTAATCGCCGCGGGTTTGAACTGCTGGGCGAGGGCCAGTCCTTGCATGCCTTGGAGGGCGACCAGTCCCTTGAATCCCAACTGTTGCGCGCGTTCTAGGAGAATCCGCGCGAAGGGGACATCATCTTCGATGATGAGCAGGACACGATCCCCGGGTTGGATGGTGTCACGGTCATCGTCGACTGCCGAGCGCGAAGTGTCGAGTGCGGAATGTGGATGTGGGATTACGGATTGCCCAATTTGGGATGGGGAAGTCGCTAAGCGCGGGGCGCGGATTGGCGGTTGGGGCTTTTCCGCGATTCGCGATCCGTCCTCCGCACTCGGCGGTTCCGCGATAGGTAGGAACAGCGTAAACACACTCCCCTCTTCGGGGGCGCTCCGCATGAGACGGAGGTCACCACCCAGCCGCATTGTTAATTCTCGACTGATGGTGAGCCCCAGCCCCGTGCCGCCATATTTGCGGCTCGTGCTCCCATCCGCCTGTTGAAATGCCTCGAAGATGACCCGTTGTTTGTCCGCGGGAATGCCAATCCCTGTATCCTGAATCGTAAAGGCGATGACGCGGGACGCCGTCGCCAGTGACGTGAGCCCTGGAGTCCATCCCTCCGTGGCGGTGGCGATATGGAGGCTGACGTGACCGTGGGCGGTGAATTTGAAGGCATTGGACAAGAGATTTTTCAATATCTGTTGCAGCCGGGTGTCATCAGTGGTGATGGTGCACGGAGAAGCCGCGCGTCAAGATCAACGGTGAGCGTGACTTGGCTATGCTCGGCGATTGGTTGAAACATGCGGAGCAGGTCGGCGCGGAGATCAGAGAATCGCACTTCACTCACGTTGAGAGAGGTCGCCCCGGATTCAATTCTGGCAAGGTCAAGGATTTCGTTAATAAGGGTCAACAGGTCACTGCCCGCCCCGTGAATAGTCTGGGCGAACTGGACGTGTTTCTCGGTCAGATTGGCGTCGGGATTATCCGCGAGCTGTTGGGAGAGAATCAATAAACTCAGGACTTACGCTCAGAGGGATTAACAGGCCCCAATGGGAGGCTGTTGCAGTTCTGCGCGCAAGTAGTGACTAAACAAACTCTCGCGTAAGGCATACAGCGTCTGCCCCAGTTCTTTCGCCTTCCCCTTTAACGAGCCCCCGGCAT
>SHZE01000005.1 GCA_009692435.1 Deltaproteobacteria bacterium | reverse complement strand
TTCGTCTTCTTTTATGACTGGAATGGGTCGTGGCTCATGCAGCCAGGTTTTGACTGGAAGTTCTGGGACCCATTCGCGGTGACCATGCGCTACAACTGGATTGATGGGAACTACGGTCCTGGGATTGGTGCATTCAAGACCAAAGATAGCATCTGGTTGGAGTTCCAGTATCTGCTGTACTAACGACAAGTAGTCAGTAGAAAAACAAGGGCGCGGTTACATACCGCGCCCTTGTTTCTTGTGGCGCTGGGAGCGACCGTCTCGGTTGTTTCCGCGGAATCTGGTGTTATTGCTTTTTATGCGGGAATGGAGTTGAAGAGAGCCTATAGGTGAAGTCAAAGTTGAAGTCGAATGAGAGAATGCTGGAGATCGAATTGCAAAGAATGGTCGGAGGATAACCATGACGTTAACACTACACTTACTACCAGAAATAGAAGCTCGTTTACGAGCACTCGCCCAAGCGCGAGGCGTTGACGCGGTGAATGTAGCGGAGCAATTCCTGCAAACCTACCTCTCGGCCGTCACACTCAAGTCCCCAGCCAACGATGAGACTCCTACCGAGCGCGACTTGGCGTTTGTTGCTGTGGTGAAAAGCATTCGGGGAAAGTTTGCCCACACAGCTACAGATTCGGCCACCGAGGCCCTTCATCGAGAACGTCAAATAGATAAGGTACGAGAAGAACACCGCATCCCCGGAGCCAAAGCGTGAATTACGTCCTTGATGCTGGCCCTATGATTGCCTTTCTGGATGATGAACCAGGGGCTGGCGTTGTCGAACAGGTGCTGACCGAACCAGAGAGCACCTGTTACGCGCACATCTTCAACTTGATGGAGATCTATTACATCTACTTTCGGCGACGTGGGGAGGGCGTGGCGGAGGATGCTCTGCAATCATTGCTTGACACCGGCCTCACCATGCGAGATGACCATGACACTGCCTTCTGGAAGGAAGCGGCCACGTTCAAAGGCAAGCATGCCATCGCTCTCCCCGATACGTTCTGCTTGACACTTGCTCGTCGCCTTAATGGAACGGTCATCACCACAGACCATACTGAGTTCGATCCGCTCATCCCGTTTGGCTACTGCCCGATCTTGTTTATCCGCTAGCTTTCCCTGGGAGCGACGTATACGTCGCCCTTGCTTCTTGTGGGGAAATGGCGTTGAAGAAGACCTATAGGAAAAATCAAATGGGAGAAGTCAAAGTCGAAGTCGAACTGGAAAACGCTGGAGATCGAGAGGTCTTCCGTCGTGGCTACATTCGAGAGGCGGAAATCCGTTCGCTCAAAGTACCGCTTGTGGTCGATACTGGCGCCGTGATGCTGGTACTGCCGCAAGACTTGGTGGAGGCATTAGGGTTGAGCGAAGTCGGCAATGTCATTGTCATCTACGCCGACGAACGCAAAGAAGAACGTCCAGTCGCCGGAGTCGTTACCGTACGAGTCGGCAATCGGCGTATGAACGTGGACTGCGTTGTCGGTCCACCAAACAGCGAACCTTTGCTTGGCCAAGTCGTGCTGGAAACTCTTGATCTACTGATTGATTGTGCACAGCAAAGATTGATCCCTCGACCCGAGTCTCCCCATCTTCCCCTCCTCAAAATCAAGTAATGGAATAATCCTCTCCATCCGTGGGTTGTGAGAAAGCGAGTATGATTACCGTTGAAAACGTCACCAAACGCTTTGGCCCGCTTCTGGCCGTCGACCAGATTTCTTTTCACGTGCCGCGTGGAGAAGTTGTCGGCTTTCTCGGCCCCAATGGCGCTGGAAAAAGCACCACCATGCGCATCTTGGCGGGATTCTTTCCGCCAACCTCGGGCCATGCCACTGTCGGCGGCCTTGATGTCGTGACGCAGACACATCGTGTGAAACAGATGGTCGGCTATTTTCCTGAGCGCGTGTCGGTCTATCCTGATTTGCCGGTGCGGAGTTTCCTTGATTTTGTTGCTGAAGCGAAGGATGTGCCGCGCCGTGAGCGTAAGCAAGAGATCGCCCGCGTGATTGAAGCCTGCGGGCTCGATAAAGTCAGTGACCGTATCATCGGCCACCTCTCGAAAGGGTATCGCCAACGGGTCGGAATCGCCCAAGCCTTGGTCCATAAACCGGAGGTGTTGATTCTCGACGAACCGACCATCGGACTTGATCCTGAACAAGTCGTTGAGATTCGCAGACTCATACGCGACCTCGGTGCTGATCGTACGGTTATCATCTCGACTCATATCTTGTCCGAAGTCAGCACCGTCTGTGATCGTGTAATCATTATTAACGGCGGACGAATTCTCGCGTCGGAATCACTGACTGAGCTTCGCGCCCAGTTGCAACGCACCCGTCGTCTCCAAGTCGAGGTCGAAGGACCGGAGTCGGCAATACGCGGGCTGTTGGAACAGATGCCACGGGTCGAGACAGTTCGGAGTTTGGAGCTCGGAGTTCGGGGTCCAGAATCGAATGGATCCGCGGCGTTTATCGTTGAGTACACGGGAGAAGACATTCGCAAAGAAGTCAGTCGTGCCCTGCTCCAGCAAGGCTGGGGACTCCTCGAAATACGCGCGCTCGAATTGACGCTCGAAGATATGTATCTCCAACTCGTACAGCAATCGAACGGGACGGGCGCGGGAGTCTACCTCGCCCCAGCAACCTTGGTAGCGGAGTAGTGACACAGACTGAGCTGTGAACTAAGGATTTTTCTCACTCCGCCCTCTTCTGAACTCCGAACTCTTTGGCGACTTCTTATGAAATTCATGTGCGTCTTCAAGAAAGAATTGCGACTCTACTTCGGGTCGTTTATCGCGTACTCGCTGATGACCGCCTTCTTGATCCTCACCGGCTACTTCTTCTACACCGACATGGTCTTTTTTGACCTCTTCGGCGATTTCATGGATATTACCTCTTCGTTGTGGACCTACTATTTTCTTGATCTCCGCTTTGTCACGATGCTGATCTTGCCGCTGCTGACCATGCGCTTGTTCGCGGAAGAGAAAAAGCTCGGCACTATTGAGCTGCTGTGGACGTATCCACTGAAAGACCCCCATATCATTCTTGGTAAGTTTTTCGCGTGCTGCTTTATTTTCTTTCTGATGGTTTTTCTGACCCTGGCGTATCCGCTGCTGCTGTCCACCGTGCATCAGTTTGATTGGGGGCCGCCGCTGGCCGGGTATGTAGGGACCCTTCTGCTGGGAGCCACGTTTATCGCGTGCGGCATGTTCATCTCCTCGCTCACGGAAAACCAGGTCGTGTCCGCCATGTCCACCTATGGGCTGCTGGTATTTTTCTGGTTTCTCACCTGGAACGAGGAGGCAATTGGCACGCAAGTCATCGGCGTGGTCAGTCAGTTCTCGCTCTTCGATCGGTTTCAAGATTTCGCGAAAGGGGTCATTAACAGCAAGGACATCGTGTTTTTTCTGTTGATGACGCTCTTCTTTCTTTACCTCACACTACAGTCGTTGGAGTCGCGAAAATGGCGCGGGATACGGTAACTTCTCCTCCTGCTGATATGAGTCTGACCGGGGTGCTCGGACGTGAGTCCACCCGGCGATTCGGGCTGCTCAGTGTGGAGGTCCTCTTTCTGCTGATCATCGTTATCTCTATCGGACAGCTTTGCATTCGCACGAATCTCCGCTTCGACTTGACCCCGACCCAGAAGTACAGCCTCTCCGAGGTCACCATCCAGACCCTGAAGGCACTCTCACAGCCCGTGCAAGCGACGACCTTCTATCGACGTGGAGACCGCGAGAAATACGCGGAACTGATGACGATGTTGCAAGAGGTCAACCCGCAACTGTTTTCGTACCAGCTCTTTGACCTCGACCGTGCGCCCGGAGCCGCCCAACGGTATGGCATCTCCGCGTATGGCGCCACCGTCGTTGAGACCGCGACCAATAAGGTCACCACTCCGGTGAGTGACGAAGAGCGGATGCTCAACGCGGTCTTACGAGTGATGCAATCCGAAAAAACCATGTATTTCGTCCTGGGGCACGGGGAAAGCGATGTGACCGACTCGGAAGAGCGCATTGGCTATGGGGTCCTGCGTCGTGTGCTCGAAACGGAAAATTATCGGATCCGTCCACTTCCACTACGCCAGGCGGAAGCCGTCCCACGCGACGCTGACCTCGTCATCGTCAGTGGTCCGAAAGAAGATTTTTCCCCGCCAGAATTACAAGCGCTTTCCGCCTATTTCGCTGGAGGCGGGAATGGCCTCTTTCTGCTTGATCCCTATACTGTTCCAGAACTGACGCAGTATCTCACGCAATTCGGTTTCGCTCTTGCCGACGACATTGTGGTCGATAATCAGACGCAAATGTCAGGGGGCGATCCGCTCATGCCGATCATTGGCACCTTTTCCAAAGAGGTCTTTCCCCGCGATCCTCGTGGCGAGCCTATCTTGCCCATGGTGCGGCCCGTGCGGGTCCAGAACGGCAAAGCCCAGGCGTTCGCTTTTTCGAGCGACTCCAGTTGGGCCTTGAAGAATCGGGCACGAGTGGAATCCCAGAGTGATTTGGTCTTCGCCGAAGGAGAAGATGAACGTGGCCCCCTGCCGGTCGCGGCGGTGGCTCCTACGGGCAGTGGGAAATCCGGGAAGCTTGTCGTCATCGGGGACTCGAATTTCGCGGATAATTTTTATGCACGGATACCGGGCAATGTCGATTTTTTCATGAACACGGTGGGCTGGATGCTTGGCCGACAAGAATTAGTCGCGCTCGGACGAGTCGCGAATGTCCCGGAGATGAAACGGAACTTCACACCGCAACAGACATTGTACCTCACCGCTTCTCAATCGCGACTGTTCTTCTGGCTCATGGTTGTGGTCGAACCCCTGGCAGTCTTCCTGATTGGTATGGCGGTATTCGCACGGCGGAGGCAACGAGGATGATCGGTTCACAGGAAAGTCGGCGGGTCATGGTCCTTGGGGTCTTGGCCCTGTTGTTGGGCGGCTACACCTACGCCACCACTCCCGCGCAAACCCGGCTTGCTTCACAAACGCAACAAGAGAAGCTAGAACGTCCCATCTTCGAATTTAGCGCTGAAAAGATCACGCACCTCGAGGTGATGTTCGATGAACAGCATCTCGTCGGTACGCGTACTGCGGAAGGGTGGAAACGAGAACAAAATGGAGAACTGCTTCCCTCCGCAGTCGTTGATGACTTTCTGACGGCGCTCACCAAGCTCGTCAATCTCGGTAATGTGGAAGGGCAAGCGGGAGAACTCTCTGAATATGGCCTCAAACCGCCAAAGACACAAATTTCCCTCCAAGTCGAAGGGGGAGGAACCCAGACGCTGGTCCTGGGCAAGCACAATCCGGTGAGTACGAGCTTGTACGCCCTCGTGAATCAATCACCCCAGGTGATTCTGGTCGGGTCGGTCCTCTCGTGGGATTTGCGCAAGCTGATGGATGCGGCGAAAAGCCTCGAAGCCGCACAACAGAAGACGCCGAGCTAACCCCGGTCTTCCGACCGATTTCCTCTTTACTCCGGGCGCCATCTCAGATAGCTTCCCTCCGCCTCCAACACGATTTCGTGTGGAGAGTTTTCCGCGGGGATAGGAAGGGAGCAACATGCACGGACACCTACGGCCGGGGCGACGCTGGTGGCGTTGGCTGGGTCTGAGCGTCGGATTGCTTGTCTTTGGGCAGCAACAATGCGCTTGGGCGATTTTTCTTGATGAAGAAGAAACGCTACGCTTTAATGGACGTATCTACAATCGCAGTACGTATGCGACGCAAGACGCGGCGGACAATACGCGCCTCCGCACGCCTTACGGTAGCTGGAACATGATGCAAAACCGCACCTTCATTCAGATGGAGTTGCGGCACAATCTCACCGAACTCATTGCTGGCCGCTACAAGGGCCTCATCGCGCCGCTGCAGTACGCCCTTGCGCCGTTGCAGTACCTTGATCCCGACGACATGGATTACTTTATCACCTATCGCGGCGAGTATGATGGCGTCTGGGATTATGGGCCGGATGTGTTCAGCGAGAACTTCGTGCGCAATAGCGCTGGCGATCCACTCCATACTCGCCAACGGCTGCGGCATCGGCACCGATTGTTCGAAGGTTATATCGACTTTACCAAAGGGCCTCTGTTTATTCGCTTGGGGCGACAAAATCTGTCGTGGGGAGAGACGGATGTCTTTCGCCTGATGGATCAGATTAACCCGCTCGATTCCAGCTTCGGGGGGTTCCTCATCGCTCTTGATGAGCGGCGCGTCCCGCTCGACATGTTACGGACCGTGTATGGATTAGGCAGTCGCGGCCCATTTTCGGAAATCGACCTGGAAGGATATGTCGCGCTTGACGACGAAGTCGCGGAGGCCGTGCCTTCCGGGTCCCCATGGACAACCCCGAACCCGCCCGGCATTAACGGGTTCTTGAAGAAACCCGCGCGCAATTTCACCGATGCGCGTGGTGGTGTGCGCGTCATCGGCGTGCTCGGCGATTTCACTTTCAGTGTCGCGCATTACTACACGTATCTGGATGCTCCGACCCTACGTGTCGTTACCCCGGTCCGGGCGGGAAATCGGCCGATCAACCTTGGGGCATTTCAGGATGCGGTCGCCAACAAACAAACCTCGCGCTTTTTGGTCGATAACTTTCACGCCAACCAATGGTTCCCCAAAATGCAGATTAGTGGAGCGACGTTAAGTTTTAGCGTGCCGCAACTCTCAGCCGTCGTCCGCAGTGAGATGGCCTATTTCTACGCGGAGCCGTTCTTCCTCAATTCCGCGCCGAATCAAATTCTCGGTCCGGCGATCACCGGCAATGTCACCCCTGGCTATCGACAAGTCGGTGTGGGCGCGAACGGGAAACCACTGTTGCGCTATAAGAGCAACATCGACCGGTCCGATGTTGTTCGCTGGTCGCTAGGCCTCGATATCAACCGCTACATTCGCCTGTTGAATCCTTCGCAATCGTTCACCATCAGCGGCCAAGTGTTCGGCTCACATATCTTGGCGTTCAATGACAAATCGTTGACCAAGGCCGCTCCGAAGTATGATTTCAATCATTTCGCGGTCCCGGTCCGCGACCCTCATCGCAAAAATCAAGCGTTTGTGAACCTTGATCCGTATCAAATCATCAATACGCTTTCCGTCTCCACCTCCTACTACTCTGGCGTCGTCTCTCCGGCGCTCGTTTTCTTATATGACTGGCAAGGCGCTTGGCTCGTCCAACCTGGAGTGACATTTGTCCGCGACCCTTTCCGTCTCACCGTGCAATATAACTATCTCGACGGGCAGTTTAACGGTATCGGATTCTTACGAGACCGGGATAACGTCATTTTTCAGTTGGAAGTGGTCATTTGAGAAGCTTATGGCTTATGGCTTATGGCAGAATCTCCCTTGCTATAGAGCGAGTGAAACGAGCGGATCATAGGCCATAAGCCATAGGCGATAAGCCAGCAACGGCGTGGACATGTCCACAAGGCGGCAGTATAACGTTCGCTATTTCCTCTAAAAGGAGCAAGGGACATGGGTTTGCGTACACCAGAACAATATAAAGCCAGCCTCAAGGATGGGCGCGAAGTTTACTACCGTGGTGAACTCGTCCAGGATGTAACGACACATCCCATCATTGGGATCGCCGTTGACCACGCCTGTATCGACTATCAAATGTCTGAAGACCCACGCTATCGCGATCTCGCCGTGATGGTCGATCCGCAAACCCAAGAACCCTACTCCCGCTATTTTCACCTCCCGCGTAATGCCGAAGACTTACTTAAACGGAGTCAGCTCATTTCCGCGAGTACGCGCGAGGGTGCCACACTGGTTGTGCTGATTAAAGAAATTGGCACCGACGCGCTCTTTGCCCTGCACATCGTCGCCGAAGAAATGGCTAAACGCGGTAAGCCTGAATACAAAGAACGGGTGCTGAAGTATTACCAGATGTGTCGCGACCGCGATTATGGTGTGGCCGTCGCGCAAAGTGACGTCAAAGGCGACCGTGGCCTTGGTCCCCAAGGGCAGGAGCATCCTGACTATTACCTGCGTGTCGTTGAAGAGCGGGCGGATGGGATCGTGGTGCGTGGCGCGAAAGTGCACACGTCGGTATTGACCAATACCGACGAAGTCATCGTGCTGCCAACACGGGCGATGAAACCAGAGGACAAAGCCTACGCCGTCGCCTTCGCCATCCCCGCCGCGACGAAGGGCCTCAAGTTGTTAGCCAGTGCGTATGGGGGCTTCAAGAAAGACCCATTTGATTTTCCGATTAGCGCAAAGCATAAAATGATGGAGACCCTGACGGTTTTCGATGATGTGTTCGTCCCGTGGGATCGCGTGTTCATGAACGGGGAGACCGAAGCCGCTGGGTTCTTGGCTCTGACGTTCGTCAAGTTCCATCGCTTCACGGCGGTCTCCTACAAACTCCCGCTGCTCGAACTATTCGCCGGGTCCGCGCGTGCGATCGCCGAATACAATGGCATTGAGAATGCCGCTCATATTCGAGAGAAGCTCACCGAACTCGCCGCGTACCATGCCACCGTGCAAGGGCTGATTATCGCGGCGGCGCATCAACATGCCGTCATGCCGCCGGGAATCGCGGTGCCCAACGTCCTGTTGACCAACGTGGCGAAATATCAGTTCGCCTCCAACTATCATGATGCCGTGCAAAGGGTACAAGACATCGCTGGTGGGTTGCTGGTCACTGGTCCCAGTGTCGAAGACTGGCGCAGTGAAGCGACTGGCCCCTATGTCAAAAAATATCTCGGCGGCAAGAAGGGCATTCCCACCGAGCATCGGTTGCGTATGATGAACTTGATCTCTGACCTGACCGCGTCGGATTTCGGTGGGTATCAAGAAGTACTCGCCGTTCACGCCGAAGGGTCGTTGGAAGCGGAAAAGCTGCAAACCTATCGCGAGTACGACTTCAATTCCGCCGCCGTGTATGCGCGGGAGTTGGCCGGGATAAAGTAGAGACTAGAGACTAGAGGCTAGAGGCTTGTAAGGCGGGGACCAGTCTCAAGCCTCTAGTTGCTAGTCTCTACTTCATAGCGTTCCCGAAACCGTCCAAACAACGCCAACTCTTCAGCCGTGTAGGTCCGGTAGGTATGACTGGGGTGTGGGAAATAGAACCGCAGCACGGCTTTTCCCTCCGCATCGTCAAACGATACATACGCGCTCATTGAGTCCGTGTGACTTGGTACCTCGTCGAAGCGCATCCGCACGATAGTGCTGAGGTCAACGTGGATATGCCACTGGGCGAACTCTACCGTCGCCCACGTGCCGGAAAATTCCACTTTTCGTGGATCGTCATCAAGAAAGAGTTCACTGACCGCGCCATCCCGGCTCACCGTACAGATGAGCGACGGGGTGCGAGCAAGTGCACCAAGCAGTTGCTGGACATCGGGAAGCATTGTCACTCCTCATCGCCAACCGGTGCTCGTCGTCCCCACACAGAGCAATACGTCCGCGCTATTCGACCGTCACGCTCTTCGCCAGATTCCGTGGCTGATCGACATCCGTGCCACGGTAGACGGCGATATGATAGGCGAGCAGTTGCAAGGGGATCGTGACTAAAATAGGCATGAGCAAATGATTCGTCGTCGGGATCGGAATGACTTCCCAGGCGATTTCTTCCAGTTCCGGCGATGGGGCATCCGTCACCACAATGATACGCCCACCCCGTGCTTCCACTTCTTTCATATTGCTCAAGGTTTTGGCATACACTGGGTCCTTGGGTAACAACACCACCACTGGCATCTGCTCGTCAATGAGTGCGATTGGTCCGTGCTTCATCTCCCCTGCTGGATACCCTTCCGCGTGGATGTAAGAAATTTCCTTGAGCTTGAGTGCGCCCTCAAGGGCGATCGGATAATTCACGCCCCGGCCAAGATAGAGAAAATCGCGCGCATGCCCGTACTTCTTGGCGATTTTTTCAATCAGCTTGTCCTTAGCAAGCACCTCACGGACTTGGTTTGGGAGGTTGACCAAATCCTCAATAAGTTTTCGGCTGGTCGCTTGGTCGAGCACTCCTCGTCGTCGCCCCAAATGCACCGCCAACAGATACAACGCTGTCACCTGCGTCGTAAACGCTTTGGTCGAGGCCACGCTCATCTCTGGTCCGGCATGAGTGTAGATGGTCATGTCCGCTTTGCGTGGAATCGAGGAATCGACCACATTGCAGATCGCCATCGTCTTTGCCCCACCTGCTTTCCCACCTTCGAGTGCCGCCAGCGTGTCAGCGGTCTCACCAGACTGAGACACAGCGATTACTACCGTATCTGGAGTAATGGGCGACCGGCGATAACGGAACTCACTCCCGTAATCGACCTCGACCGGAATGCGCGCGAGTTCTTCAAGGAAAAATTTCCCAATGAGGCAGGAATGCCAAGCAGTCCCACACGCCACCAGCGTGATCCGTTTGACGGAATTAAAGACCGTCGCGTGCTGTTCAATCTCCCCTAACGACACCTCTCCTTCGTTCACCAGTAACCGCCCACGCATGGTATCGATAATCGCTTGTGGCTGTTCGTGAATCTCTTTGAGGAGAAAATGTTTGTAGCCACCCTTCTGCGCGGTCAGCGCGTCCCAGGTAATTTGCCGGGGCTCGCGCTCAATCGCTTCCCCTTGGAACGTGAAAAATTGCACACGGTCACTGGTGATTTCAGCCATTTCACCGTCGTCCAGAAACACGACTTTGCGCGTGTAATCCAGCAAAGCGGGAACGTCCGAAGCGACGAAGTTCTCGCCTTCTCCTAATCCAATCACAATCGGTGTGGCATTCTTCGCGGTCAGAATCTTGCCTGGTTCGCTCTCACACTCGGCAACGATGGAGAAGGCCCCATGCAGGCGTTGTAACGCGGCGCGGGTCGCCTGTAGAAAGGACATCCCACTGATAATGTACTCGTCGATCAGGTGAGAGATCACCTCAGTATCGGTCTCCGAGCTGAAGGTGCGTCCTTTCGCACTCAGTTCTTGACGCAACTCAAGATAGTTTTCGATAATCCCGTTATGAATCACCACTACTTTCCCAGCTCGATGCGGATGCGCATTGGCCTCTGAGGGACGTCCGTGTGTCGCCCACCGGGTGTGTCCCATGCCGACACTCCCATGAACCGGGTCATCACGAAGCAACTGATCCAGGTTGCTGAGTTTGCCTACTGAGCGGCGAACCTCGATCCCAGCGCCATTAAAGACGGCGACGCCGGCGGAATCGTAGCCGCGATATTCAAGGCGTTTGAGTCCCTGAAGCAACACCGGCGCTGCTTCACGATGCCCAACATATCCAATAATGCCACACATAGATTGAACCTCAGAGGAGAGTTGTCAGTTATCAGGCGTCAGTTAAAAGAGAGGCGAGGACATTTCCCTGTTTCTTTTTCCCCTGACAACTGATGACGACTATTTTTTTCTCGCCGCTTCCTTTGCGCGCTTCGCTGCCGTCCATCCTTCTCGGATCTGCTCCTGACGAGTATTGAACACGAGCGCTCCAGCAGGGACATTGTGACGCACGGTTGTCGCGGTCGCAATGTACACGTCATCATGAATCGTGATCGGCGCAACGAGGGTGGTATCCGACCCGACTTGTACCCGATCGCCAATCTTGGTTTTCGATTTCGTAAATCCGTCATAGTTGCAGGTGATGGTGCCCGCCCCGATATTGGCATCTCGCCCGATCTCCGTATCGCCAATGTACGCCAGATGCTTGGCCTTCGTATGTTCGCCAACAATCGATCTCTTGACCTCGACGAAATTACCAATGACCGCGTGCGGAGCGAGCACTGTTCCGGCATGTACATGGGCAAACGGACCGACGATTGCGTGACTTGCCAGCTCGCAGTCACGTAATACGCAAGAGAAGTCGACATGCGCGCCGTCCCCAATTGCGCAGTTCTCGATATAGGCACTCCCATCAATCCGGCAGCCTATCCCAAGCGTCGTTTTCCCTTTGAGCTGCGTATTGGGACCAATGACCGTGTCCTGTCCAATGGTCACTTCTTCGCCAATGTACACCGTATCTGGGTCTTCTAACGTCACTCCTAGCGACATCCACTGGCGACGCAGGTGGGCTTGTCGGGTTTTTTCCATGGTGGCTAACTCCTCTCGTGAATTCACCCCTTCCACTTCATGGGGGTTGGTCGTTAGTACGGCTTGCGTTGGCAGTCCAGCGGCAACAGCCTGGGCAACGATATCCGTGAGGTAGTATTCTCCTTGCGCATTCGCCGGGCGTAATCGTTCGAGCGCCGCAAAGAGAAAGTCCGCCTTGACACAATAAATACCGGTATTGATCTCGCGCGTGGTTCGTTCGTCCGTTGATGCGTCTCGCGCCTCGACAATCTTTATAATCTGACCGTCGCGAGCACGAATGACACGGCCATAGTGGCCAGCGTCCTCAAGTTCCACGGTCAATACGGAGAGGGTCACGCGCCGAGCACGGTGAGTTTCAAGAAACCGCGCGAGAGTGTCCGTCGTCAACAGTGGAGTATCTCCACAGGTAATCAAGATGTCTCCTGAAAACCCGGCAAAATGCTCTCGCGCGGCGCGCACCGCGTCTCCAGTCCCGTGTTGTTCTCGTTGGCGGGCAAATAGGATTCCCGGTTGTCCGCAGAGGCGTTGCACTTCGTCCGCTTTGTGTCCGACGACGACGACCAGCCAGTTAAGCTGCAATGGCTGAATGGCACTGATGACACGGGACAGTAACGGCTTGCCAGCCAGGAGATGCAAAACCTTGGCTTGCGCCGAACGCATGCGCTTGCCCAACCCAGCGGCAAGAACAATCGCCCCAAGTGGTTCCATATCGTATCCTTACCCTTTCTACAGGCGAACACGAGAATCTCAGTGTTCGCGAGCCTCTCCCATATATCGGCATTTCACTGGGAATTCTGAAACCTATCCATCCACAGAACGACGAATAGCGGGAACATGTCATGTGGAACCGTGGGATGAATGGCTCTCAAACCAAGGCAGGACGAGGGTTTCGTTAATAGAATAGGTGTAGGCGTGTCCCCAGTCGGGCAATTCTTTATACGTCAGGTTCGTGAAGTTGTTCTGCTTCAGGAGGTTGTAGGCCGCGCGCGCCATCGCCACGGGAAAGATGAAATCGAGTGCTCCATGCACCATGAATATCGGGAGCGCTTTACTCGCTTGGAGGTCCAGCAGCGCGAGAAACGTCCCCGCCGCGGCAATCGGCGCGATGCCTGCGAAGAGTTTCGGACAACTCAACCCCAAGGCGAAGCTAAATGTCCCACCGTCAGAGAGGCCAGTGGCGAAGAGTCGCCCGGTATCAATGGCATATTCATCCAAGAGTTCTTCCAGCATCGTGAGGATCGAGCGAATATCCACTCCGGGTTGCTGGAGCGACCAAGTGTCGGCAAGCGACTTTGGCGACAGAACGAGATAGCCCTTGCTTTTGGCCGAGCGGATCCAGGTCAAGAGATAGTCATCCCCGCGCCCATGCCCACCGTGCATCGCGATAATCAGCGGCCACTGGCGACTGGGGTCATAATTTTCCGGCACATAGAGTGAGTATTCTCCATGCACGTCGGTGGCTGGTCGGTGCACCACCCCCGTTTGGACTTGCAGTCCAGCGACTGGCGTCTCCAGCTCCACAAGCCGTGCTGCCATGTCTGGCAGCACCCAATATCTCTGTAACGTTGGTAATTGGGCTCTTAGACTGTAGAGCAAGTATTTGCCAAGGGAAAATGCGCGACGGCTCTGAAAATAGGCGACAATGAAATTCCCCTCCGACCCGGTGAGAAAAGAGGTGTAGGCATCATCACAATGCTCAATGACCTCACGCCATTGCTGGTGAAATTTTTCCAGGCCGGGCGGTGGCGTCAGATCATTGAGCTCAGCATTAAGGGGAGGGAAAATATCTCCCACCTCGTTAAATAAGTCTTGTTTATGTTGCTTGATTTTGGCGAAGTGAATTTTTTCTTGCAGCGCCTCAAAAGCCCGGAGAAACCCGAGCAGTTGCACTTCCTGCTGGCCGATGCTCGTTCGATACTGCGTCTCTGTTGTTGCCATAATCCCCCCAAGGAATAGTCTAGGGCACGCCCTGTTCAAGACTTTCCTGAGACTAGTCCCAAAGCTAATCTCCCACCTCTGCGGTTGCAAGGGGCAAGCCCCTGTGTAAATCTGCTGCCACTATGAACACACCAGAGGAGGGGCCGCGCGCTACTGTACGCGCTCTGCCCGCGGTCGAGAAGCTCCTGGCCGCTCCCGCGCTTGCGCGGACGATCCAACGCTACAATCGCACCTACGTCACGGAAAAGACACGAACAGTCCTTGCTGTGTTGCGACAAGAGATACTGGCGGGAACAGTTACAACACAGCCCGACGAGGCAACCATCGCGCAGCAGATCGAGGCGGCCATCGCACGCGAAGATCGCTCCCCGCTCCGTTCGGTCGTGAATGCGACGGGCACAGTGCTGCACACCAATCTGGGCCGCGCGCTATTGGCACCAGCCGCCATTGACGAGCTTCTTCGTGTCGCCAGTACCCCGGTCACGCTGGAGTACGATTTAACGGAAGCCGGGCGTGGCGACCGGGATGAGATTATTGAAGATGACATCCTGGCCTTAACGGGAGCCGAAGCCGCCACCGTCGTCAATAACAACGCGGCGGCCGTGCTGCTCGCCTTGAATACGCTGGCGGAAGGCAAAGAAGGCATTGTCTCACGCGGAGAACTGGTCGAGATCGGCGGTTCCTTTCGTATTCCCGATGTGATGCGTAAAAGCGGCGTGATACTCCGCGAAGTGGGAACGACCAATCGCACGCGGATCGCGGATTACGCCGAGGCGATCACCCCTCAGAGCGGAGTGCTGCTCAAAGTTCATCCCAGTAACTACCGGATTATCGGATTCACCAGCAGTGTCACGCTTGATGAGTTGGTGGCACTGGGACGCACCCATCAGATTCCCGTGATGGAAGACCTAGGCGCTGGTGCATTAGTTGACTTGTCAACGTATGGATTACCCAAGGAACCCGTGGTCGCAGAGCGCGTTGCGAGCGGCGCGGATGTTGTTACTTTCAGTGGAGACAAGTTGTTAGGTGGACCGCAAGCGGGCCTGATTGTCGGGCGCAAGGAGTTCATCGCCCAGATCAAGAAGAACCCCTTCAAGCGGGCCTTGCGTCCCGGCAAACTCACGCTCGCCGCGTTGAGCGCGACGTTGCGGCTCTACCGTCGGGCACCTGACCTCATTGCGGCGTTGCCAACTTTGCGCTGGTTGACGCGCTCACAGGCGGAAATGGAGGTCATGGCCGCCCACATCATCCCGCTGCTTCAGACCCAATTGGGAGAAGGATTCTCGATCACCGTTGAGGATACGCACGCGCAGATTGGTAGTGGGGCCTTGCCAGAGGAGAATCTCCCAAGTCGAGCCATTGGGATACGGCATGCGCATCTTTCGGCGGACAAGATCGCCGCTCGGTTCCGCGCCTCCGACCCACCGATCCTGGGGCGCATTCACGACGGGGTCTTCTTGCTTGATCTGCGCGGGGTTTTTTCTCCACGAGACCTGATTCCACAGCCCTAAGACGCTGCCCTTGCTCTGTGACGGGTGACGCTAACGCCACCCCGCGAGTGTGGCGAATGGTTGACAAAGGGGAGACTCGAATCGCTCGTCCACTACGAGAATCGGAAGCGTATTGTCCGAGGTTGGGGTCGGGGCATCTCCCGTCAGCGTCGTCGCGGGAACGGCGCACGTGACAACGAAGGGTCCCTCGAACCGCGCCGAGAATTCGTCGCCCATCTCACGAGTTTCGCCCACCAGTCGCCCGTCTCGAAGTTGCAACGTCAGCAGTCCGCCGGGCGAAAAAACGGCATCCCCGCCCGCCTGGCTCACCTGCACGCTTGCGGTGCCGAGTGTAAGTGGGCGGTCAACGACCTGGGCGGAAAGGGTGGGGGTCTTGAGGAAATCCGCTGGGGGAAGCGCTTGGGCGGCCCAAAGGCGGTCCGCAGCGTCGGCGGCGGAGAAGACAATTTCGACCTGCGGGGCTTGTGCCACGTCCAGATACTTGATTTCCACCCTAGCGGCGGTGCCTCTGAGCTGTGGGCCCACTGAAGTCGTGACCACGAATGGTGCCTCAGCCGCGGGCTGCTCGTGCTTCATCAGTGTTTCCTCTTGGGACGCGTCTCCCATGACGGCGGTGAGAATTATGATGATGCCTGTCAGCGCCAGCGCATGAAACGCTCGCTTCAACCACTGCCGGTGCCATTGATCTACTCTGCGCCACATTGCTTTCACTCCCTACAGTTGAGACTCAGCGAACGGGTTTCTCATCAGCTCAGGATACAAGCAAGGACAAGACTCTGAGCGGAGAGGAGAGGCTGAAGCGACACCGTGCTCAGGGTCTTGTCCTTGGCGGGTGACTCTTGCGGAACCACCCCCGCGGACCGCATTCTAGCAGACCACTTGGAACTTCATGGCGCTGACGGTCGAGTTGTCACCTTCGCGCAGTTCGGTGATCGTATTCGTGTGGTCCATGTCAACGTAAATGAAGTACGTGCCATTGGGTAACGAGGCCGGGACATTGAAAGCCAAATCGAAGGTTCCCTGCGAGAAGGCACCTAGTGAGTGAGTGAAAGTTCTCGCGACCGTCGTCCCCAAGGTATAGCCGGACATGGGAGAGGTCGGGCTCAGCCGCACCCGCAGATTGTAGGTGCCAGAGGCCACGCTCCCAGAGTTCCCGAGGTACACGCGCACGGTTCGGGCCGAACCCCGGCAGACATTGACCGTGGTCGCGGCATTGAGCCGCTGGACCGCGCCACTCACGACCCCAAGCGCCGAGGGCAGCAGATTGGGACGATTGCTGGAGAATCCATAGAGTGCGTGCATGCCGGTGGTGTCACTTGGCCAATTCGTCGACGGTTCTAAGCCTCCGGTTCAGGTGCGGTGGGCTCGTGCGCAGCACCGCATGGGCATTTTCGTGCAGAAAACCGAAGAAATGACCAAACTCATGCACGAAAGTGCTCCGTCCCGTCGTACCGAGAAAGTTTCCCCATTGGGCCGTGAGACTCAGGTCGCTGGCGATCATCACGTCGGCTTCGTCAATGTCATTGCTGCCAATAAAACAGAGGCCGAGCTGGAGAACCGTGAGTCCGTTGGCACCGTCGATGGCGGAGCGGCTCACGCGGCCGACCTCATTTTGCCCGTCACCATGAGAGATCAAGCAATCCGAGGCCGGGTTGACGAAGAAGCCGTCGACGACGTGGGAAAGATTGTCCCACTGTCTGACCCCGTTCCAATAGGCACTGTTGATCACACCGGAGTCCGGAATACTACAACTGTTCCGATGGACATTGACGGTGCCACGCCACTTGACCGAGCTGCCGTTACAGATTCTCCAGCTTGCGGCTTCGGCGCCGCTGGCGGTGAGAAAGGTGAAGAGTGCTGAAAAGATGGTAAACATAGTGCTCATGCTGATTCGCGTGTTCATGATGATTGCTCCTCAATTTCGTTAGAATGTTGGCTTCGACCGATCGAGTGTTGGGATTGTGCTCTGATTCGCGGTGGGGAGTGAGGTCCGTGCCGTGCTTTGCCCACGCCACCGGAACTCTCCAGAGGGACGACTATAGAATATGCCCCCGACTTTCGTGCCTTGCGCGGCCATAGTCGCGCCCAGTTCTTGCATAAAGCTTTGGCGGGTGAGCGGCGCGAGACCAGGGGGGAGAGTCGGCATGAGGGATTGCGGTGCGGTCGCGTCCGACTCTAAGGGGCCGAAGAGCTTGGGACCTGTCTCTATACCTTTGGGTCCAATCTTTGTGACCGCGAGACCGTCGGAGTTGACCAACACCTCCGCCGCGCCTACCTGCTCCACCCGTAGGGCGAGGTCGCCAACGACAGGGGAGACGTTCCACGCCGTGTTGCGCAGAAAGACGAAATAGCGCGCGCCTTTGACGAAGGACGGCAGTTCACTGGCCACCATCATCCGTCCGTTGGGCAGGCGCCCACCAAAATGCCGGAGTTCCAGTTGCGGCAGTGCGGTGCCGAGATGCGCCTTGACCTTAGACAAGATCACACGGGTCCACGGCCCTTCGGCCTCACTGTAGTCATAGCGAATATCAGTCACCACGCCTTCAACGATGGTCGCGATTTGCGACAGCGCGCTACGGAAAATCATCGACTGCGAGCGGCTTTTGAGCGGTCGGTGGTGCTTGGGAGTGAATGACTTCCGCCCGAGCGGTATCGAACCCAGCGAGGGCACCAAAAAGAGAACCGCCGGTTCCTGTGAGCAGAGCGAGCGATGTCCACGTCTTGAATTTGGTTGCTTTCATATATCCTTCTCCTTTTCCTATAGGCCAGCGTATACTGGCGGGTTGTAGTGAGTACAAAAATGAAGCTCTCGTCTGTTGGCTGTTATTGCTCCGCATGTCCCGATCCTAGGAATTCGCCCATGTGGAGAATCGCAGCTCGTCTTTGTTTTTGGTGTAGTGCTCCGAGTGGCGTATGCCTCCACTTGAGGGCGCGGGTTGGCGTGACGAGCCCGCGCCTCGGTGCGTTTGGCCCTGGACTCTCCTGCAATTAGCGGAGGCGTGGTGGGACGATACCTTGTGGGATGGCAATGACCGCAATGGCCAAGGCAGCCGAAGCGCTCACGCAATAGCGTAGGAAGCGGGGAGAAGAAAGACTGGCGGAGAAGGGATGGAGTCGAACCATCCGCGCAACGTTACGCCACGCAACTCGGTTTTGAAGACCGGTAGAGCCACCGGGCCCTATCCTCCTCCACAGGGCTGTCTTTATCTAGCTTTTTTGATTTCCGAAAGGGGGGAGAAATGGTAGCAAGTCCAAAATTCGCGAGGCTTTTCGCCGGGAAAACATACCGTACGGGCTTATCCATCTTTCTTCCGCACCAAAAGCCGGGCGGTATAGGTTTCCCCCTGTTCGCCTTTCCCTTCCCGTGCCCCCTCGTTGCAGTGCACCACTTCAAGACCTGGGACCAGGGTGCGCAACTCGCCATGCGCAAGGCAAAATTCTTGGTGCCGTGGGCGTTGATATTTGCGATAATTGTCGATGAGAAAGGTCTCGTACACGAGCATCCCCCCTGGCTTCAGCGTACGCGCCAGCGCGGGAAATGCCGGGCGGAAGAGATAGAAGAAGACGATCACCACATCATAAGTTGCCGGTGGAAACGCATGATGCGGAAACGGCTCGCCTTCCAGGTCAACAATCTCTGTCGTGACGTGGAGCAGGTGGGGATCACGAGCGGTGTGCCGTGCCTCTTCCAGCGCTTCAGGGTTGCGGTCGAGCGCGTGGACCGTGAAGCCGTGCTCGGCGAGCACAATCGTGTTGCGTCCCGATCCCGCCGCGACGTCCAGCGCGCGACCTCGTGGAAGAAGCGGGAGCGACTCAAGCAAAAATCGGGAAGGTGATTGACGTGGCATTATCGATCTCGTCTCATCGCTCGCTCGTCAGACGCCGTCCTCGCTTCATGGGTTTTGCAGAGACAGGAGCGTGGTCACAATGTCCCGTGCCGCATGCGGGTGCGCGAGCCGTTTGACATTAGCCTGCATCGAGGCAAACCGTGCGGGATCGTCCAGGAGTTGGTCTATTTTATAGGCGAGCACTGGCAGGTTATTGCACCGAATCGCCGCGCCTTCTTCAAGGAGATGATCCGCATTGCGCTCTTCTTGCCCGGGAATCGGATTGACGATGACCGGGACCAGCCCTTTGGCCAGAGCTTCCGACGTGGTGAGTCCCCCCGGCTTTCCCACCAAGAGGTCCGCCGCTGACATGTACTCATCCATCTCGGTCGTATAACCAACGGCATGCAGGGTCACGTGATGATGCGGCGGGACCTGTGCCGCAAGCTGATCGAGCCGGGTTTTCAGTTCTGTGCTGCGCCCGCAAATCGCCACCACCTGGGCGCCATGGCGCATCTCCAACAGTGACTGGACGAGATGCTCAATCGGTCCGACACCGAACCCACCGGCGGAAATCAAAATCGTCCTCCGGTCTTCATCCAAGCCATATTTGGCACGCATGGCGCGTTTGTCTTTCACTTCGGCAAAAATTGGATCAATGGGAATGCCGGTAACGGAAACTTTTTCCGGAGGAATTCCCAGCTTCTCCAGATGGATCCGCGTTTCCTCCAGTGCCACGAAGTAGTGCTCGAAATGATGACACAGCCACATGGCGTGCACGTCAAAGTCGGTCACGACAATCGCTTGTTTTGTTGCCAGTCGTTCTTTCGCTTTGAGCCACGACACCATCTCTGCCGGCAGGAAATGGGTGCAGACCACAAAATCCGGCTGATGCTGTTCGAGCAGTTTGATAAACGGGCGGGTGTTCAGCTTGTTAAAGGCCAGCCGACGACGTTCGTTTTTCCACGGCGTATCAAGATGGTCGTACAACCACCCGAGCACTTCGGGGGCTTTGTTGACCATGTCGATATACGCCTTGGAGTAAAAATTCCGAAAGAGTTTATTCGTGTATTCGAGGATGTCGATGTGCCGCACTTCTCGTGCCGCTCCCATTTGCAAGAATGCTTTCTCCACTGCTTGCGCCGCGCGGATATGCCCGGCACCCGCCGAGGCGGAGAGCACCAAGACTTTGTTAAACACCGCGATTCCCCCCTTTGATGCGAAGCGCTCCTGGGTGAATACGCAGAGAGAGCGTCGTGCTGGTTTCCGCCACGGGCTCGCCGTCCACATGAAATCGGAGTGGCTCGTTAGCACGAATGGTTGCCTGCGTTACCCGCTTCATCGTGATTCCCTTGGCCTGCGCCAGTGTTCCATTGAACAGGCGTCTCGCCGCCCATAGCGTTGCGAGTGGTGAACGTTCCTGAATCACCACCATATCCAGTTGCCCGTCGTCGAGGCGCGCGTCGGGAGCGATCAACGCACCGTTGCCATACTGCCGGGAGTTTGCCACCGCGATAAGCAGGGCGCGAGAAGAGATCGTTTCTCCATCGACAGTGACAGTGTACTGAGGTGCGCGATACGTGAATAGCTCGCGGGCCGCAATGGTGACATAGGAAAACATGCCCCGCCGCCCGTGCGGGCGAGTGTTAAAGAGCCAGGTGATATGGGCATCGAAGCCGACACCGGCAGCGTTGAAAAAGAGGTGGCCGTTGATCTCGCCCACATCGATTGTGCGGTCTGAGGCACGCAGGGCAGTTGCAAATGCCTCTTCAGGCTGCATCGGCACGTGCAGTTCACGTGCTAACCCGTTCCCTGAACCGGCGGGGATGAGACCGAGAGCGGTGTTGCTAAAGGCAACCGCCCGTCCCACTTCATTCATCGTCCCATCACCGCCCCACGCAAAGATGAGTGAGGCGTCGCGCGCCACTGCCTCCCGCGCCAATTCATAAGCATGCCCTGGACGCTCGCTGATCTTCACTTCAGGTACTATCGCTGCCGCGGAGAGAACCTGCTGCGCGAGGGCCGCACGATGACGAGCGGTCTCCGGTCGCCCCTGTCGTCCGGAGATAGGATTGATAATGACAACAACGCGCATGACTCATTGTAAATCGTCTAGCAACGGAAGCGAAAGCGCCAGTCCTCAAACGGAAAGATGATTTCCCCAATTTACGTACGAGGTTCGTTGCCTGCTACAGGTACAGTCAAGAAAAAGGTACTGCCTTTTCCTGCCGTGCTTTCGACCCACACTCGTCCGTTGTGAGCGGTAATGATCTCTTTCACCAAGGCCAGCCCCAAACCAGTTCCGCCAATGTCACGTGTTAACCGGTTATCGATTCGATAAAACTTAGTGACAGTTTCGCTATTGCCTCCTCTGGGATACCTACTCCTTGATCTTGTACCCAGATCGTCACGGTGCGCTCTTCCTGCCGTGCACCGACAATAACCTCGCCACCTTTAGGAGAGAACTTAATGGCGTTCGAGAATAAATTCGAAAGGACTTGTCGGATGCGCTCTCCATCGGCCAAGATAGTCGGAAGCGAGGCGGGCAAGTCGAGGCGTAGCGCATGCGCTCCTCCCTCTTTCGTGAAAACGGCAGCAACCTCACGCATAAGAGGGGCGACGAGGAGCGGAGCAAACGTATACGGGAAGCGTCCAGCTTCAATCCGTTGAAGGTCAAGAAAATCATTGATGAGGTTCGTCAACCGGAGCGACTCTTTATGGATCACCCCTATAAGTTCTCGCTGTTGTTCCGGCGGGAACTCCCGTTTCAACATCAGTTCGGTGAACCCTCGTAAGCTCGCCAGCGGAGTGCGGAGTTCATGACTGACAGTTGAGATCAACTCGTCCTTCATGCGATCGACTTCTTTACGCTGCGTAATATCACGAAACGTGATAACTGCTCCAAGCACTTCGCCCTCCTCATCACGGATCGGCGTGCTCAAACATTCGACCGGGAAGGACGTTCCATCCTTGCGCCAATAGACCTCATCCGACACGTGAATCGTCTCTCCTTGAGACAGAGTTGCACGAAACGGACATTCTTCCTCAGGATATGGGGTCCCGTCGAGTTTCGTGTGATGCACCAAAGAATGCAGGGTGGTCCCGAGCAACTCGGCCACTTCACGCTCAAGTAGACGTGCAGCTTCCAGATTGACAAAGACTGCCTTCCCTTCGAGATCGACACCGATGATCCCTTCGCCAGCCGAATTGAGAATCGATTCATGCTGACGGCGAAGTCGCTCCAATGCCGTGGCGGTTCGCTGTCGCTCGGCAATTTCTGCCCGCAGCATTGCGTTGGTGTCACTCAGTTCTGCTGTTCGTTCTTGTACCCGCTGCTCAAGTTGGACATGGGCGTGGAGTAAAGCCTCCTCTGCTTGCTTTCGTGCCGTAATGTCGCGCACCGTTCCTTCGTAATAGAGAGGCGCGTTGGTTTTCTTATCGCGGACGAGGCGTGCATTCTCGGAGATCCACATCCGGTCGCGGGCTTTATGACGATAAATTTCCGACTCGAAATCCGTCACCCGTTCATGCTCTGCTAAGAGCCGTTTGAACTCATCGCGTCGTTGCAGGTCCACGTACCATTCGGAAGCAATGTCGTTCACTCCCGCAATCTGCTCTTCTTCCGAAGAGTACCCATTCAATTTTACCAAAGCCGGGTTGGCACGGATTTGATGCCCATCAATACTGGAGCGATAAAGCCCTTCAGGCGCATTCTCGAAAATGGAGCGATATTCCTGCTCAGCCTCACGTGCGAGTTGTTCCGCGTATTTCCGCTCCGCCACTTCCGCCTGGAGCGCGGCATTCATCACCGTCAGCTCTTCAGTTCGCACCCACACGTGATTTTCTAATTCGTCATGCGCTTTGCGTAAATCTTCTTCGGCGCGCTTCCGGTCCGTCACATCGCGATAGATACCGAGGAGCCCCGTCACCGCCCCATGCTGATCGCGGAGAAATCGCGTCCGCGCTTCAACCGGAACTGTGCTGCCGTCCTTGCGCATCAAGTCCAGTTCGAAAATCGACGGCAGCCGTTCCCCCGTGGCGGCGCGCTGAAAGCGTTCCGCCGTCAGTTGCAATGAAGCGGGAGTCACAAAGTCCGAATACAACTTGCCAATGATTTCCGCGCGGTCATGGCGCAGCAGAATTTCCGCACCGCGGTTGACATTGAGGGTTGTTCCATCAAGGGCGATCAGCGCAATGGCATCACTGGCATTCTCGAACAAGATATGCGCCCGCCCTTCGCTCTCGCGCAACGCCTCTTCCACTCGCTGGCGTTGAGCAATTTCCTGGCGCAGAGTGGCGTTGATCCGCTCCAGTTCCGCCGTCCGTTCGCGCACACGAGATTCTAACTCAGCTTGCGCTTGGTGGAGTGACTCCTCGGTGCGTTTCCGCTCAGCCATGTCTCGCAGGACATTCACAAACCCAATGGCCTCACCCTGGTCATCGCGGATGAGCGCCGTACTCGACTCTACCGGGACTCGGGCTCCCGCATGGTTAAGTACTTGGTACTCTTGGCTTGCGACTCGTCCGGTCTTCAGGACTTGTCCCATCCCGGCAATAGCCCGCTCTCGCTCCTCTGGGGCAATGAGGTCCAACGCATTTTTCCCGATCAATTCCATTCCGTCCGCCGCCCCATACCCACGCCACGCGGCTTCATTCGCATAGAGAATTTTGCCTTCGAGATCGCCGATCACGATACTATCGGCAGAGACCTCCAGTGCCGTGGAAAAATGCAGGAGCATCTCTTTTCCCGTCGTCGATCGGCAGCGCTCGGCGACGGCTTGCTGACCGGGCGGGAAGTTCCCTTGCGGGAAGCTGGGAATATCCGAGGCGAATGTCCGCTTGCTCATACCTTGTGTCTCGAAGAGAAAAGTCTCATGCTCAAGCTACGGCTGAAAATCGCTCAATTGCAGACGCCGCCACCCTTTCTGTTGCCTATAAAGGGATCGGTAAAAATCTCTATTCCTTTATCTACTCTACCCGATACACGGTAGAGCCGACACGCCCGGTGTTGTCGACCACGGTCAGGCGATGCGCGCCAACCTGAAGCGGAAGCAACAAGGTGGTCGCCGGAGTACCAGTCGCGACCAGTTTGCCGTCTTGATACCAGTACAACCGCGTCGATGTCGTACCAACTTGAGTGCGAAGCGGAATTTTTTGGTCCGCGGCCGGGGCATCGCGACGCCGCCGATACGGCGTCGTCGGCGCCGGAGAGAGAATCGTGAGCGCCGTCCCATCGGGCACGTCGTTGCATAAGGGACTGAGTCGCGGCAAGGGTGGCTGCGACTGCCCCTGTACCTGCCACCATGCCGTCAGTTCAGGAGGATACACCGTGACAACTTCCGCGTGGTGAGGGCGCGCGGCAAGACAGCTCCCCGCGAGCTGATCGCCCGTTTCCGTGTCGACGAACAGACGACGATGATACGAGCACGGTATGAGTTTTGACCGTCCGGCAAGCATCGTGACCGACTCTGACACCGGACAAAATGGTCCAGCCAGCTCGTGACTGAGGGTACAGACCTTGACGGTTCCCAAGTGGGTGTCGTGAGGCCGCGCGATTTGGGTCGATCCTCCTTCGACGGCGCGAAAGAGCGCGAACAAGAGCGGCGCGGCATACTCTGAGCCAGCCAGGCCCTTGTGCCCACGCCCATCGAAATTTCCGACCCATACCCCAATCGTGTAGCGGCTCGAAAACCCGATACTCCACGCATCGCGATGACCATACGAAGTGCCGGTTTTCCAGGCGACCGCCGGGGCATCGCGGGTCAGCCGCCATGCCCGCGGCAAATCCGGTCGTTGGAGACCGGTGAGAATCCCCGCAGTGAGCGCCACTGCTTCTTGCGAGAAGAGACGATCTCCGGGGCCCACCATGCCAGGCTGGATTTGGATGGGATGATGTTCGCCTCCAACGGCCAATGTGGCATACAAATTCGTCAGATCAAGCAAGGAGACTTCGCCACTGCCCAAGATCAACGGCAGTCCGTAGGTTGCCGGGGGACGATCCAAGGTCGTAAGTCCTCCACGTTGCAGGAGTCGATGAAATGACTCGATCCCTACCGTGTTGAGCAAGCGCACGGCTGGGGCATTGAGAGACTGCACCAGGGCGTCACGCATGGTGACCCGTCCGTGATACAGCCCATCGTAGTTTTCCGGCACATAGCCGGAGAAATCGGTCGGAATATCGAGGACGTAGGAATCGGGAATCACGAGCCCGGCATCCATCGCCATCGCGTAGAGGAACGGCTTGAGGGTCGAGCCTGGTGACCGCCGTGCGGTCGCACCATTCACTTGTCCATTGTACGCCTCCTCAAAAAAATTCGGCGATCCGACCAGCGCGCGCACAGCCCGCGTGTCGTTCTCAATCACTACGGCCGCGGCACTGCCGACCCCACGGTCGCGTAGCGTGGCCATCCACAGGGTCATTTGCTCCTCAGCGGTTGTTTGGACGCGTTGGTCGAGCGTGGTGAGCAGGCGCGGGCTCTGTGGCAAGCGGTCCCGCACGAGTTGACAGAAATGGGGTGCGTTCAATGGCGCGCGCCAGGCAATGGTCGGAAGTGGATGACGGAGCGCATCCGCGACGGCGGATTCAGGAAAGACGGCCCGCCGTGCCAGTTGGCGCAGGACTCGGTTCCGTATGGCCACGGCGGCAGCCGGATTGCGGACCGGATTGTAACTGTTGGGTGCGCGCGGCAAGACGGCCAGTAAGGCGGCCTCACCGAGTGAGAGTTGCGCCGGGGTCTTGCCAAAGTAGACATGCGTGGCGGCGCCAATGCCCTCGATATTTCCACCATACGGGGTTAGGTTGAGATAGAGTTCGAGCAGTTGGTCCTTGCTCAAGTGCCATTCGAGTTGCAGGGCGCGAAAGACCTCCCACCCTTTGGACCAGAGCGTGCGGGCCTTGGGTTCGGCCATCCGGGCAATTTGCATGGGGATGGTCGAAGCCCCAGAGACCACTTTGCCGTGACGGATATTGGATGCGAGCGCCCGGACAATCGCGAACGGGTTCACCCCGAGGTGGTGATAAAACCAGCGATCCTCCGAGGCGATAAGCGCGCGCACGAAGACCGGCGCGACGTCATGGAGGGTGACGGGAATACGCAGTTGTTCGTCGTTGGGGAGAAAAATCCGCAACGGAGTACCATCACGGTCAGTGACGATCATCGCGGATTGCCGATGCAAGGTTGCCATCGGCAGGGGAAACCACCCGTCGCACAGCAGAAACAGCCCCCAGCCCGTGCCGATGAGGAGGAGGGGGAGGATAATGAGCGCGCGCAATCGACCAGAGCGCGGAAGTTGGCGAGTCGGCGTTGTCATGGTGAGGTCATCGGAAGGGGAGGGGAGTTGTCCGAAGGTTGGTCTTTTTTGAGTATGGGAGTTCCATCCCCGTTACCAGCCACCAGGATGCACCTATTCCCGTGAGTGTGTGGCCAGCCACTGTTCCAAATCCGCGGTCCCACGAAACTCCAAGAGCGCTTCGCTCAGTGCTTCCAATTGCGGCAGGCTGAGCCGTGCCATACGTTCGGCAAGCGCAGGACTCAGTTCCCCGCAACGGCGGTGAAGTAAGCGAAGAACCAACGCCATTCCCTCCTCTCGCCGCCCTTCCTGATGCCCTTCCTGATGCCCTTCCTGATGCCCTTCGGCGAAAACTTGTTGATAAAAACGGGTCTGCTTCAGATCAACATCTGTCAATTCCAGCATGGCTTGAATCTCCTCCCGACTCAGTGTCGGTAGTTTGTACACGAGAATAGTTTCGATCAAATTCACTATGGTGGTCGTGAGTCCTTTGTCAACAACGGCGTTCTCGCCCACTAGGGTCAACATGGTCCGCGCCTCGCTCACGGCCTGCTGAGGATTGGCTAACAAGACGCCGATCAGTCGTTGCATGAGCGTTTGCCGTGGGTACGCCCATTCATCTAAGTACACCCGTGTGACTTGGTCACTGCGCAATAACAGATTGTAGTGCGGGTGCTCCCCCGGATCGACGGCGCGCGTTGGATAGACCACGACGGCCTGCCACGGGTGGGGAGGCGCCTGTTGCCGTAGATAGAGAAAGATTTCCGCGAACAGCCGTCGGTACAGCGCGGGGTCCGATTGGAACTGCACCTCCACAAAGAAGATCGGCCAGTCCGCGGCGGCCTCCGGGGGGAGAAAAACACCATCGACGCGGAACGCCGTCTCTTTGAGTTCGACGGAGGCAAAGCGATACCGCGCCGCGCGCTCGGGCGACTGTTCGATGAAGTCGAACAATAACCGGGGTAGGTCGTGAAACAAGTTATAGAAAAGCGAGTCGGTTTTCATCAATTTCCATCCCTTCAGGCATTCCTTTTCCCTGGGGCAATGGCGCCCTGCGTTAGGTCTGGCTTCGCATAGCGAGGCGATGAAGGTAGCCGGGGAATGTAGTCCCCGGTCAAAATCCGAACGAAAACCGCTCTGATGAAACCGTCCTATTGGCCAAGCACTCGATACTGGGCATCTTTATCTTCCCGATTCCACACCCTGATCTTATAGGTACGCCCGTCACTGTTGGTTAAGATAATCTCATCCTCACCACCATCTTTATATAGCCCCTTCTCCTCGACTGTCTTGTTCCCCTCCCCGTAAGGTTCATCAGCGGAACCTCGGCGATACTTATAGATAGTGTAGTTTCCACGCCCATCCATGACGATATGGCGTTTTTCTCTTGGTGTGGATTCACCAAAGAAGCCATATTGTGGCTGCTCACATGCGGCAAGCAGGCTAAGCAGAAGAGCTAGTAGCCCTACACAAAGCAGATTTCTGGGTGCTGGCGGTCGATGACCGCAGGTATGGTGCTTATGGGAAGCGTCGTCCAGTGAAACAAGGAACCGGGGTATGAGCATAGGGCCTATCCTTATCCGCGAGTCACAACGTGGGTGGGTCATCACCCACGTTGCGGAACTCAAGTGGTCACATCTACGGAACCACGAAGACCATTCGATCCGAGTCCGATGCGACTCGTGTGCCAACATTGCCATCGACAGTCAGATGCAGGAGGTTTCTCCCTCTCACTAGCGGAATCGTCACCCGCTCATTTGTTCCCATCACCGGATGGAACATCGCAGTCACATCGACTCCCGCTAATACGGCGCGGAAGGTTTGGGGAAGGATGTTGCGACTGTAGAAGACAAAGACACTGTACGCAGTCGTCCCTGCTGCCAGGTGCGTCTGACTTTCTATGGGACCGCTGTAACTCAGCAGGCTGTTGACCTTCGAACTCTGGCCGCCACCATTGAAATCCGCCCGGAGTTCAAGCGGAGCCCCAGCCGCCCCGGAAAACGCAAACCGATACCGGTGGCGCTCTCCGGTTGTGACAGGAACCTCTTCGACCACACGTAACGAGTCGTTCATCGCTTCGTCTATGGCGTCGATTTCGACCGCGTACGTTCCGCTTCCCGTGCCGATCACATCAAGGACATATTCACCGTCGAGTGGCGTGCTAAAGGTCAGTTCCTTAGTGACTTCTCCACCCTCTCCGGTCTCAAGATCCGCGAGGCTGATGTCCTGATAATAGGATCTGGGAATCTCTTGATAGCGCTGTCCAAGGCTTGGATCCACTCCTAGTCTTCGTCCTTGGGGATCGGTTACAAGGAGTTCGGCGGGAGAGTGGAGTCGAATCGTGACATTGCTAGGATCAGTAACCGTGTACTCCGGCCCAACAAAACCACGTACACTGTTCGAGACTGTCCAATTTTCGCCGTACCATTTATCTTGATTCCGCCATGGGTCACTGACTAGAAAATGCCCGGCGGAATCCATCCCTGTCGCCGCTAGGAAATGGGAGTTTGGAACACCCGCAGAACCCTCGGCCCCAACAAGCTGTGGACCATAGTTGCAAATGTTGTTGGACAGGTCGTTGAAACTCAGCTCCGGCGCAAATGTCACCATCCCGCCCGTAAGGGCCCTAATCTTTCCCCAACGGATATCGCCCCACTGGCTGTATCCGCCCGAGTTTTTTAACAACGTGTTGAGTTCAAGGGGGGCAATGTTTACGCCGTGGTAGCTTAGGACCATCGCCAAGGAAGTCAGAGCACATCCTTTAACCTTGATTGTGTGCGGGTCCCCAACGGGCAGGTAGGGGGGCCATTTGAGACACGTCTGAGGATCCGAGCCGACCATACAAGGATTGTTGTAAATATGATCATAGTGATGCCCTACCGGGTCGTTGTACAGTGTCTGATCATAAATTGGCACTTTGCCTTCCTGGATCCGAGGCAATAACTTAAACTCCCGCCGTTCATACTGCTGCCCGTTGTAAGAGAACCTCATCGTATACGTGCCCGCAGGTTGACATCGAGCGGAGGCAGACCAATGCAGGAGACGTTGCGTACCCCCACATGTCGTTGGACCTCCGCCGACGAAGCAGTTTTGGTACCCGTCGTAATTGCTAAAGAATCGGACCGGCTCCCACGACCCTATCCTGCCATCCGGGAACTGAATCGTCGTCTCCCAGATGTCGCCATCTGAAGCATCGACGGTGATCACTTGAGCGCCCATCCACACATCTCGGTAATACGCGGTCGGCGTAGGTACCGGGTCTAATTCGTCCATCACTGCCCAACTCCGAGGTGCTTCGATTGGGAACCGAACAAAGTGATAGAAAGTATTCTGGGCTGTGCTTAACGCTGCGAAGTTGGTTGCCGATCCGGCTTTCCCTTGAGGGAGCTGCATATCTTCCAGTCTATGAATTTCCACTCGGGCACCGGGGAGTTGCACCTGATTTGTGGAGTGAGTTGCTATTTGGGCGAACGCTGATAAGGATGGCGTAAAAGAGGCCATTGCCACCGTAATCAGCATACTTTTGAGAAGAATCTTTGAGGTCTGAGACACTTTCACTGTGTTCTCTCCTTTTTCCACTACAGCATTGAAGAAGATATGCTGACAGTAGTTTTGAAACTGGTAGTAGAAGAACGGCCAAGTTGGAAAAGGTTAACAAGGCATCGTTCATTGAATCGCATCGTCTCCTGGCGGACCGCGGGCGGAAGTCGCGGCCGGCAGGA
Source organism: Deltaproteobacteria bacterium (assembly GCA_009692435.1). GTDB lineage: Bacteria > Desulfobacterota > Binatia > Bin18 > Bin18 > JABFSC01. The sequence continues at coordinate 30,608 of SHZE01000005.1, read as the reverse complement.
TCGGCTGGCCAAGTGCGAGCGGGGCGGCAGGAAAAATACTAACTATTAGTGAATTTCGGGGGGGGGGGGCGAAGCGGATAGCGGAAAAGTGGGTATGGCATGGGGATTTTTCTGTGACCGATGGATACGCATGGATGTTTCCCGCTTCGGCATAAGCTATCGGACGATCGGGGAGGAATCTTTAACGTGAAGGAGGGTGGGCGGACTGGAAAGACGGAGGTGAGAAAAGCTTTGTCCAGGGGTGCAGGCGATTGATAAGGCGCTCCGCCGGTTGCAGGATGATGTGGAGACAACGTAAAGCCCGTAGCCTGGATAAAGCGAGCGCAATCCAGGGCGGCCCGTGCGGAGAGCCGAAGGGCTCCCGGATTCCACTCCGTTTCATCCGGGCTACTTTGCTGTGGGAACAATTCCAAAAAGCCGCGCGCCAGCGGCGGCGCAGTCCGGAGATGAAGCGGAGCGCAATCCAGGGCGGCGCGTGGTGAGCGCCGGCAGACTCCCCGGATTCCGCTCCGCTCCATCCGGGCTACGGCACTATATCCGTGGAGACGTATGATTATACGTCTCTACGAAAGGCGTATGATTATACGCCTCTACCGCACTTTCACCGTAACACTCCCTCGTTCCCCCGTGGTCCGAATCGCCGGGTCGTACATCGCCTCCGCCTGCACTGGGGGCAACCGAAATGTCCCCGGCGTCACGGCGCGTAACAACGTGTAGGTCGTGCGCCACTCATTGTTCGGTAGGTCGGTGAATAACAAGACCCGATCATCGCGCAGATCAAGATGCGCGGGCTCAAGGTTGGCGTCGGTGACCCACGGCAAGGTCTCGGTTGATTTCAACCGTGGATTCTCGACCTCCATCCCCGCCGGTAACAAGTTCTGAATCACCACATTCTCAATGTCGCCAGCGAGGCTTTTCACTTGCGTCTTGAGCACGATCAGCTCGCCTTGGGGGATGTTTTCCATATCGAGTGTCCCGCCGGTCCGGGTCATGAACGTGCGATGGATTTCCAACCCGGCTTGCTCTGGGCGGAACTTCGCGTCCGTGGAGACGCCGCGACTGTGAACGGCGTAGAACGCCGCGCCGGATTCATAGCCCGCGTCCATCTGGAGCGTCACCGCGCCTGTCCCCTGGATGCCGGCAAATGTCACGGTTTTGTTGGTGAAGGTGCCAATGATCTTCTCGCCGACCAGCAGCTTGCCAGAGTACGGCTTTTTCTGGGCCTGCTGCTTGAAGAACTGCCCCAGCGCGACGAAGACCACCGCGCTTTCTTGTGTCGTCCACCACCGGTCACTTTGCGCGTCACGCGCCAGACGCTGCACCAGCTTCGGCACGCGGGGGTCGGTAGGTGCCGCGTCGAGAAAGGCTAGGAGCAATAAGGCGCGGTTGCGGATGGTGGAGTTGAGGTTGCTGCCCGTCTGCCGGGTGATTTGCTCGGCGTCCTCGATTCCCTTGGTGATCTCGGCGAGCACCTCCGTGTTGCCCGTCGCCGCGTAGGCCGCACCGAGCAACGCGCGCGATTCCGCCTTGAGCTTCGCGGTGTGGTGTTCACGCACGAAATCCATCGAGCCCACATCCGCCTTGCCCGCTCGCGCCGAGACGTAGAGGGCGTACACCACCCGCTGGAGTTCGTCGGCATTGGGGTCGGCGCTTGCTTTTCCTTCCCGCGTGATAAACTCTAGCGCGCGGTCATACAAAAAGTTCTCGACATGATGTCCGGCGCGCCGGGCCTCGACCAGAAAGTGGGTCGCGTACACACTCCCCCACGGAGCTACTGTGTCCTGGTCGGGCCACATGGCAAACCCACCATCGTGCATTTGCATCGTCGCCACCCGACGAATCCCCTCCTGCACGAATACCGTCGGGTCATTCTTGGCGAACAATTCCGGATCGAGTTCTTTAGCCAAGTCGCTGAAATAGACCAGCGGGAAGGCGGCGGAAGTCGTCTGCTCGACACACCCATAGGGATAATGGAGGAGATAATGGAGCTTGTCAGAAAACTGTACAAGTGGGAGTGGGCTGATACGTACTTCACGTCGCAAGGTCTCTGGGCGAAAGGCGTCGGCATCATCCAAAGCCAGCGCTGTCTTCTCTTGCGTGGCATTCCCAGTTTGTTCGACTGTGCGGGCTGGCAGATCGGCTCGGAGCGACAGATTCCCCGTCGCGATGGTTTTCTCTCCGTTCCCCTCAGCCGTGAGTGTGAACCGTGCGTCCGCTGGTACGTCACCAGTCTTGATCGTGAAGTACACCGTCTTTTCGGCACTGTGGGCAATGAGCAGAGATTGAGTCGCGTCGGTCTCGATACGCACTGGCCCTTCCGCCGCTAACGACAACGAGAAGGCGTCTTCCTTGCCAGTGTCGTTACGGACAGTGACCGGAATCCGCACGGTCTCCTGAAACGATAAGAAGCGTGGAAACGTTGGCAGCACAACCAGCGGTGTCCGCACGCGTGTCGTGTGGGCCGCCGCACCAAATTGTTTCCCGTGATGAGCCACCGCCATCAGCCGCAAAGCGCCTTGAAACTCTGGAACATTGAAAGTGACCGTCGCTTTGCCTTCAGCATCAGTGATCACCACTCCGGACCAGAACGCCACGGGTTCAACGCGCCGCATCCCTTCGGTCCGCACAAACTGAGAGAGGTCGCCTTCTCCCTCACCACCACCAGCAGGAGATTTGCCCTCAATTTTTACTTCGGGCATCAGCAGGGAAAAAATGTCAAATGCGCGAACTCCTAGTGCGAGCTTCTGATAGAAATGGGTGAATGGGTCCGGTGTTTTCTGGGCGATAAGTTGGAGAATCCCTTCGTCCACTGCCGCCACTGTTACACCGATATCCGGCGTCGCAGCGATCTGCACCGAGAGCGTGGACAGCGGACGAATCTCCTCCGGGGCAGCGATCTCGACCTTGACCCGATTACTGGTCTGATCGACATTCAGGGCAACAGCACCAAATGCGCGTCCGGCGGTGCCTGGTTCCAAATCTTTCGCCGCGCGGATAAGCGTCGCCGTCACATACGCATTGGGGCGATACTCCGCGGTGATCGGAATGGAGAGCGTCGCGGTGTTCCCAGTCAGTTCGTAAGTCTGCACATGAAAAATGCCTTCACGTTCAACTGTCACTAACAGTTTTCCAGAAAAAGGAGCGCGTACTTGCACGGCGGCAGTCTCGCCCGGCTGGTACTCGGTCTTGTCGAGACTGACTTCGAGGCGACCGGGACTCTTGATCGCCCAGGGCGAATACCCCGAGCCACTCGCAAAGAACTCTATTTGTGTGGCCGCCCCTGTGTCCGTATCGGTCAGCACAACGCGATAATCACCAAACTCCGCTGGTGTGAAAGTAAACTGACCCCGTGGAGCACTCACGGGAATCGCTTGGCTATCGAGCAGCACCGCTTCGCGGGTCGATTCATAACGATAATTGCCCGCGTCCGTTCGTCGCAGCACGGTATGCCAGCGGTCACGGAAGAAATCCGCCCGCAGCTTGCTGGCCGTGACCTCCGTGCCATCGGGCTTCACGGCAATATACTCCAGGGCGACGGTCTTCTGGGGCTCAGGATACCCCTCACCCACACGACGAAGACCAACATAATATGGATAGGGATGCACCGGCAGTCGTTGCAGGGCGGCAACTCCACGCCCTCCCTGCTCGCGCACGCGCGTGGTAATCACCGCCGATAACGAAGACGGCACTTGGAGTCCGGCAGGTACCCTCACCGTAAACGTCCGTCTCCCGGTTTCGTCGAGGGTATTTTCGGTAGAGAGAATTTCTTGGTCGTCGAATTTTCGTTCAGTTGTATGAAAGATAAAGTCCTCGTACCCTTTCGGGGCAAAGGTTGCCGCGACCAACCGCACGCGGCTCTCGACAGCAAGCCCCGCGGCAGGCGGGCCAAAAAGATACGCGCTCACCACATCGTAGGCGATGTCCTTCCCAATATCGCCCGCCTCTTGTTGGGGAGCGATCTCAACCTTGATACGGTCAGGGACAAATTCTTCGACTTGAAAGCCATACTGGCCAATGACCTCTTCACCGACGAGGAGTTCGAGTGAGTGATGGCCAGTACGTGCGTAGGCTGGTACCGGGAGGGTGAACGCCGCCGTTCCCCGGTCATCCATATCGAGTTTCGTCGTTCCGCGCTCATTCCCCTCTGGATCACGATGACGCAAGAGGAGCGGCATCGCTGGTGGCGGTTGCAGACTCCGGTCACGAACAACCGCTACACCTTTGACGGTTTCGCCGGGGCGATAAATGTCACGTTCACCGTACAGGTAAGCGGTATATCCACCTTTCGACAACTCGGCACCACTGACCTCAAATCCCGCCGTATCAATCGCCGCCAAGTTAAAGAGCAAGAAACTGAAGTCATTGCCCTTTTCCACGACGATCATGTATGGCTGTTGCTTCTCCAGAATTTGCGCGAGGCCGTTGACCCGCCACATCCCTTCGGCATCAGTGCGGCCTGACGCCATGATTTGGTTTTGGCTGTTGATGAGGCGCACCTCCGCTTCGGCAATCGGCGCCAGCGTGGCGAACGAGGAGACCCACACCAGAAACTCGTCTTTCCCCTGTTTGGCAACGATGCCTAGGTCGGTCAACAACAACCAGCGCGAAGTCCCGCGTGAATTCTCGGCACGGGTGACGTTGACCCGGTAGAGGCCAGGCTTGTCTTCACGGTAATAGGTATCAAGGGCCAGCGGGGTGATGACACTTTGGTTGTGTTCACCACCTAACGTAATCGTCTGCGTTACTAATCGATCACCCAGCGCATACGAGAGGGTTGAGTCAGCATAGTCGTCCTCGCTGTAGGGATAACCGCTCTGGTCAAACAGATAGAAGAGGTTATTGCGGTACACCCGATCAATCGTGAGTTGGGCTTCGGCGAGATTCACACTCTTGAGTGCGACCGTACGGGAGCCACTCGCCGACAGGAACATTCCCTGGCTCTGGAATGCCACTGCCGATTCTAAGTCGGGCACGGCGATCTCTGCTTTGTACTCCTGCGGCAACACCGCCTCGTCGAGTGCGGGAAGTCCTTTGATGATGCGGAGTTGGTATTGGCTCCCTGGCTTCACACCACCAGTGAGAATCAACTCGGTGCCTTCGACTGAGAGACGGTACTTGACCGCGGGAGTGACTGAAACGTAGGTACTGGCAATCTCTGGATTCACCGGTGAGGAGAAGCGAATACGCACGGTGGATTCTGATTCTCCAGCGATCGGCGACACCCCACGCACTTCAAGCTTTTCAGATGACCCCAAAGGGATGGTTTGTACCCAGTCGGCGGCAAGTGGAAGATTCCCCCCTTCTGGTTTGAGATCGGAGAGAATCGTGAGGGTGAGTTGTCGCTCTTGTTTCTGCTTCTCAATGGGGTTGCTACGAAAGCCGATGATCTGGCTGCGATAGCCCGTCTCCATTTCCAGCGTCACCAGCTGTTGGCCCCCTTGGAGCGGGTCAATGAGCCGCATCTTTCCAATCAGCACATCAGGGTTGACTGGGTAGTTAAACCGCGCACTTCCACGAATGATGACCTGGAGTTTTTTCTCCGAGTCCGGCGCGGGCTCTTCGCTAAGATCAATTTTCTCGATCTTGAATTCCTCCGTGCGCACTGTGAACGTCGCTTTATCCTTGAGGGTTTGTGTTGATTTGAGAATTCGTTCTGGAATGAGGTCCACCCGATACTCGGTCGCCATGGCAAATCGGTCAGTAGTCTCAAACTGGAGGACGTTCGCCCCTTGCCATTTCCATACCCCCCCCAGAGGTGGCGTCAGAGTTGCCGGATCGCGACCGAGAATTTCTCCCACGTGCCCTTCTCCTAGCGGGCGGTCGAACACAACGGTGAGGAGTCGCCATTGGTGATGGTCCAGGGTCGTCTCGACAACCGCAACTGTCTCACCCCGGCCTTGCCCCATGCCAAGCCAGCCGGGTTTTCGGTCATGGACAAGCATCGCCACTAGGGCGACCACTAGTAGTGTCAGTGCCGTAATCGCCAAGTTCTTCCGGTCGGCGAGCCATGCCCACATAAATAATGCCTCCTCTGTTACGGCGGTGATGGAATACAGTCTTGAGCGCACTCCATGTGAGATTGCCGCGCCCTTTTCTATAGCACATTCTTCCGCGGACCAGAGCCATGAAGAAAGGAAAATAAAGGAATTCCCACTTTCACCGATGTTTTCAGCAAGGACAAAAAATGGAGGCTTGTTCAGCTCCGGGAAACAGGGTAGAGACGATGAAAGAGGAGAGGGTAGCGAGCAGGTCTCCCATAAGAGAGCGAAATAATGCGAGTCACAGTTCTGGGTGCAGGAGACGCCTTTAGTAGTGGAGGCCGTCGGCAAAGCAGTTATCTCATAGAGGCACAGGGGCAAGGTGTGCTTCTTGACTGTGGTACGACCACGCTGCTCGGCTTAAAAGCGTTGAACATTCCCGCTGAGCGCATTGACCTTGTCGCCATTAGCCATCTGCACGGGGACCACTTTGGCGGACTTTCGTTTCTCTTCCTTGAATATACCTACGAAAATCCGCGCACCAAGCCACTGTTGATTGCCGGCCCACCAGGAACCGAAGAGCGAGTGCGGGCCCTCCATAGCGCCATGTACCGCGAGTTAGCAGCGCGCGGCACTTCGTTTCCGTTATCGTTCTATGAGTTCACTCCCGGTCAACCTCTCACCCTTGAGGGATGCGAATTCTTGCCGTTCCAAGTGCCCCATCAAGAAAAAGATATTTCATTAGGCTATCGGGTGCGGATCGGAGGGAAGACCATTCTGTATTCTGGGGATTGTGGGTGGAATGAGGACCTCATTACTCACTCACAGGGGACGGACTTGTTCATTTGCGAGTGTTGTTATTTCTCTAGCCAGACCACCTTTCATGTCAGCTACCCTCAAATTGCCGCCCAGCGACATCGGTTAGGGTGCAAGCGACTGGTCTTGAGTCACATTGGTCGGGAAGTGCTCGAACGTATGGGTGAAGTTGCCCTTGAGTGCGCGCATGACGGCTTGGTGATCGACCTGTAGCGTATTCCTCTCTATGCGGCGGGAGTGACCCATACCATCCGTTGGCCCGGATATGCTACTGGAGCGCCCGCGACCGTAGTGGCCGACTGATTGCCGAGTGTGGCCTGCTCAAACCTGTTGATCCCTCCATTTCCCATTCCTTTTAAATAATTGGTGGTAAAAGCCTCTGTTGCGCTTTCCCCTTGCTTCGGGCCGCGGTTTTCGGCTACAAGAGGGGCAGAAATCAGTGACTAGGATTTGCCGTGCACGACCGACCCCGGTTATATCTTCGACTCGGAGACAAGGTCATCCATCTTCGCTATGGAGAGTGGGGGGAAGGCGCCGTTGTCGAAGAGATGACGTCAGTGCTGGTGGGCGGCACCTGCCTCGTCCGTATCCTCTTTGAAGACGGTCAACAACGCACTTTCAATAACGACTTGGACAACGACATCTGCTGTTACTATTTCGGTATCCGCCGCCAGTCACACTCCTTGCTTGGTGAAGAACGGCAACGCTCGAAACGTGCTGCCTCGCCGCGACGGCTGCGGCAGGACTGAGGGGCCACAGTTCGGAGTTCCCAAACAGTTCGGAGTTCCAGACAGTTCGGAGTTGTAGGATGCGTTTTACGCATTGATTCCTTGGTGCATGTCACGCGATCCTACGATCCTCAAGACTCTAGACCTTGGACTTGAGACCTTGGACCTCCTACCCTTTCCGTTGTACGGGTTGCGTCGGCAATATCTCTCCCTTTGGTCCGGTCCGAGGGATAGTTCTTTGTGAGATCGTGCTGAGCGTGTCCACATTGACCCACGGAATCCCCATTGCACACGGTTTGGGCATTCCCTCTTCTTCGACATCTTCGTATTGACCGGTCCCTGGTAGCGCGAAGTTAATCATTTTCCGTTTGCCCATTGATGTCATACTCCTCATATTGATTCGAGATTCGAGGGCCTATTGTTTTCACCAAATGGGCAGCGGTCAAGAGCGGTCCGTGCCACGGTGCGCCCTCTAGCCAAAGATACCCCCAGTCGATAGCTTAGGCCCCTGTCTTTCAGCCATCTTACACAGCGTCAGTATCGCGGTCAGGAACAACACACTATGGAACCGGTTGCCGAAAATGTGAAACTTGCCGAGGTTGAACTTGAAGTTCTCAAGTTCTGGGACGAGAAAGAGATTTTTGCCAAAACGCTGGCGAAGACCCGTCAGCAATCCCCCTTCATTTTCTACGACGGGCCTCCGTTCGCCACCGGATTACCTCATTACGGTCACCTGCTGGCTGGGACGATCAAGGATATTATTCCACGGTTCTGGACCATGCGGGGACGATACGTCGAACGGCGCTTTGGCTGGGATTGCCACGGTCTGCCCGTGGAAATGGAGATTGAACAAGCGCTGGGATTGAGCGGCAAGAGCGACATCGAACGCTTTGGTGTCGCGCAGTTCAACTCCGAATGTCGCAAAATTGTCCTGCGTTACACTAAAGAATGGGAAAAAACCGTGCGCCGCATGGGGCGGTGGGTCGATTTTCGTAATGACTACCGCACGATGGACCTCTCCTTCATGGAAAGTGTGTGGTGGGCCTTCAAGCAATTGTGGGACAAAGACCTCATCTATGAAGGCCACAAGGTGTTGCCATTCTCGACCCGACTCGGCACCGTCCTATCGAACTTTGAAGCCAATCTCAATTATAAAGAAGTCCAAGACCCCGCGCTTACTGTCCGTTTTGCCGCCGAGGGAGAAGAGCACACCTATTTTGTGGCGTGGACAACAACACCATGGACACTACCGAGCAACCTCGCTCTCGCGGTCGGTCCTGAGATCGACTACGTCAAGGTGCGCGATCATAGTGATCATACGTGCTACATTCTGGCGGACTCGCGACTGAAGGTCTATTTCCCCAAGGCCGAAGCCTATACCGTCGAGGCCCGCTACAAAGGGAAAGATTTAGTGGGGCGGAAGTATGGCCCACTCTTCCCCTATTTCGCGGACAAAAAAGCGACGGGTGCGTTTCGCGTGATCCCAGCGGATTACGTCACGACCGAAGATGGAACCGGTATCGTCCATATTGCTCCCGCGTTTGGTGAGGAAGACTTCTACGCGTGTCAGAAGGCCGGTATCGACCTGGTCAATCCAGTTGATGATGAAGGTCGCTTTACCGCGCCGGTGAGTGATTTCCTGGGTCTCCATGTCAAGGAAGCCGATCCCAAAATTATTGAAAAGCTCAAACGCGAGAAGAAACTCGTGCATCAAGGAACGATTACTCACAGCTATCCGTTCTGTTGGCGCAGTGATACGCCGCTGATTTATCGCGCGGCCACCACCTGGTTCGTGCGGGTTGAAGCCTTTCGGGATGCGTTAGTAGCCAACAATAAACTTACCGCTTGGGTGCCGGAGCATCTGCGGGACGGACGGTTCGGCAACTGGCTTGAGAATGCGCGTGACTGGGCAATCAGCCGCAATCGTTACTGGGGCACGCCGCTGCCAATCTGGAAAAATGACGATAGCAGCGAAATCGTTTGTCTGGAGAGCGTCGCCGATCTCGCCCACCGCACTGGAGGAGGCCGTGTGACCGACCTCCACCGCGAATATGTGGATGATCTCACGTTTCCCGCGGCCAACGGTAACGGTGTCATGCGGCGGGTGCCTTACGTGTTCGATTGTTGGTTCGAGAGCGGCTCCATGCCCTACGCGCAGGTTCACTACCCGTTTGAACGGAAAGAGGACTTTGCCCGGTCATTTCCCGCTGATTTCATCGCCGAAGGGCTCGATCAAACCCGAGGCTGGTTCTACACACTCGCGGTGATGTCGACGGCACTCTTTAACAAGCCGGCTTTTTATCATGTGGTCGTGAACGGCTTAGTGTTGGCCGAAGATGGCAAAAAGATGAGTAAGCGGCTCAAGAACTATCCAGAGCCGGAAGAGATTCTCGCTGAACACGGAGCGGATGCGCTCCGTTTGTATCTCATTAATTCACCACTGGTGAGAGCCGAGGAATTGCGTTTCAGCGAGAGCGGTGTGCGCGATACGGTTCGCCGACTGCTGTACCCGTGGTGGAACGCGTACAAATTCTTTGTGACCTACGCGTTGGTCGATCAGTGGCGACCGTCACACACTCCGGCGGAGCCGTCGCCCAACATTCTTGATCGCTGGATCGAGTCCCGACAGCAATCGCTGGTGCGGCGGACCTCACAGGAAATGGAAGCCTATCGCCTCTACAACGTCGTCCCTGCCTTGCTCGACTTCCTGAACGAACTGACCAATTGGTACGTGCGCCTCAACCGGCGGCGGTTCTGGGGAGAGGGAACGGATGCCGACAAGTCGTTCGCGTATCGCGCCCTCTATGATGTGCTCGTGGGGTTCTCCAAGCTGATGGCCCCGTTCACCCCGTTCCTGGCCGACGCGATTTATCGCAACTTGATGACACTCCAAGATGGCCATACGACGGAAAGCGTGCATCTTGAAGATTTTCCCACCTACGATGAACGACTCGTTGATCTTGAGCTTGAAGATGCCGTGGCCCGTATGCAGCGGATCGTCTTGTTAGGACGGAGCCTGCGGAATGAACGCAAGGTCAAAGTACGTATGCCCTTACCGCGAATCACCATCTTGCATCGGCAACAATGGGTGCTCGACAAGATTCAACCCTTAGAGGCGTACATTCAAGAAGAACTGAATGTGAAAACCGTCACCTACGGCACCGCTGAAGAGACCAAGGTGTCTCTGAGCGCAAAGCCGAATCCCCAATTGCTCGGTCCCCGCTTCGGTAAGGGCTTTGGAGCCGTCACCAAGAAGATCGCGGCCCTATCGCATGAACAGATGCTCTCGCTCGAAGCTGGAGAGTCCCTGACTCTTGACGGCGAGGTGTTCCAACCCAACGAGGTGCAGATTCTCCGGCAGGCGCGGGACGGCGCACCGGATGTGCGGTCGGACCGTTTCATCTCCATTGAGTTGTCGTGCGAGCTGACCGAGGAGCTGATTGCTGAAGGGTTAGCGCGGGAAGTCGTCCATCATATTCAGCAATTGCGCAAGGATGCGGGCTATCAAGTGGAAGATCGGATTGCCGTGACGTACGACGCGACTGCTCAGTTAGCGACAGCCATTGACCGCCACCGGTCGTACATTCAACAAGAGACACTAGCGCGGTCTTTGCGCCTCAGCACGCCGGGCGGCGATAAAGTGGAGAGTGTGACGATCGAGGGGATGTCCCTCACCGTTGGGGTCCAACGTGCGTAATCTCCCAGGAGTGTGGCCGACGTGAGCACAAGAACGCAGGTTATTATCGTGATGGTGTTGGGGATTATCCTGCTCGACCAGGCCACCAAAATCCTGGTCGCGCGGATGATTCCCTTGTACGAGCGCATCCCCGTCGTGCCCTCGTTTTTTGATCTGACGCACCTGCGCAACCCTGGCGCGGCTTTCAGCATGTTTGCCCAAGCGCCGGAGTGGTTTCGTCAGCCGTTTTTTTTCGTGGTGACCGGGATTGCGATCGTGGCGCTCTCGGTCTTTCTCCATCATGTGAAGGAAGAAGGACTCTTGCTGACCATCGCGGTATCTGGCGTTCTGGCTGGGGCGATTGGCAATCTCATTGACCGCGTTGTGTATGGTGAAGTCATCGATTTTCTCCTTTTCTATTGGGGGATGTACCAGTGGCCCGCGTTCAACGTCGCCGATTCGTGTATCACTCTTGGTGTGATTGGCCTGCTGTGGACCTCCTTCCGCAATCCTCCAGCGCCTGTTCCATAAAACACGCACCCACTTCCTTAATTTTTTTATATTGATGAGGGAAATCGCGCCCAGTAGCATGCCTTGCCAGCAAACCGTTGTTCACACTCACAAGAGAGGAGGTGTTGACATGTCTATGCAGTATCGGACTGGAGTGGCGGTGGGAGTGCTTGCCTTTACCTTGACTGTCCAAGGATGTTCCCAACCACTTGGCACACGTGAAAAAGGAACCCTCGTTGGGGCTAGCCTCGGTGCGGCCACTGGTGCCATTGTTGGTGCCGCGGTGGGCAATCCGGGTGCCGGTGCCGCTATTGGGGGCGCGCTCGGCGGTGTAAGTGGCGGGTTGGTCGGTGATCAGATGCAGGGGCAAGAGACTCGGCAGTCCGCGCTACAACGCCAAATTGAGGAACAGAATCGCGAGATTCAACAGCAACGCCAGGAGCTTGAAGAATTGAAGCAACAAAGACGGCGAAGACCCGCTGCGGAGGATGACGACGACTAAGGCTCAAGTGAATCCCCGCCGATTTGGTTCTTCTTGACAAAAGGACTTCTACTCATATTTGCGCGCGGCTAAGAGGAATCGCGGACGTCCAGTTGCTTCCTCAAACTTTTGACGCATTCCTTCCCTATGGGCGACTCTTACAGGAGAATCTCTATGTTGTTATCTCACCGTTTACGCCTTACTGGAGTCTTGGCGCTTGTTGTCATGCTCGCGAGCTGTTCACAGGAACTGAGCCAACGCGAGAAAGGAACGCTTGTTGGCACAGGTCTTGGCGCTGCCACGGGTGCGATTATTGGTGCCGCGGTTGGTAATCCGGCGGCAGGGGCTGCCATTGGCGGTGCTCTCGGTGCCGCGGGTGGGGCTTTGGTTGGCAACGAATTGCAGAAGCGTGAGGAGAATATTGAGGAGGAAGAACGAGCCGTAGCACAGCAACGCCAAGAATTGGCGCGGAATCGTGAACTATTGGAGGAACTTAAGAAACAGAAGGTTGAAGCACGAGAAACCGAACGCGGGGTGATCGTAAACTTACCCGATGTGCTGTTCGAGTTTGGCAAAGCGAATCTTGCTGGCGGTTCACGAGCAAAGGTCCAGGACATCGCTGAACTGCTCAACGATCAAGCCCGAGGGCGGCGTGTGTCAATCGAGGGGCACACCGACTCGATCGGTAGCGAGTCGGCGAATCAAGCGCTCTCGGAACGCCGAGCCGATGCGGTTGCCTCGGCCCTTGAAGCAGACGGTGTGAGAAGTCAGCGCATTACCACGAAAGGATACGGGGAAAAGTATCCAGTTGAGTCGAATAAAAATCGGGACGGTGAGGACAATGCAGCCGGACGCGCAAAGAACCGCCGGGTGGAAGTGATTATTGAGAATAAGTAGCGCTTTGGAAACAGAGACTACGGTGGAGGGGCAGTCAACGTATCGCTCTTCCTGGCTATTCCTGGGCCGATTCCTCATTCTGCTTTGCAGGTTCACCCATTGAAGGCGCGGGAGCGGGAGCCGATGCCTCTTTCTTGTCATTTGGCTTTTCCCAGAACTCCGCGGGCTTTTTGTTGAGACGGTCAAAAACGTGATCGCGAAGGCCGAAGACCGTCTGCCCGCCTTCCGCCATGGCGAACACTTTCTTTGTTTCTCCCTCCGTTTTCTGGCCGGTGAGGATAGTGGCGAACTTTTTCCCGTCTTTGTCTGAAATCGCGATTGTGACAACCGGCTGATCGAGACCATAGTGACTCAAGTCGGTTGGGTTGTCCGCGACAATCTCGAATCCGCGGAGTTCTCGCAGATCGGCGACGAACTGACTGAGGGCAGGCTCTCGTAATGTCCCTTCCGCCGTCTTATCAATTGTCCACTTGTTGTCGGGTCCGCGTGTGAGCGTAAATGCTTCTCCATCTTGGCGTTTGACCTCGACTTTTGCCGCCTGCTCCTGGGTGAATTGAGCCACGGTTTTGTCACGGAAGTCGGTTGCGGTCTTGCCGACATCGCGCAATACCGAATCACCCACCAGAAAGAGTGGTTTCTCCAGACCGACGCGCTTGAGATAGCGAGTTTTTCCACCGTTGTCGTTGGTCTTTTCGTTGCCGAGCTGAATGGTTTTCTGCGCATTGTCGGTGCCGATGGTCAGTGTCACCTCCAGTTGTGGTGGAGCGAGTCCAAATTCCTTGGGTTCAAGAGTCGGGTCTTCAAGAAAATCTTGCGCTCGAATAGAGCGTAAGTTGGAGAGAAAGGTGCGGACCTCCATGTCATCCGCTTTTGCCGAAATCGGCTTTTCCAGCTTCCAGCCACTGTCCGCCTTCTGCAAGACAATTTCGGAGTCCGCCGCGCGGATAGCGATTTTTCTGACCTCATCGTCGCTGAACGTTAAGATTGTACGATCGCGTAAATCCTTGACCTCTTTCGCCAGTTCCGTGCGGAGAGTCTGGGGGAGCAGCAGGATTTTTTGCATTCCTTCTTTTTGTGCATAAACCGAGGAGCCGACAGGGGTATTTTTACCCAGTGACACTAATGGCAGGGGCTTGCCATCCTTGAGCACCAGCTTCATCTTCACCCTTGGTGCGTTCAGCCCGTACACCGTGAGGTCTTGGGGAACCTCGTCTAATGTCCGTTTGACCTCGGCGTCAATGACAGCAGTGATGAGGTTATTGACGGTGGATTCGTCAGCATCGGCCTCGACCGGCTGGATAATCCGCCATTTCCCGTCGGTTTTCTTCAATGTGACCGCACGGTCTGGGTATGTCAGCGCAATTTCCACTATGGCGTCTTTATCCAATGTGACGAGTTTCTTCTCCTCAGCCGCTTTTTGCTCGCGAGGGGATTCAACCAAATAGATGTAGCCTCCCAGGATTAGGAGGATGACAATCATGAGCAACGATTTACGCTGGTTCATAGCATGTGAGAGCGATGATTTACGACGCGCGGCGCCACCACACCGCTAATCCCGCGATTAAGAGTAACTCAGGAAGGACTAACACTGAGAGGTAGAAAATCGCCGTTCCCTGTTCAGCGGTGAACTGCACACGCGAGGCGCGGATAGTGCGCGAACGAATTGACATCAACCCTTCCTCGCCGATGAGCCACCCGATGGAGTTGAGGAGCAAATCGCGATTGAAGTATTGGCCAATGTATTGGTTGTTCGCGAACACGGCATCTCCAAAAACGACGAGACGGGAAGTGCTCTCCTGTGCGAGCCCCATTTCTTTCAGATTGGCGGTTACCGCCACCGCAAGAGAAATGGGCCCTTTACGGTCGCTTTCATCTAGCCGCGCCGTTTGTCGCTGAAAGATACTTTCGAGATCCGTCTCCGCCCAAGCGTTCGGGCTGGTCTGCGCCAGACTCACGGGCGTCACTCCCGCTTTCCCCTCTGTTTGTGGTTCAACCGAACGTGACATGCCATACGTAGTGAGCGCGTTGCCGCGACGACTGAGTTCTTCGGTGATGGGGTGAGCGCCGTAGGTGGTGACGAACGGCGTCAACGTAAACGTGCGGCCCTTCAAGAGCTGGAGCTGTTCGTCCACGATGACATCGTTCCCTACTTTGACTCCCCACTGGCCGAGATAGGTGGCTAATTCGGACGTTCCACGCGGATTAAGCAGGAAGAGAGCGTGTTTCCCTTTTTTCAGATACGCATCAATCGCGGTGACTTCGTGCGCTTGCAAAGCGCGGTCGCCTCCTCCGACAATGAGCAAGTTCGCGTCGTCGGGGACCGCGGCATCGGCTGAGAGGATGAGCGGCTTTGTTTCGTAGCTCTCATTTTCCAAGGCGGTTTTCAGTTGCCCATAGCCACGGGGCTCTTGGACATCGGCGATATCGGGCTCTCCGTGGCCGCCAAGAAAATAGATGAGTTTCTTTTCCGCTCGGGTGATTTTAATAATTCCGTTGGTGATCTCTTCCTCGGAAATTTTATTGACGACGTTCGTTCGGTCGTCATACTTCATGTGCACGGCGGGAACCGTGGTGATCTGAAACTTCTCGGCGAGATCGGGCTGTTTCTCTGGGTCAATGAGGCGAAACGACACGTGTGAGGAAACATCGCGGTATCCGCTGAGGAGTTCCCGGAGCGCTGGGTCGGACCCTACTTCGACAAACGCATTGATCTCCAACGGCTTGTCGATCTTCTGGAGAAGAGTGCGTGTTTGCGGTGAGATACTGAACACCCCCGCTTCCGTTAAATCAAACCGATGGTGATTTCGCGTTGAGAGAAAATTCACCATCACGAGGACCGCGAAAAAGAGGAGCGAGTAGAGCAGCGCTTGCGCGCCTTGTTTGGTGGAGCGTTCGCCAAGAAACGTCCCAAGCGACCCTCGCGCGGACGCCAGGTAGGTCACGACGGCCAGAATGCCGAGGAGGAGGTGGATGATGACGTAGAGAGAAAAAATCCGGGTCAGGAAGTAAGCGACTCCGGCGAAGAGTAGGAAAATAGTCCCAACGATACCGTAAAATGATCCCAATCCAGCCATGATTTTTACCTCCAGCGCAGGGATTCAACCGAGCGCTGGGTCAAAAACAGCGCCAAGGTAATAAGGCTGGCGAAATAGATGAGCGCGCGGGTATCAATGATCCCTCGGACCATTTCCGCGAAATGCTCAGTCACGGAGAGGTAACGTAGGAGTGGACCAAGCACCTCACCCGCTGTTTCCGCGGGCCATCCAATGACGTAGAGCAGGAGTGTCGAGACCAGACCGCTGACCGCGGCAATAATTTGATTTTCGGTGAGGGATGAGGTCAACAACCCAACGGAAACGAATACCGTCGCGAGTAGCAGAAGGCCGAGATACCCAGAGGCCATAATGCCAAATTCCGGATTGCCAAACGCGATCAGAATCGCCGGGTAGATCAACGTCAGACCGATCATAATGGCGATGAACAAAAACGACGCGAGAAATTTTCCCAGTACGATTTCGCCGGTGCGGACCGGTGAGGTCAGCAACAGCTCGTAGGTCCCACCTTTGCGTTCCTCGGCATAGGCGCGCATGGTGATCATCGGCACGAGAATCACGAGGACAATCGCGAGATTGTGCATGAGTGGGCTGATCACATAATCGTTGAGGTTGAAACGATCGACCGCTTCTTGTCCCTGCGCTTGCAGGTAGAGGCTCAACAGTAAATTGAAGCGTGAGAGGAGGTTAAAGAAAAACCACCCGCCGAGCAGGAGGAAACCCGTGAGGACAACATAGGCGACGGGAGAGACGAAGTACGACCGTAATTCCTTGCCAACAATAGTGCAGATGTTTCTCATGCGGGCACCTCCAGCGATTCGGGTTTTTGTATCTCCGCTGGGGTCTCATCTTGTGATATCGCCTTGAGGAATACTTCTTCCAGTGTCTGTCCTTGAGTGAGATTGGCAAGCATATCTTCCATCACTACCCGTCCGGCGTTGATGATGACAACTTTCTCGCACACCTGGGCGACTTCCGGCAGGATATGGGTGGAGAGCACCACGGTGTGGTGTCCAGCTAATTCCCTGATGAGGGCACGGATCTCAATGATCTGTTGCGGATCAAGGCCGACGGTGGGCTCGTCGAGAATCAGCACTTCTGGATTGTGGATAATTGCCTGAGCAAGGCCCACACGTTGGCGGAAACCTTTTGAGAGATGCCCGGTGACACGGTTCGTGACTTTGGTCAGGCCACAACGAGTCAAAGCACGATCGAGAGCATCTGGGATTGCCGCTTTGGGCATGCCCTTGATGCGAGCCACAAATCGTAAATATGCCGCGACTGTCATATCGTTGTACAACGGCGGACTTTCGGGAAGGTACCCGATCCGTTTCCGTGCCTCGAACGATTCATCGAAAATGTCAAAACCGGCAACCTTTACTGTTCCCCCCGTGGCCGGCATGAAGCCGGTGATGACCCGCATCGTCGTGGTTTTGCCCGATCCGTTAGGACCCAGGAATCCCAAGATTTGTCCAGAGGCCACGTTGAAGGAAATATCAGAGACCGCGGTGAGATCGCCGTAGCGTTTGGTAAGATGTTGGACTTCAATCATAGAGGAGAAGTAATATCGCTGTGTGTATTTGGAGGGGGAGGGTTCTTTCCCTGTTGTCCCTCCTCGCAGGACATAATGCTCCTCTTAGATGTTGTCAAGCTATCCGTGGGGAGCAGGCAGCGCTTTTTGTTAGATTTGGGGGCATGGGGGGTCGCAAAAATCCATACGGCTGAATATGTTAACGCTCTGAACGTCTGTGAGAATGTGTACGCGTGGTGGAAGCGAGCGATTGGGAATTAGTCCGGCGTTGTAAAGAAAACGACCGGGACGCTTTTCGTGAACTTGTTGAAAGGTATCAACGAAAAGCCGTGGCTATCGCCCTGGGCATGCTCCATGATCGCGAAGATGCCCTTGAAGTGGTACAAGAAGCCTTCGCCAAAGTTTTCACCAGTATTAAACATTTTAAGGAAGAAGCGAGCTTCTACACCTGGCTCTATCGGATCGTCACCAACCTCGCGATTGATCGCCAACGTCGAAAAAACCGCCAACCCTTACTCGAACGCGAAGACCCTAAAGAGGGAGAAAACGATCGTATCAATTCCCTGCCCTCGGACCCGAGTGATGATCCTTACGAACAAATCAAGGACAAAGAGTTACGGAACCGCATTCGCGCCGCGGTTGGCGAGTTGACGCCCGCGCATAAAGCGGTCATACTTCTACGCGAAGTTGAGGGACTGTCCTACGAAGAGATCAGTGACATTTTGCAGTGCTCTCGTGGCACGGTTATGAGTCGATTACATTACGCACGGAAACGACTGCAGTCTCGTCTCAAAGGCGAGATCTAACGATGGCGCGTATGTCCCACCTGTCATCCTACTCCTCAATCATTTTTCAGGCAGAGTCATCTCTGACTTTGTTCTCGCTCTCCTTTTATTCTCTACTGTAGGCGCTTATGGCAATGTGTCCGCACGCTGAACGATTGATTCCCCTGCTCCATGATGGTGAACTACCGAGCCTCCTGCGGCGCGAAATGCACTCTCATCTTGTGAGCTGTCTTCCTTGCACCCGCGCGTTGTCGCTGCTCGAACGAGGACAAGAGCTGGTCAGCCAAGTCATTGACGAGGAGATCGAAGGTATTGACTTCTCGACTTTTTGGCAGGGCATAGAAGATAAGCTCCGAGAGTCGCGACCGTCCTGGCCAATGCGGTTTCGGCTGTGGGTTGAACGCTGGCATCTCACCCAGCCGCTCTACGCGCCAGCGTGGGCGGTCGCGGCCGTCCTACTGCTCACCGTCGGCATTCTCCTCCAACAGCGAAGCACCACCGCCATCACTCAATCGCCAACCTTCCCACCTGAGGGAATTGCCACCCAGTCGTCACCTGATGCACGCTCGGCCCAGCCCGCCCTCGTTTCCGAGCACCCCTCGAACAGAAACGATCCTGAGGATGGGGTCGCGTTCGTCAGTAATCAGGCCCAGATTGAGTCGCTTTCCTCGTCCGACACCGTGGCGGTGTGGAACGATCCTGGAAATAATTCGACGGTGATCTGGATTGGAAGCGACATGAGCGAAGAAACGCCATGAGCCTGTCGCGTATCGCACCGATCGGTCTTGCTTTTGCCCTTCTGTGCGCCTTCCAGGCCCACGCTCAAGAAGTTGAACTACGGATCGAAACCGTCCTGGCGATGAATTCTCCAGTGGACGCTCCAGGGCTCATAAAAGGGTTCGAGGGGACATTTAATCCCGATCTGCAAAAACAACTGACGAACGCGTTTCCCTATGAATCATACCAACTCCTCGAACGTGTCAGTCGGAAGGGACAATTAGGGAAACGTGAAGACTTTTCCCTCCCCGGTGGTCGGTTCCTCCAGATCGCCCCACGCGAGTACACGAACCACCGTATCGCTCTCCAAATCATGCTGATGGAAGGAAGCGCTCCGTCCCCTTTTATGAATGCCGCCTTGTCACTGCCGAATAACGGGACGGTCTTCTACGGCGGTCGGCGGTATCAAGGCGGGATCTTGATTATCCGCATTGGCGCAACAGTCAAAGAATAGCGCCGCGCCCTTGCCTCACGCTTCTCCACGCCCTGGCGGCGTCTTCGCTGGTATTTGTCAAATCCGACAACCGCCCGTATAAAGATGCACGTATGGCATCTCCACGGTTTCATCTCGCGTTTCCCGTGGTCGACCTCGTCGCCACCCGACGATTCTATGTTGATCTCCTGAAGTGTCAGATTGGTCGAGAGAATGACCAATGGATTGATTTCGATTTCTTCGGTCACCAAATCACCGCCCATCTCTCGTCAGAAGAAGCGAGACTGGTGGCGGTCAATCTCGTTGATGGGGACGATGTTCCAGTGCATCATTTTGGGGTGATTCTCGAGTGGCCGGAGTGGCAACGGTTGGCGGAACGACTGACGCGTGAGCAGACACAGTTTGTGATCGCGCCGCATCTGCGCTTCCAAGGTCAAGTGGGTGAGCAGGCGACCATGTTCATTCGTGACCCCAGTGGCAACATCCTTGAGTTTAAATCGTTCAAGGATATGACACGCGTGTTTGCCAGATAGGCGGTACACCTCACTGATCAGAGATGAGCACCGAGATTGAACTCAAGCTCCTGATCGCGTCGGAAGATGCTCGACGTTTCCTGCGACATCCCCTCATCACAGCGTTGACGTGGAGGAAATTCGCCCCACAACGTCTGCTGAGCATTTACTACGACACAACAGATTGCGTGCTCCACCAGCAGCGTATTGCTGTACGGTTGCGTCGTGTCGGACGTCGCTGGATTCAGACGGTCAAAACAGAAGGACGTGTCACCGCTGGCGTGCATGAACGGCCAGAATGGGAATGTGACACGACCAAAGATACGTTTGTCTTTGACGAGATCGCCGATCCTACTCTCCGCGCGTTGTTTGCCGATCCACACCTCCGGCACGCGCTTCACCCAGTTTTCGTGACCGATTTTTCGCGGACCCGCCGCCTGCTACATTTGCCGAGTGGTGATGTGGTCGAATGTGCGCTGGATCGTGGCGAGATTCACGCGGGAGAGGACCGATTGCCCATTTGTGAGGTCGAACTGGAGCTGAAGTCTGGTGATCCTAGGTGCCTTGCTGACTTGGCTCTGCGGCTGCGCGCAACGCTCTCCCTGAAGCCCGGAAATGTCAGCAAAGCGGAACGAGGATACCGGCTCGCGTGCCGCGGCATTTCACCGTGAACTTTCCGAGCGAGGCAATATGGAACTGATTATATGGCGACATGCTGAAGCAGAAGAGAGCAGACCGGACGCCGCGCGAAAACTGACGTCCGAGGGTGAAAAACAAGCGCGGAAGATAGCATCTTGGCTCAACGCACGGATTGAGAAACCAGGACGTATTCTGGTGAGTCCAGCCGTACGCACGCAACAGACGGCAACCGCTCTGAGCGCGCGGTTTGAGACGAGCGCCGAGGTCGGCATCAATGCCTCCGTGGAACGCATCTTGCGCGCCGCTGGGTGGCCAAATGCTGAAGGTACGGTCATTGTCGTTGGCCATCAGCCGACACTTGGTCAAGTGGCGGCGGCGCTGCTCACCGGCCAGGACAACGACTGGGAAGTTGGGAAAGGCGCGGTGTGGTGGTTCTCCACCTCGGTTGAGTGGGGTGATCCCGTAACGGTCCTTCGCGCAATGATAACGCCCCAAGATGTGTGAGTGCTGACTTCTGTATCGATGCCTTAGCAACCCGACATTGCTGTTTCTTCCGTCCGCTGGTATCGGCATCGCCGGGCAACAAAAAAGGGGAGGTCTATGCAGGGACAGCGCGAAAGTTTTGTGAGCAAACGGGTTGTGTGGTGGAGTAGCCTCTGGTCTCTCGTTTGTCTTCCGACCGTGGCATTGGCCGCGGATGAGTTGAATACCGGCGATACCGCCTGGGTGTTGATGTCCACGGCCCTCGTGCTCTTTATGATGATTCCCGGCCTCGCCATGTTCTATGCGGGCCTCGTCCGTCGGCGTAACGTGCTCTCGTTGTATATGCAGTGTTTTGCGCTGACGGCGATTATCTCCGTTCTGTGGACTGTCTACGGATACAGCCTGGCATTCGACTCAACGGGGATGCAGGCCGGGGCCGGTGGACTGCATGCGTTTATTGGTGGTTCCAGCAGGTTCTTCCTCAGCGGTGTGGTGGGGGACACTCTCCGTAGCACTATTCCAGAATCGCTCTTCTTTGTTTTTCAGATGACGTTCGCGATCATTACTCCTGGTTTGATTATTGGTGCATTCGCGGAGCGGATGAAATTTTCCGCCATCCTCCTGTTCTGTGCTCTGTGGGTGACGTTCGCGTATCTCCCATTTGTCACATGGTATGGGGTGGGGCCGGAGCATTTTTCGCGGATATGGGGGTATTCGACTTCGCGGGTGGTATAGTTGTGCATATCACAGCCGGTATCTCCGCCCTCGTTGCCGCCATCATGGTTGGCAAACGGAGAGGCTACCCAGAAACACCCATGCCGCCGCATAATCTGGCGATGGCGCTCACCGGGACAGGCATGTTGTGGGTGGGATGGTTTGGCTTCAACGGCGGCAGCGCGCTTGCCTCGAATGGGCAAGCGAGTATGGCAGTGGTGGTGACACAGATTTCGCCCTGTGTCGCGGCAATCATTTGGAGTGCCATCGAATGGTTCAAAGTCGGCAAGCCCAGTGCTTTGGGATTAGCCACGGGAGCGGTTGCGGGTTTGGCGGCAATTACGCCAGCGTCCGGCAACGTTGGTCCCGTGGGGGCCATTGCGATTGGGGCTGTCTCTAGTGTCCTTGCCTATCTTGCGGTTACGGTACTCAAGCAGAAATTTGGTTATGATGATGCCCTTGATGTCGTGGGCGTCCATGGTGTTGGCGGACTCGTTGGCACTATACTGGTCGGGATTTTTGCTTCCTCATTATTCGGCGGTAGTGGGCAAGACTTGGATATTGGCAAACAACTTGGCATTCAAGTGATCGCGGCCGTCAGTACCGCCGCGTATTGTGGAGTTGTTTCGTTTAGTCTTCTCAAAATCGTTGATGGCCTCGTTGGGTTGCGCGTTCAGGAAGAGGACGAGTACGCCGGTCTCGATTTAGCGGAACATGGAGAAGTGGGATACGATCTCTAGCAGCCGGAGGAATTGCCTCCTCCAGCTGCTAGAGATCGTATCCCACACTGGACGACGGAGTGTTATACTTGTTGGATCTGTGCTGGCGCGTCCTCAATTGTGAGCTGTCGCTCAAAGGTCGCCAGTTCGTCTTCGAGGATACTGAAGTAGCGTGCTTGTGGATGATGGAAAACGAGAGCGGAGACCGACGCTTCGGGTTCCATCATAAAACCTTCCGTGAGATTCACCCCAATGGTTTCGGTCACCTGGAGCAATTGAAAGAGCTTACCTTGGTCCTCCAGACGGGGGCACGCTGGATAGCCAAAACTCACCCGTACCCCGCGATACCGGGCTTTAAACCGCTCACGCATGGTGAGTTCCGACGGGTCCGCGAATCCCCACATTTCTCGCAGCCGGTGGTGTAACAGCTCGGCGAACGCCTCGGCGCTTTCAATGGCAATGGCCTGGAGGGCATGCGACTGCAAATACTGCCCCTCATTTTTATAGCGCTCGGCTAACTCACGGACGCTATGCCCACAGGTCACGGCAAAAAACGCGACATAGTCCAGCTTGCCCGCTGTCCGGGGGGCGACAAAGTCACTCAAGCACAGTCCTTCACCGTGCTGTTGTCGTGGAAAGAGAAAGGTTTCTTGGACGTTCGTGCCTGTTGAATTGTAGATGAGCAGGGTATCGCCGTCGGATTGCGCGGGGAAAAACTTATACACGGCACGAGCCTGGAGCAGATTGTTCGTGAGAATCTCATCCTCGATCGCGCGCACCTGCTTGGTGAGTTGGAGCGCTTTCTGGTCGCCCTGTTCCAGGAGTGTTTCGAGATTGCCTTTTAATCCGAGATGTTTGCCGTAGAGCATGGTCGGATTGATATAAGAGAAAATTGTTGCCAGGTCGTAATTCTCAATGACGTGAGGGCGCAGGTCGGGAGGTAAAGGGATATCTTGCGTATAGGTAATGACCGATATCCGGGGAATCGCCACCGGAACCGCGGTCGAGGTTGCGGCTGGTGTTCGCTCTTGTTCAGTAAACCGCGCGCGCGTCGCCGTGACTTTTTCGGCGAGCATCGCGCGCCGGTCGGGAACGACAATTTGGTTGGCCAGATCGAGTCCTTGCATCGCGTCGTTGGCGTAGCACACAAGGCCATCATATTCTGGAGCGATTTTCATCGCCGTGAAACGTGCCGTCAGTGCCGCGCCGCCGACGAGGATCGGACACGAGATCCCACCATTCTTGAGGTCCTGAGCCGTGATGACCATCTGTTGGGCGGATTTCACCAACAGTCCAGAGAGCCCAATCATGTCCGGGGTGTGGGTCCGATAGGCCGCGATTAACGTTTCTGGGGGAATTTTGATGCCAAGATTGATGACGCGGTAGCCGTTGTTGCTCAGAATAATCTCGACCAGATTCTTGCCGATGTCGTGGACATCGCCTTTCACCGTGGCGAGTAGCAGCGTGCCCTTGAGGGCATCCGCCGCCTTCTCCATAAACGGCTCAAGATGCGTCACGGCGGCTTTCATCGCTTCCGCGCTCTGGAGCACTTCGGCGACGATTAACTCATTATTGTTGAACAAGCGCCCGACTTCATCCATGCCGGTCATCAGTGGGCCGTTGATGATCTCTAATGGTTTCCGTTCTTGCAGGGCTTCGTTGAGATCAGCAACCAAGCCGTCCTTTGACCCTTCGATAATGTAGCGAGCCAATCGTTCATCAAGGGGTAAGTCTTTACGAGTATCGACTTTCTCCTTCGTGTTCTTCTGCCGGAAATGCGCGGCAAATGCGGCGATAGGGTCCGCTCCTCGCCAAGAAATCAAATCTTCTGATAAGTGCCGTTCGTGTTCGGGAATCGAGGCATAGCGTTCGAGCTTCTCGCTGTTGACGATTGCCATGTCGAGGCCAGCTTTGACACAGTGATAGAGGAAGACCGAATTGAGAACCTCGCGCCCAGCCGGAGGCAGTCCGAATGAGACGTTACTGATACCGAGAATGGTTTTACATTCTGGGAAGGTCTGTTTAATCAGGCGCACTCCTTCAATCGTTTCTTCCCCTGCGCCGATATAATTCTGATCTCCAGTGCCGAGCGGAAAAACCAAGGGGTCAAAAATCAGGTCTTCGGCGGGGACGCCGTATTTTTGTGTCAACAAGTCATAGCTGCGCCGCGCTACTTCGAGTTTGCGCTGACGGGTAACGGCCATGCCCTGGACCGGGTCTTCGTCGATACAGCCAACCACAACCGCCGCGCCGTAGCGACGGATGAGCGGCACGACTTTCTCGAACCGTTCTTCTCCATCTTCGAGGTTAATCGAGTTGATGATGGCTTTGCCTTGTGAGCGCTTGAGGGATTCTTCAATGACCCGCGCGTCGGTCGAGTCGATCATCAACGGGGCTTTGACCTTGCGTACCAAGAGGTCCAGGAAGGTCGTCATATCTTTCAGTTCATCGCGGTCGGGGTCAGCGAGACAGACATCAACGACTTGGGCTCCCCCACGAACCTGACGACGACCGATCTCCGCGGCTTCCTCGAACGCTCCGTTAATAATGAGTTCCTTGAACTTGCGCGAGCCAATGACGTTGGTGCGCTCCCCCACCAAAACTGGACGCTTATCTTCTTCAATGACTAGCGGTTCGAGCCCAGCCACGGCACTACGACGTTGGGTCTGGATCAATCGGGGTTTCTTCGCGTTGAGCATTTGCGCCAGGAGACCAAGGTGTTCAGGGGTGGTGCCACAGCATCCGCCGATCACATTGACCCAGCCTTGATCCACAAAGCGCTCGAGCTTGGCCGCGAGCATCGCGGGAGATTCATTGTAGTGATTCTCTTCGTCGGGCAAGCCCGCATTAGGCATGCAAAAAACGGGGAAGCGCGAGAGTTGGGCGAGGGTGCGGATATGGTCGGTCATGAAATCTGGACCAGTCGCGCAATTCAATCCGATGGCGAGTAGATCATTATGAGCAAGAGAGACGTATAATGCTTCCACGCCCTGTCCGGCGAGCATGGTGCCCATGAGTTCGATGGTGCCGGAGACAATGATGGGCACGCTCACCCCAAGTTTGTGAAAGGTCTCTTCGATGCCGACGAGCCCCGCTTTGACATTCAATGTATCAAGGGCGGTTTCCAGGATGAGAAAATCGACACCTCCCAGCAACAGGCCTTCAGCTTGTACAGCATAGGTTTCGCGTAATTGCTCGAAGGTCGCACTGGCGGTGACAGAAATGCTCTTGGTCGTCGGTCCCATTGAGCCGGCAACAAATCGGGGCTTAGCCGGAGTGGAATACCGACGAGCGAGGTCCTTGGCGATCTGTGCGGCAGCGCGGTTGATAGCGAGTGCTTGGTCTTGCAAGTCAAATTCCGCCAAAACGATTGGCGTTCCGCCAAAGGTATCCGTCTCGATAATGTCCGAACCCACTTTGAGAAAACCCTCGTGAATGTCAGCAATGAGCTGCGGTCGGATCAGCGCGAGATATTCATTGCATCCCTCATATTGGGGGCCGCTAAAATCTTCGGCGGTGAGATGAAGCGCTTGGATTGACGTTCCCATTGCGCCATCGAACAGCAGGATGCGTTCTCGGAGCAAGGCGAGCATATCCTTGGTCGTGGTGGACAGGGGGGGGATGTTTCTTGACTGTGACATAGAGGCGCATGATACCGATACGGGTAGGGAGAGGAAAGTCCCGAATGTGAGAAGAGAAGCAAACAGTGGGTGGGGAAAGGAGGGGGCATATGGTGATATGCCCCCTCCTTTCAGAAACGAGAGGCTCAAGCGCAGTGACAGCGCACGCGCGCGTACGGAGTTTTAGTAGCGGTCGTCACGACGGCGATCATACCGATCGTCATCATAAGAATCAGAACGGCGGCGTTGGAGGTCATCAAGTTCCCGGCGTTGCCGGGCGATCTCTCGTTGTTGTTCTTCAAGTTCGCGAGCATGGGCATCTGATCGTTGAGACTGTCCTTCCATCTGATCGCCAAGCACCGCCCCGCCCAAGGCCCCGAGACCCCCACCAATCAGCGCCCCTCGTCCTGGGTGGCCAACCGCGCTGCCAATCAATGCCCCAGCTCCGGCACCGAGTGCACCGCCAGTAAGTGTGGATTTTTCTCTCTGGCTCATCGGGGCCGCACAGCCACCCAACAGGGCCGTAAGACTCAGTATGCTAATGACGCGTTTCATCTTCATCCTCCTCAGTGTTTCCACGACTCTTCGTGGGGGGCAGTTGTAGTTAGTTCTCAATGACGACTTCGACACGACGGTTTTTGGCTCGCCCGGATGGATTATCCGCGCCGTTGGCATGGGTGTTAGGAGCAACTGGATACTTCTCTCCGAATCCCTTCGTTTGCAGGCGATTGTTACGCACGCCATTGTCCGCGAGTTCTTGGGCAACCGATTCCGCGCGATTTTGGGACAAGCGAAGATTATAAGATTCCCCTCCGACGGCGTCGGCATGACCTTCCACGGACACACGGCGATTCGGAGCGCGTTGTTCTAATATCTCGGCGATGTACCCCACTTTGCCTTGTGCATCGCGGGTTAGTCTGGCTTTGTTATATTCAAATAACACGTCGGGCAGATTGACTACGACACCGCGCTTCGTTTCGCGCGCGTCGAGCTTCCGTCGTTTGAGGTCTTCGATCAATTCGCGATTGCGTGCGATTTCCTGGCGCTGCTGAAGGAGGGTTTGTTCTTCGCCATCAAGAGCGGAATCGCGGTTTTCGATTTGCTTTCCCATCAAGTAGCCACCTAGTGCACCAACGCCCCCCCCGATGAGTGCGCCTCTGCCCGCTCGCCCCTTATGGCTGCCCACGATGGCTCCGGTGCCTGCACCAAGAACGGCTCCAGTGAGTGCCCCAGCAGTCGATTTCCTCATGCCGAAGGGGGTGCCGGAACGAGGAGCGGGAGGAGGAGTGGGAGGAGGCGGTTGCCGTCGTTCGTACCGACTCTCGTCTCGATAGTCGCGATCCGGGGTATCTCCCTCTTCTTCATAACGGTCATACGACGCGGGGTTCCGATCCTCATAGTCGTCGTACGCATAAGAGGGGACGCCGGAGGTCAGCATTGTACCCGCGGCAAGAGCGGCAACTGTCCGTGAAAGAAAAACCTGTCTCATGGAATCCTCCGTCCTTTTTTTATTCTTATGGTCAGCAGGAACTGGAAAGAAAAACACAAGGTAGTAGGAAAAGTTGCTCTATGACGAGGAGTAAGGAACGAAAAGGGGGAGGAGAAAAAAAACCCTGACTACATCATCAAGAGAGGTAGTCAGGGCAAAAGTGGTGGGAGATAGCGGAGCAATCAGCGCAATTAGTCTCGTGGATGAGAACGCCAACGGCGATATTTGTGATGGAATTCTTCCTTCTCGTCCGAGTTCATTCCACGATAACGTCGATAATTCTCGCGAATACGGTCCTGTTCTTCGGACGGAAGTTCTCGCCAACGATGATAGCGCTCTTCGATATCGCGTTGGCGTTCCGGTGCCAGTTTCTGAAACCGACGGTAATTCTCTAGGGCACGTGACCGTTCACGAGGGGGAATGTCCTCCCAGTTGCGTCTGACCTGCTGGATGGTGCTTTCCGAGGAATTCCGTGCCCACCCGGTTTCTCGCAGCGGTGATAGCGTCAGTAGCACACCTATTGCGATGGCGACAAACATCAATTTCGTCACAACGGGGTTCATCGTACACTCCTTGTCTTTTACCCCTGGGTTTCTGTGTCGTCCCGAGTAGGGGACGCAAGAACAGCATCGAAATTTTTCAGTCGTTCCAGTTGTTGCAGAATTTGGTATTGCGCAAAAAATCCGGGGTCCTCTAATACCTCTTTGGGAATTTCGGCTTCAGCGACTTCTACCGGTTGTTCGGTCGAGAGATCAACCGCAGCAATCTCTTCAAGGCGTGCAAATTTATCCAACTCAGTAATGATTTTGTAGTCGATAAAGAGATCGCTCTTCTCCATCACCTCAGTCGAAACCGTTGGGGCCGCCTTCGACGTTGTGGGCTTGGCGACTGTTGCTGGTTTCTCCGTGCTCAAGGACTGCGGTCCTCCTAAGGAATCCGGGCCTGATGTCGTTGCCGTGCGATCGGGTTTCTGTGCAAGCGTTGCAAAAAAGATGAGGACACTCGCTACACCCACAAGCGCTGGCGTAAGGTGCCAGGTGGTCATGGATTCACGCAAGTCTCGCCA
This sequence comes from Deltaproteobacteria bacterium, assembly GCA_009692435.1. Classification (GTDB taxonomy): domain Bacteria; phylum Desulfobacterota; class Binatia; order Bin18; family Bin18; genus JABFSC01. Next base: position 1,701 of record SHZE01000005.1, on the reverse strand, counting down.
CCACTGCGCAAACCAATTTTCTGGGCGACTCTCTGGTTGGGGGTGGCGTCCTTGTTCAAGCCGCCGCCAGAAATTCGCGGCGAAATCTGGAGATGGCGTTCCCCGCTCCAGGCTGCTGAACATTTGCCCAATGCGTGCCAGGGACGCGGCTTCTTGGGTACAGGCTGGACAGGTGCTGAGGTGGGCAACCACTTGGTGCCGGTCCTGTTCCGCAAGCTCACCGTCATGGTACGCGACTAATTCTTCTCGAATTTCTTCACAAGTCATCGGGGTTCACCATATCCTTGAGCCCATCCTTGAGGCTTTGCGTCGCACGAAACACTAGGCTTTTCACCGCCTTTTCCGTTACCTCCAGCACCTCGGCCACTTCTTGGTACGACAGGCCCTCTAAGCGACTCAACATTAAAGCGGTGCGCTGTGTTTCTGGCACCCGTTGCAGAATCTTTTCGATTCTTCGTGACACCTGCTTAGCGGCAAGAACATCTTCTCCTTTGCTCGAACGCGTATCCGGTAATTGCCGTTCGCGTGTGTCTCCGTCCGCATCCTCTTGCGGCCCAATCGACTCTATCGAAACACGGTACTCCCCTTTGCGGACCTCATTCAAGCAATGGTTATGGGCGATCTTAAACAGCCAGGTCGAAAATTTGGCCTTGGCTTCATACCTTGTTTGCCAGCGGTATACCTGAAGGAATACCTCCTGAGCGATCTCCTCAGCCCGTGCCCGATTACCAAGAAAATGACCTGCAAAGTTGACCACCGACGGAGAATACTTTTGGAAAAGCTGCTGAAATGCTTCAACATCTCCTTGCTGAAATCGCAGCATTAACCGCACATCAGCGTCGTCGTGTGGAGCTATGGGTTCTCGTTGTTCCATTGAACACATGCTGGGGCAGAAAGTCTCACCTCGATGCTATTTTTTTACCACTATGAGTTGGCGCTCGTTTCTCTGCTCCCACGCTAAAGCCGACGACACCATACCGAGGCGATGCTGAAAAATGAAGAGACCTGCAAGGGGGATTGTCACACCGAGGCCCCGGCGCTAGGGAAAAAGGTAGAAAGAGGGAGCCTATGCACCCACCATTTGAAGAAACTCTTGAAGACCACCTTACCCGAGTTGAGCGCTACATGCGTGGCTGTGAGCTGCTTCAGTTTCCTCGTCACCCAAGCCCGTTGCGGACACAACTGGCAATCTTTATCCGTGAGCGTGCGGCGGGAGTTGTTGACGAGTGGATCGGATTGATTGCGCCAGTCTATACGCTTCTTCCTAAGCAAATCCCCGAAATTCGGCAAAATATGTACGATGCCCTTTTGCGCTGGGCTGCCCACATCGAGAATCCTCACGATATCGAAACCTACGTCTATCTCCGTGAACATGCCCGACATGGTTTTATTTCCCACTCGTCTCCTTCCCGCTTTCTGTCAGGGCAGACAAAAGTCCGTCTTCTCATCGTTCAGCGCTTACGCGCGGAATATGCCAAGGATCGTAAACAGCTCGTGGATATGCTCAACCTGCTTGATCAGGAATTCTACGAGCGTGTCCTGCATATTACCGACCTCACCTTACGCGCCCGGTGCAAAAAAGGTGTAGAATCAGCGACATGAAAGCCCACGCGATAGCGGATTGATATTCGGATTACTTGGTGGCGTCCTTTGGGGCCACCACGGCAACGGGGCTGAGCGAACTCCTGGAAGGAGAAGTCA
>SHZE01000050.1 GCA_009692435.1 Deltaproteobacteria bacterium | reverse complement strand
CATGCCGGGGGCTCGTTAAAGGGGAAGGCGAAAGAACTGGGGCAGACGCTGTATGCCTTACGCGCGAGTTTGTTTAGTCACTACTTGCGCGCAGAACTGCAACAGCCTCCCATTGGGGCCTGTTAATCCCTCTGAGCGTAAGTCCTGAGACCATTAAAGGCTACGCGGCTCCAGAGGTAGACTCTGCCTACACCCGCGCACGAAGTCTTTGCCAGCAGGTGGGAGATACGGCACAGCTCGTATCCCTGCTGCGGGGGCAGTTTCTGTTTTATACCGTGGGGGCTGACTATCGGACCGCCTTGGAGTTGGGGCAGCAGATGTTGGCAGTGGCCGAGCGGGCACGAGAGCCGGAGTATCAAGTGGAAGCGCATCTCGCCATGGGACTCGTTCGGCTTTATCAGGGGGAGTTTCTCTGGTCTCGAACCCACTTGGAACAAGGCATTGCGCTCAACACTCCGGCATCCCCCTCGCGGCAAGCCTTCCAGTACTTAGGACATTCGCGCGCCATGAGCTTCGCCTATTTAGGTCGCACCCTGTGGATTCTCGGCTATCCAGATCAAGCATTACGGTTCAGTGAGGATGGCCTCTCTCTTGCCCAAACACTCGCAATACCTATGACTTTGGCACAAGCACAAGGGATGCATACTCTCTTGTACCAGGTCCGCAGAGAAGTCGCGCTCGCTCAGGCGTGGGCAGAGAAGACGATTGCCTACACGAGCGAGCATGGATTCCCCTACTGGTTGACCTTAGCCACCATGTCCAAGGGGTGGACGCTCGCCCAACAGGGACAGTCAAACGTTGGAGACCCCCAGTTCAGCCAAGGGTTGGCGGGCTATCGAGCGACAGGAGCAAAACTCGGGCTTTCCTGGTTGTTGGCCTTGTCAGCAGAGTTGGCTGGGAAAAACGGGCAGCACGAGGAAGGCTTGCGCATCATGGCCGAAGCGCTGGCGTTAGTCGATAATACCGGGGAACGTTACTACGAAGCTGAACTGTGTCGGATAAAAGGTCAATTAGTCTTGCAGTTCGGCGTTCGGAGTCCGAAGTCTGAAAACCCCAGTCCCCAGCCCCTCACCTCCAGCACCCAAGTAGAGGCGGAAGCCGAAGCTTATTTTCTCAAAGCCATTACCATTGCTCGTCAACAGCAAGCAAAGTCCTGGGAGTTGCGTGCGGTCATGAGCCTGAGCCGGTTATGGCAACAACAAGGGAAGGGGAAAGCAGCTCAACCGATGCTCTCAGAGATTTATGGCTGGTTCACTGAAGGGTTCGCAACTCCCGATCTGCAAGAGGCCAAGGCGCTGTTAGAAGAGTTGGCGTAGAGGCTTGACCCTGGCTTGCCACTAGTGGTTCACCGCCCTGAAAAGAGCGCATCCGTTTCAGCGCGGTCCGACCTAGTACTCAGTCACGATCATTTTGTCTGTTCCAGGTCTGTCGTGCCCGCGTAGGCGGGCATCCAGAGAACATAAGCACTGGCCTGGAATGATGCCGCCTGGATTCCCGCCTGCGCGGGAATGACGTTACGGCTGTCTATCCGTCGAATGCGCATGAACAGACAAAATGAACATGACGTTGTACTAGCGTCGCGAGAGTTGCCTTGTGTGATCAATCAGCGCGAACAAAGACGCGGGGTTGGTTGTATACAAGCGGGCTTCTTCCCTGGCTTCTTCCGCGACCTTATCGAGATATTGCTCGGCTTCCGGTAACCGGTCTTTCATCGCCTGGGCGATTGCCACTAATTCCTGTGGTGTTGGATTTTGCTTGCAAAACAGGGCTCGAATCTCTGGATGTCGAATGGCCAGAGAAGCTGGGAGGGTGAGGATGCCATCGCGGAGATCCTCTTCACCGCCCCCACCGAGGGCTTCGAGCCCTTTGACATCGCCTACATCGTCGCAGCCATGATACAGCACTCCCAGCAGATGGCCGAAGCGTCGCAACGTCTCATTGTGAGTGCCCAGACAGGCACAGATCTCGAACATCGACCCGGTATCTTCTCCCGTGATCTTGCGCCAATCCTCGACTCCCAGCGGTTGTCGTCGCAATCGTCATTGCAGACACTCGGCCGCGCCCAATCGCTTCAGCAATTCGGACAATAAGGTGAGGTTGAAGGGATCATCAACGACAGTTTGATACCCATCGGCGACGATATACCCGGAGGCCATCAGCGCCGGGAGCAGACCAAATTGGCAATGTAACGTGGTCTTGCCTCGTCGCTGGCTCGATCCATCGAGGATGTCGTCAATGATGAGCGACACATTATGAAACATTTCAACTGCGGCCGCCGCGCGGAGCAGCGCGGTGGGAATAGGTCCTGACGAAAGTGCGCGATAACAGCTCATCACCGTGAGTGGACGAAAATACTTGGACTTTCCTTGGAACTGCCACTCAAGCAGTTGGCGGACCTCGGGGTTGCAGCGCGCCACCCACTCCATGAGCATCGTACGGAGACGGTCAACCTCTGCCGTAAAACCCAATTGGGCAATCACATCTTCCGTCGTCTCTCTCGACAATGCTTCCACACTTCCTCCTCCACCAGCCTTTTCAGCTAGATTTCGTGCTGCCCGCTGTCCTTATACCTTGATATGGCAGCGTCGCCGAGGAAGGTCCTCTGGCCTGCCTTGGTGTGTTGCGCCCAGCCGCGCCTCGATTTTTCCGAGTTCGGCCAGAAATCGACGAGATTCATGCCCTGGCAACTCCGCTATCTCACGAACATACGTTCTGAGAGTGTCAATGACGATTCCTCGCGCTTCCCCATGGCGGGTAGGGTCCGTAGTGAGGGTTGGGATCGTGCGCAGTATCTCAAGAAGACGCGTGGCGAAAATCCCTGTTCCGCGCCGCCAAAAGCGCATGCTGCTTTTCATCGAGAGCAGAGTCGCTTGCAACAGAAACTCCACGACCTCACCAACCTGAACGGTGGGCGTCTGGTCTTCTTCTTCGGGGTTGGACGTGGTCTCGGTATCCGATCGCCAGCGCTCGGCTGTCGCGAGCAGGGCTTGGAGACTCGCATTGAAATCATTGGCCATAGCCGTCCTCTCTAGAACCCCGCGTCGCGCACGTCAATCGCCCGCACGTCCCGAAGGGTTTACGGTGTTGGGAATCAGTTCCTGAGACAACGACCACAGGGTCTTCCACCAATCGAAGGCGAGGATATACGAGAGGCCGATCATGTCTTGCAGATTGGCGCTGCTCTGTGCCAGCTCCCCCTTCATCAGCAGGCCGGGAACATCGGAGGCCAGAGACCACGCCTTTGCCCCGTAGGCGTAGGGGGCCATGAGGAGTTTAAGTGCCAGGATGACGCTCTCGGGATAGACATCGGGCTCGATGATTTTGATGGGCTTCCCCAAAGGTTCTTTGCGCCAGAGGGCCTGGGCAGCGTTTAACCCACTCATGACGGCGGCCTCAACCGTCGCCATGCCAATGGTTGTTTTGCAAAAATCTCCGGCAAAGAAGAGGTTCGGGATGCTCTTATAGGTCGCTTGAGGGCTCCACTCCTCGCTGCCAACCTCATTGATAAAAAGAGCATTGTCGGTGTTCGATTGAAACCGCGACTTCTCCCAGTCGATATCACTATTGGGGTCCCCCCAAAATTCCCCCAGGCGAAAAGGTAGATAGCCATTCAGCTCTTTGAGCATATCAAAGCCATCTTCCGTACCATCGAACGAAGGCAGCGCATAGAAATCCGATGCCGCTACACACAAGGCCGTTCTCTCTTTCATCCGTGGATCATTAACCCAAGACTGGGAGATGTCGATAAAGGAGAGGTCGTACCGTGAACCGCATAAAGCCACCGGCTCTTGGGGAACATTACGTAGCTTGTGTTTGAAGTAGATATTCAGGACCGGTATCGGCTTGGCTCGCAGGCGTCGTAATTCCGCAAGTTGGGGCAGGCGGTCGATGATCCGCTGATGCACGGCCCCCGTCATCACCAAATTTCCGAGTGTCTTGGGAGAAACAGCCAGGAGCAAACGGTCTACCAGGAGCAAACGGTCTACCTTATGGTCATGGCTATGCGCGGACTGGAGACGTATCTTCTCAACCCGATCTTGACCGAGAATCACTTCAGTCACCCTGACATTCGTGACGATCTCACAGCCCAGCTTTTCCAGTTGCGCGTGCAGCGGTTTGATGATTTCGTCGTGAACGTTGCCTTTTAAGAGCCACAGCGTGGGTGTGGGGTGGCGAAATCCATAATTGATAAAGTCCCGATACGAGGCTGCGGACGTGAGATCGCTATGCACCGACCAGATCGTCATCAAGATGGCATCCTGCAACGCGGCACTGCCGTTCGTGGCGTAGGGGCGCGAAGATATAAATCCATTGACACTGTAGCGGCTCAGTAACTCGCTCTGATCAAACCGTTGCGAGAGTAAATCAAGCAACGAATAGCTCCACAGCAACATATCAGGCGCTGCTTCTATGCCAGAGAAGAGATTCCTCAACTGGTCGGTAAAGGACCCGCTATTGGTCAATTTGGCAAACCGCGGAAATTCCCCCTTCTGGAGGAACTGGATATTCGTTCTCGGCGTAAAATGCTCTTCTCTTTTGAGTCCGAGGTCCTCTTCGACAAGATGCCAGAAATTGTTGTACCAGTTCGCAAACATGTGGCAAAAAACTTCATAGTAGGTCCCGTCGACTTCTTGCGCCCCAAAGTTCCCACCCAGATAGGAATTTTTCTCATAGATCGAAACCTTATAGCCACGTCGGGCAAGGTGCAGGGCCGCCGTTAATCCAGCGATCCCAGCACCAACGATGGTCACGTGTACTTCGGCGACGTGCACGTCTCGGTTTTCTTGTGACATCCTTCACCTCCACATCATTTGGGGCGTTGCGTTCTCGGCAATTTTTTAGACACGACGGAGCTCTGTTTCGAGAAAGTCCTTCATCTGCTCGTCCCAGGTATACGCGCGGAGCGTCTTCACCGCTCGGTCGTAAATCGAGATCACGAGAAAGACCGTATCGGGATAGGACGGGTCATCGCCAAACATGGCCTGACGTTTATCCTCGGCGGAAAAGTAAGCGTCGTGGTTCGGATGCGAATGATAAAACGCCTTGAGCGTGGCGCGTCCGCTATCCACCTCTTTGAGCACGGCGAGTAATTCTTTCGGCTCCATGACGTAGGCGATGGTGGCATCGCGGGGATAGGTTTCGGGGTCTTTGGCATGCATCACATTTTGGACATTGGCGATGCGGCGGACCTCGTCACCGCTTGCCGACGTGAGGATCGCGCCGCAACATTCGTCCGGAAATGCCTCTTGCGCGTGACGGCCGAGGGCCTCCCATGTCAGTGCTCCTAACGAGATCATGGCTTTTCTCCCTTTTGTTGCTCCGTGGGTTTCGGTGCGGGTGATTGCGGCTTGTCTTCGCTCTCGCCCTCTCGGGTCTGGAGGATATAGCGCACTTCCGGCGCGCCCGCGCCACGTTGTTTTTCAGGATGCGCGTGGATACGGGTCGCGGCAACAGCATGCTGCGTTGTCAGTACCGTCGTCACGGTTTGCAATCGTTCTCCGATCAATTGCTCCACCGCCCTTGGGGCGACAACAGTTTTCTGACGAAGCTGCTCTAAGAGCGTTGTAGCGGACTCCGACAGCGGAACAGGCGAAGTCTTCTGATCGGTAGGGTGCAACTGTTGCGTCAGGAATCGGTGCACTTCGCTCTCTGGAGTCAGTGCCAATGGCGGAGGTGGTGATGTCGGCACTTCTGTTGTACTCGGTGGCTGTTCAGGTGCGGGGACGGGAACTGGGGCTGGCGGCAGTTGCGCCAGAATGGCCTGGTCCTTCAAGGTTTGCAGATCCACTGCTCCCACCATTCCGCTCAGACGTAAGTCCACTCCTGGACGTTGTGTTAGAAATTGACTTACTTGTCCGAGCTGCGCTTTGGCGTCATGGGTCATGTCGCTCGTGCCCGGAACAAATTGGAGCGGTTGGAATGTAAAATCTTCTAATGCCTCGTTGCCCTTGAAAACTGCCCCCAGGAGTTTGAGGGGCGAAGTGACGGCCCCAATGAGGACATCCCGGATAGCGCGGACTATCGTCCCTCCCCACTGAAATCCCGGCTCGTTGATCTTCCCTTCCATCGGCAGATTGAGATCAATGTCGCCGTTGAGGTCTTTCAGCAACGCAATAATGAGGGCAAGGGGTAACCCCACTTGCTGTTCCAACCGCGACGCGTTGCCTTTGCTTCCGAGGTCGAGGTTATGCAACGTCACTTTCATGTTGGCCTGGACGAGATTGCCAGGCAGCACCAAGTCCCAGGTCGCGGTCACCTTTCCCTTCTTGACGCGATAGCCGAGGCCAGGCTCCAAATACGAGTTAAAACGCACCAATGACATTTTCTGGATGTTACCACGCACCCGCATCACTGTCTGAGTGCCTTTCCGCTCGGTTGTCCCTTGAAATTCCACTGGCGCGCCATCTTCATTGTAGGCGAAGGCGGAAAACGTCGCTGGGAACACCAGAGGATAGCTCAGCGTGTTGACGTTGACTCGGACATCCTGCCAGTAGACTGTTTGGGTAGGGATGACCGTCCGGTCCTCAAAATACAACTCTCCGCCAATGATCGACAGGCGATCAATACGAATGGCGAGCCCGCCTGTTGATGCCGTCGCTGGCGCTTCAGGTGGTGATGTCGCCGATGATTCAGGAATCACAATCGGGACCGCGGGTGGGATCTCGGCTTCTGGGACATTCGTTGGCGGTGCAGCGGCGGATGAAACAGCCGTGTCCGGCGATACGGATACTGGCTCTGGGCTCTGGGCAGGGGGAATAAAGAGTTGGAACTGACCATTGAGGGTCCGCATCCCTTGCGCGTAGGTGTATTCGAGAGCGACATCGGGGACCCGCACATCGAATGGCACCAGGCGACTCCCCTCAGCAATCTTCGCGGTCGCGTGGTAACAACCAAGGAGAATTTTTTTCTCCGGTCCCTGGGTTAACACGAACCCCGTGAGGTCAACCGGTCCCTGGACACGGAGCCATTGTTCTTGTTGTGGACGCTCTTCTTGAGCAAGCCGAAGAGTGGCGGAGGCTTTTTCAATGGCCACATCTCCTTGGGGTAGTCGTTGGAGGGCAACCTGTACTAACTGCGTAGAGACCTCAAGCGCCAATGGTGCAAGGGTACTGCCGTTACCGATGTCGATCCGCGCACTTTCCCACGTGAGCCCACTAGCCGCTTCGGGAATCCCAGTGAGTGTCAATTGGGTCGTGGCCAACGAGCCACTCACCCGCAACGGCGGTGGTGGTTGGCCTTCGGTGCCCAGGGGAGACGTGAGCGTAACAGTGCCAGTCACCTGTTCTATCGCGAGACCCGCTTGCGCGGGTCGCTGGACGCGCAAGCGCGTGAGTTGGGGTTGAAGCTGTAGAGCGAGCGGTGTCGCGGTGCTCCCTTCGCGAATCTCTATGCGCCCGCTCTCCCAGCTTATTGAGCTCCCCGCCTCCGGCATCCCCTCAAGCAAAAACTGAGTGGTCTCCAGAGTGCCGTCGAAGCGTATGCTCCCCTCGGGACTTTGCGGGTTCAGCGCGGCGTGCACTGAGCCGGAGACTTTTCCTTGCAAGGATTTTCCTGGTAGGCGCACGGCGAGGAAAGGCCGGAATACCGCGACATCGATACCAACCGGCTGAAACTGCCCCTGCATTGTGAATGGCGACAATTGCAGGGTGCCATCTCCAGCGAGCGTGCCCTCACCCAGACGGGTGCGGAGACGAAACGGCAACTCGGTTGCTTCACTGCCAAGGTTTTGGAGTGCCAGCTCTTCCAGCGATACCACCAGGGTCTCGGTTTCCGGCCAGGTACTGTCTTGATACTGTAATTCACCACCGGTCCACTTCACCGTTTTGAGGGCAAACCGCCACGGGGAGGCTGTACTCGCCTGCTCTTGCTTGGCGGTCCGCACCAGTGACGCGAGGTTCATGCCAGTCGGTGTTTGCAACACCCACACCTTCAGGTCTTGTAGTTCGACCGATGTCACGCGAATGTCCTGCCGCGTCAGGTCAATAGTTTCAATCTCAACTTTTCCTTTAGGGAGGGACAGCGCCGTCTTCTGGGAAAATGGGTCATCGACCTGAAGATTCTCCAGCGTCACGGTGCCAGCAAGAGCGTGTGCGGGCGGAGCTTTACCGCCTGTTTGAAAGCGATAATGAAGTTGGGCTCCCAGGTGACCGCTCAACTTTTGGAAAGCAAGAGCGTCTTGCAGATACGGTTCAATCGCGGTGAGCGCAAGCTGTTGCAGCCCAATGTTGGCGTCCACCGAGGTATGCTCGCGCTGCCACAAGATCTCGACTTTTCCCTGCAACGGGCTTTGATTGAGGGTACCTTTGAGGTGCATGGCAACAGGCGCGGCGAGCCCACGCGATTGGAGGTCAATCTTTTCCGTCGTCAAGTCAGTGATGGCGAACTCAAAGCGAGGCTCTCCTTGACGCGTGCGGTCTTGGTATGAAATCGAGCTCTCTACGACTTCAATCTCTCCAATGGTCAAGGTTGGCAGGTCCGATGGTTCCGTTTGCGGTTGGTCTGGTGGTGTGGGTCGAAAGAGTCGTGAGAGATTGAGCTGTCCGTTGGGTTCTTGTACTGCCTCAATCTGTAGTCCAGTCAGGGTGAGGTCTTCGACATCAATGATACGCCGAAGTAACGAACGTAGACGAATGTTGACCGCTAGGTCACGAATCGCCAACGCGGGATGCTCTTCCCCAGCCAGAGTGAAACTGAGTTGCTGCAACTCCAAGCGACCACGCAGCAGATTGAGATCAACATCACCAAGCGTGACCTGGGCGGTTGTGAGGGCGGTGAGATTGGTCACGACCTGCCGTTGGATAAATCCGGGAAGCCAGGTTCGAGCAAGAGTCCACACTCCGATGACAAGAAGGACGAGCCATTGCCACCATCGCAAAGAGCGGAGAGAAAATTGGCGCTGGAGCCACGACAGGAGTTCACGTATTTTCATAGGTTACTTCTACCACGAGAATTCTTGCGTACCGAGCGCAAGAATATCGTGATTTTCGCCCCATTGCGAATAGCGTGAGCACTTTGCGCTTTCGTGGGCCGCCGTTATAGTGACGCAACAAAATGCATGAAGGAGTCGAGCGATATGGAGACAAGTGAAGGGACGGGAACAGGAAAGATTACTATTGACGAGTTCAGCAAGGTTGAACTCCGCGTGGCGACTATCAAAGCCGCGGAGCCGCACCCGAAAGCGGATCGGCTCCTCATATTGAAAATCGACTTGGGTACGGAAGAGCGGCAACTCGTGGCGGGAATCCGCGGACATTACACGCCGGAAGAGTTAATTGGGAAACAAATCGTCGTGGTGGCGAATCTCCAACCGGCGATACTGCGTGGCGTCGAGAGTCAGGGGATGCTGTTGGCCGCGTCGGATGGAGAGCACGTGATCGTGTTGAGCCCGGAGAAAGCGATTTCCGCAGGGGCTCGGGTGAAATAATTGCTCACGCAGAGACGCAGAGGCGCGGAGGGGACAGGCGTTAGAGCTGATTGACTATGCGTTTGATGCCGTCCTTGAGAAGGGAGTCACCGAAGTTGATGAGCAAGCCGAGCCGATAGTCCAAAAGACGGAGATAGGTCAGAAGTTGTTTATAGTGGACAGGCGCGAGGGTTTCGACGGATTTCAGTTCGACAACGATCGCGCGCTCCACAATCAGGTCCGCGCGAAATCCTTCCTCAAAGTGTAGCCCCTCGAATTCAATAGGAACCACCTTTTGCCGTTCTACGAACAATCCCCTTCTCTCCAGCTCCTTTGCCAGAATCACTTCGTACACCGATTCAAGCAGCCCCGGTCCGAGCTTCGAGTGGATATGAAACGCCGCATCCACAATCTGACCAGACACTTGATTCAGTTCTTCCCGTCCCACTTCGCGCCTCTGCGTCTCCGCGTGAGCTAATTCCCCGCGAACTTCGCAATCTCCACCACCGCCCGCTCATGGGTCCCGTCGCCGACCTTGGTCCCATCTTCGTTAAAAGCCTCAACGGTAAACAGCAACCGACGACCCTTGATTTCGGTGAGGGTCACTTTCCCCCTCACGTTCTGTCCGATCTTCGTCGGCGCGAGATGTTTCACATTGACATGAAAGCCAACCGTCTGCTCACCCGCCCCCATGTGTGGCGTGAGAAACTCCACGCACGTCCCCTCCATGAGCATAATCATGGCCGGAGTCGAATACATACTCGGCACGCCAGGCCCCATGTGTGAAATGCCCATGTCTGGCGTGGTGGTGATCACTTTCTCGTATGACATCCCAATCTTCAATGTATCTTTCATTAGATGTGTCCTCTTCTGCCAACTGCCAACTACTTTCTGCCTCCCGCCTTACGGCTCCACCGCCGCTCGTGTGACTTCCTTGCGGTCCGACTTCTCCATCGCCTCCGCCGCGCGCTCCAGCGGAAACACCGCATCGACCATTTCATGGTACGGATATTGATCGATGTGTTCCGACAAGAATTGCAGTGATTTCTGGAGATAATGCGGATTGTAGGTCGCGACGCCAATGATGGTAATCGACTTGAATGTAATAAACGAAGGTGGGAGCGCCACCGTCAGCCCAGGAGAAATGTTGCCCAGTTCAAGAACCCGGCCCCCATTGCGGACCAAGTTGATCGCTTCCAGAAATGCTTCAGGAATGCCCGCCACTTCCAGCACCACATCAGCGCCAAGGCCCTTGGTCAATTCCTTGACCCGCCCGACCCGCGCTTGCGGGGTTGAATACTCGCGCATGTCAACAATCTCATCCGCGCCAAATTGTTTCGCTCGTTTGAGTCGTAGGTCCACGCCATCAATGGCAATGACCCGTGCGCCCCGTGCTTTGGCGACCGCCATCGCATGCAGCCCCAAGCCTCCCGCGCCTTGTACCACCAAGGTTTCGTCGTAGCGGAGATTCCCTCGGTCCAACCCGAAGAAGACTTGCGACAAGGCGCAGTTCGCCGATGACGCCGCATGGTCCGGAACGTTCTCTGGCACTTTGTATACATGCTGTCCCGCTTCGATGTAGTAATGCGTGCCGAAAGGAGTATGAAAATGTGGCGGTTCTTGTGGGATCAACCGCTTGGCGCGAATGCCGAGCGTGACACAAGCCGCGGCATTCCCCTCACGACAATTCACGCACGAGCCACAGGTGCGATAATAGACCGGCGCGATGCGGTCGCCTTCCTTCAACGGCTGACCGGCGGTATCGGTCGTGACTCCTTTGCCGAGTGTGTGCACACGCCCAACCATTTCGTGACCAGGCATCACTCCGCGTTTGCCGAACTCACCACGCCACATGTGGACTTCCGAACCACAGACATTGGTCCGTGTCACTTGCGCGAGAATCGCTCCGGGAGCCACATCGGGTAGCTCGAATTCGTAAAACTCCAATGTCCGCGCTTGCGGAATGTAGGCAATTTTTCCTTTCATCATCCCTCTCCTTACTCGTTTCGTGTTACTCGCTACTCACTACTCAGAAAGTGATCGGCAGTGCCTTGAGTCCGCGCAAGGTCACGGTTTCTCGCCACTCCAGCGGCTCGCCAGTCAACTGAAGGTTCGGCATCCGGCGCAATAAGGTATTGATCGTCACCTGAGCTTCGACACGGGCAAGCGGGGCTCCCAAGCAATGGTGAATGCCGTAGCTAAAGACAATGTGGCGATTGTCTGGGCGGGTGATATCAAGGCGGTCAGGGTCTGGAAATTGCGCGGGATCACGGTTGGCGGCACCCAGGACGATAATCGCTTGCACGCCTTTGGGAATCATCTTGCCGCCAACCTCCACATCGACAAGCGCTGTCCGAGCAGTCATCTGCACGGAGCCGTCATAGCGAAGAAATTCTTCTACGGCGCTCGGCATGAGTGTCGGGTCGCGTTTGAGCTTTTCGAGTTGTTCAGGATTGCGGAGCAAGGCCAGCATGCCGTTCCCGATCAAGTTCATCGTCGTCTCGTGACCCGCGCCGAGCAGCAGAATCGCGGTGGCGATTAACTCATCTTCAGTAAGGCGATCGCCCTGTTCCTCGGTTGCGATGAGGCCACTCAGCAAATCGGGCTGTGGATTCTTGCGACGGATGGCGATGAGAGTCCGGAAGTAATCCGTGAACGCGACGGTGGCCTGATCCGCCGCCGCAATGATCTCCGGTGTGACAATCGGATCGAGACTGCGCGCCAGATCACGCGTCCACCCCTTAAACTGTTCGCGGTCTTCTGGCGGTACGCCGAGCATTTCGCAAATGACAATGGTAGGAAGAGGAAAGGCCAGATCAGCAATCACATCCATACGACCCGTGGCCTGCACAGCGTCCAGCAAGTCATCAACAATCGCTTGCACACGAGGGCGCATCCCCTCCGCTACACGCGGAGTAAACGCTTTCGTGACGAGGGTACGCAAGCGCGTGTGATCCGGAGGGTCTTTCAGCAGCATCCAGTCCTTCTCCATTTCCGTAAGCGGCCCCGGACCACCTTGTGCCGCCACGAACTCAGTAAACTGGTTCCAGGTGTTGGGGTCGGCACTGAAACGAGTGGCATCGCGGAGGAGCGCAACGCAATCGCTGTAGCGGGTGAGGACCCAGCGTCCAGCAATGTCACTCCAGTGCACCGGATCAACCGAACGCAAGCGATGATAAATCGGGTAGGGGTTCTCATGGAATTCCGGCAGAAACGGATTGAACTCCACGGGCGGTGAGGACATCTCAAGCTCAGCGGTAGCTGGTTGTGACGACATGGATAAAGTTCCTCCTACTGCCCTTATAAAAACGAGGGTGCGCGATACTCGCCGAAGACGGTGCGCATGGCGTCAGAAATTTCTCCGAGTGTGGCGTAGCTTCGGACCGCGTCAATGATGACAGGCATGAGATTGCCGCCATCGCGGGCGACGGTTTCGATTTTTCCCAGCGCCGCTTGTGTCGCCGCTTGGTTCCGCTCGGCGCGGACCGCCGCGAGCTTCTGTTGCTGCTGTTGCTCTAGGCCACGGTCGATTTTGAGCAGCTCTCCCTGATGATCTTCTTCAACTGTGAAGTCGTTGACGCCAACAATCACCTGCTCTTTGTTCTCAATTGCTTGTTGGTAACGGAAGGCCGCCTCGTGGATTTCGCGCTGCTGATAACCCGCTTCAATGGCCTTCACCGCTCCGCCCAATTTGTCGATGCGCTCAATATACTCGACGGCTTTGGCTTCGAGCTGGTCAGTCAAGGACTCCACGAAATAGGAGCCCGCTAATGGGTCGATGGTATCGGCCACGCCAGATTCGCAAGCAATGACCTGCTGCGTACGCAGGGCAATGCGCACGGAATCCTCGGTCGGCAATGCCAACGCTTCATCCCGCGAGTTGGTATGGAGAGAATTCGTCCCCCCTAAAACCGCAGCCAACGCTTGGAGCGTCACCCGCATAATGTTGTTGTCTGGCTGTTGCGCCGTCAAGGTGGACCCAGCGGTTTGCGCATGCGTGCGGAGCATCCACGACCGTGGGTCCTTCGCGTGAAACCGCTCTTTCATGATTTTCGCCCACAAGCGACGTGCGGCGCGGAATTTCGCGACTTCCTCAAAGAAATTGTTGTGGACATTAAAAAAGAAAGACAGGCGCGACGCGAAGGTGTCCACATCAAGTCCGGCTGAGACCGCGGCGTCCACGTAGGCAATCCCATCGGCCAGAGTAAA
Organism: Deltaproteobacteria bacterium; assembly: GCA_009692435.1. GTDB lineage: Bacteria > Desulfobacterota > Binatia > Bin18 > Bin18 > JABFSC01. Next base: position 2,082 of record SHZE01000050.1, on the reverse strand, counting down.
GGCGATCTCTTGGGCCGCGCTCGATCCGGCTTCCCGAATGTGGTAGCCGGAAATGGAGATGGTGTTCCAGTTCGGCACCTGCTGAGCACAGAACGCGAAAATGTCGGTAATGATCCGCAACGACGGTCCAGGTGGATAGATATAGGTGCCGCGCGCGATGTATTCCTTCAGCAGATCATTCTGAATCGTGCCGTTGACTTGATCCCACTTCACTCCCTGTTTTTCCGCCACCACGAGATACAGCGCCAACAAAATTGACGCGGTCGCGTTAATCGTCATCGACGTGCTGACTTTATCGAGAGGAATCCCGTTGAGGAGCGTCTCCATATCGGCGAGCGACCCAATGGCGACACCCGCCCGTCCGACTTCACCGGCGGCCAGTTGGTGGTCAGAATCACGTCCCATCTGGGTGGGGAGATCAAAGGCGACCGAGAGACCGGTTTGCCCTTGGTCGAGCAGATAGCGATACCGTTTGTTGGACTCCTCGGCGGTGCCGAATCCAGCATACTGGCGCATGGTCCAAAACCGCCCGCGATACATGGTTGGCTGCACGCCGCGGGTGAAGGGATATTGCCCAGGAAAATCGAGCGCGTGCTGATAATCCAGCGTCGCGGTATCAGCGGACGTGTACAGCCGCTTGATAGGAATTCCAGAGGTCGTATCAAACTGTTTTTTTCGTTCAGGCGAACGGCTCAGGGTTTTTTGGACAACTTTCTCTTCCCAGGCTTGGGTGGCTTTGGCAACGTCGCGGGTATCGCTCATGCGGTGATCCTCATCGGTCGAGATGGTACGCCTAGTGCCTACCGGAAATCCCATAGCGAGACAACCCAGTCACGACGAGGCAGGACGAAAGGACCTGAAGGGACAATCTATTCTCAAGTAGAGGACCGATCGGCAAGATCAATAAATTGATACAGCGGAGGGAAGGAACATGCCGGGAGCGAGACTCGAACTCGCACGCCTTTGTAGGGCGGTGGATTTTGAGTCCACTGCGTCTGCCAATTCCGCCATCCCGGCATATGGGATGAGACGCAGGATATTACCGGCAACCCCGGTTCTCTGGCAAGCCCGGTTCAACCTGTCCGAACTCCACGCCTCCGCGTCTCCGCGTGAGATGTTTCCGTCCTGTCATTACTCCTGTCGCTGTAAGCTGCGTGCCCCGACCGACAATTTAAGGCGCTCCAGGACATCCATCCCTAAAAGGAACATGCCCGAACGCGGCCCGACCATGATGTGCAAATTGCGAATTTCTTCCGATCCCAACCGCAGCACCGAGAGTCGCCCGATCCACCCGGGGCTCGTGCCAGTGACCCCTTGCAAGAGTGCATCCTGGACATGTTCCAAATCAAGCTGTTTCGCCAAGCTCTCGTCGACAAGAGAAATCTGCGCTCCGGTATCAACCAACATCAACACATCACGAACGGCTTGCCCGCCTTCTAACTCCGCACGGACAAATCGCTGAGCTGGTCGATCCGGAAAGATCATCAGTGGAATGTCCTCGTTCTTAGAGGACTTGGCTGAGGATTTCGCGGACGGCGTCATTGATTGCGCTTTATGCATCACTTCCGGAGAGACGACCGAATCGGAAAAATGCGTGACTCCATACTCATCGGTCCACGTATAGATACGGGATTGCGCGAAAAGTGGTGCTGGATGCAGAATCCAGAGTAGTGCGATCACGCCTCCGATGCTCCAGAATGGGCGCAAGGAAAGTGGCATACGACGCGCGAGTGGTGTTGTCCAAGTCATAGAGAAAGTTCCCCTTCGATGGTTACGAGCTGCTATCTCTCTTCAGTGTCGGCAGTTCCCCCCTGAGCTTTAAAGGGTACGGAATGTGTCGTCCGAAAGAAAGCACCATGCTGCCTCCCGAGGACGATAGCGATTTTCCCTGGTCGAGTTTTAACCCGAAACCTGCGCGGCTGCGTTCATAGCAGTCAGGACTTACGCGTAAGGGCAAAAAATAGCATTTTAGGGCAATGCTTACCAAGAAGCAGTACGTCGAGTACCTGATCAGCACGCCCAAGAATTGTACGTGCACGTATTTGGCGGACCACTTGGAGGACGTGAGCCAGGATGTGGTCA
>SHZE01000049.1 GCA_009692435.1 Deltaproteobacteria bacterium | reverse complement strand
AATTTAGAGAAATCACCGCTTTCCTTGAGATCAGGGAATTAAACATAACTGAGAGGTCGAGCTGACTTGGCTGTTATTCAGATAGATGTCTACAATCCTTTGGTTTCATAGGACTGTTTCGTCGAAAAAGTGTCCGAAGTACTGATCAATAATAGGAGCGTGAAAAGAATACGACCCGTTCATCGACAAATCCTTCTCTTCCGATGAGGAGAGGGACTTACTCGCGTTGATCACCAAGGGAAATCGGTTCTCCATCGGATAATCCGAGGTCTCGTGATAAGAGAAAAACGAAATGGCGCGGGGGGTGTATGGCTGCTGTCTATGGTTATCCTCAATGAGACGTTTCGTATAGGCACTGTTCATGCTCCGACAGGCTTAGCACGAACGGCAAACTTCTAACGATTGTAATCTCACCTCGCTCACTCTGAGCTTGTCGAAGGGCGGCTCTTGGGACCCCGCGCCATTTCGAAAAATAACCCTATATGTTCTGTGTGTCAAAAAGATCGTGCTCATCAACAGCAATCGGATAAGAGTCGAAAAACTTTAAGGAAAATTTGTCATAGCGTTGGTCGCCGGTTGCAATCCCGTGCGTGGAACTCTATCCTGTGGGCAAGAACAATAAGGCGAAGAGCCAACGGAAAGGGAGGCATGTTATGGTACGGATAAAGAAGATGTTGTTGGGTGGAATCGTTGTTGCCGGTTTATTGTCGCCGAGTCTTGGTATTGCGCATCCCCCTCCGGGAAGAACCGCGGGTGGAGAATTTGCGCGCGGGATTGCCGCGCCGGTCCTCAGCGCGGTGTATTTCCCGGTCAAATTTGGCGTGGGTGTGGCCGGAGCGTTTCTCGGTGGGGTCAGTGGATTTTTAACTGGTGGAGACGACCGCGCCGCTGAAGGGATTTGGCATCTGACGGTTGGCGGATCATATTTCATTACCCCAGACACATTAGCCGGCGATCGCCGGTTCTTGCCAGTTGACGTTGGCCCTGTAAATGTCGCTGTGCAACCCCAAGCCGAGTCAACCCCAGCTTTGGGATCAGAGTCAACTAGATAAACATCCTTCCTCATCCCCCGGCGAAAACCGGGGGAATTTCCGCCCGCGCACTTCTTTTTCACGAGAGTGCCGCAACTACGTTCCGAATCAGTCGTAGGCCAACATCCTCGCTGAGCGTAAGAATCGACTCTGGATGAAACTGCACTGCCGACAGTGGCAGGCTTTCATGTTCGATAGCCATAATAACGCCGTCTTCACTTTCCGCCGTGACTGTGAGACATGCGGGGAGCTTGTCCGGGAGTGCGAAGAGGGAGTGATAACGAGCAGCGGTAAATTCTCGTGGCAATCCCTTGAAGAGACGCCCACCGAGAGTACGAATTCGCGTGGGTTTTCCGTGCATGGGGTAAGACAAAACCCCGAGTGTCCCACCGAAATGTTCAACCATTCCTTGTAAGCCGAGACACACGCCAAAGACGGGCACGTGGCGGGCAATCGCGGCCGTGAGGGTGCCTGAGACGTCAAAATCTTTCGGCGTGCCCGGGCCGGGCGACAACACGACCAAGTGTGGTTGCAGGGTATCAAGCTCTTCGTGTGGAAATCCGGCACGTAAGGTGACGACTTCCGCACCTGTCTGCCGCAAATAGTTCGCGAGCGTGTGCACGAAAGAGTCCTGATGATCGACCAGCAAGATGCGTTTGCCGATCCCTGGCAGAGTCGGTGTTGCTTGGGTATCAAGGGGGACGTTGCGAGGTCGGCGCAAGGCGTCGATGAAGGCCGATGCCTTGAGGTGGGTCTCCTGCTCTTCTTCATCTGGATCGGAATCATACAGCAACGTCGCCCCAACTCGAATTTCCGCTACCCCATTGTTGACGCGGATCGTGCGCAAAGTGAGGCCGGTATTGAGATTGCCGTCGAAGCCGAGGACCCCGACCGCGCCTCCGTACCAAGCGCGGGGGGACTTTTCGTGGTCTTCAATGAATTGCATTGCCCATGCCTTCGGTGCTCCAGTGACGGTGACCGCCCAGGTGTGGGCGAGAAACGCATCCAGGGCATCAAACTCTTCCCGTAAATGCCCTTCGACGTGATCGACGGTATGAATGAGGCGTGAGTACATTTCAATCTGACGGCGACCAATGACCTGCACGCTTCCTGGTTTGCAAATCCGAGACTTGTCATTGCGATCAACATCCGTGCACATCGTTAATTCAGATTCATCCTTGGTCGAATTGAGGAGGCGCTGAATCTGGATAGCATCGCTCATGGGATCGGTGCCACGAGCAATAGTGCCGGAGATGGGGCAGGTTTCCACCCGGTCGCCGTCCACGCGCACGTACATCTCTGGGGAGGCACCGACGAGGTATTCATTCTGGCCAAGATTGATGAGAAATCCATACGGGGCTGGGTTGCGTTCACGCAGACGGCGGAACAGTTCGGAAGGGGGAGCCGGGCATGGTCCAAAGAATGTCTGCCCGGGAACCACCTCGAAGAGGTCCCCCCGCCGAAAGGAGTCACGGGCGATACGGACTTTCTCGGCATATTCCCCTGGGGCATGATCAAAGGGACTCTCGACTCGTTCGCTGCTGACATACGGTTGCGTGACGGTGTGTCGTGAGAGCCCTTGGGTGGAGCGTCCTTTCACCTCGAAATCATACCGCTGACGCACGGCGTGTTCGCGACGATGGTCAATGATAATCAGTTCATCGGGAAGATAGAGCACTAAATCACGCTGAGTCTCTGGGCGTTCGAGCCGTAAGCGTACCGGTTCAAACTGAAACGCGAGGTCGTAGCCAAACGCGCCATAGAGACCGAGGTGTGGGTCTTCAGGACTGGAGAAGAGGTCAATCAGTGCCCGCAGCACCGAAAAGATTGAGGGTTGTTTGCTCCGCTGCTCTTCAGGGAACCGACCACTGGGGGTCGCAATCGTCCCAACTACGTCGTTATCCTGTTGTTCCGTTTGGAGGACAGCGGGAAGGGGACGCAACGTATCGGCGATGAGTGGTAGAAGCACGAGTCCACGCGGATTCAGCGCGGAAATGCGAAAGGTCCGATCGCGCGAGACCAGCGCTAAAGGTGGATTACAGAACCCGATGTCCCAACGTGTATAGCGACCGGGATATTCGTAACTTGAGGCGAGCAAGACGCCACGCTGACTATCCAGGGCATCAATCAGTGGCTCGACCGCGCCCTCAACGGGGATGTTTTCGATGATACGACGAATTTTGACCCCACCACGAGTGAGGTAGGTCTCGGCACTAGGAACAGAGGCGATACGGCCGGCCATAGGATTCTCCTTCTCCGTTGCCAGAGCCTGGTCCTCAAAAAGGAAAGGACCGCGACCCCTTGATACGAGGTGGCGGTCCTGGAAAAAGAAAAGCCGCCTCGTGTCCAAGGCGGCTCCGTTGATTTCTCGTTAAACAACGTCCGGGCCGCCGATTAGGGCAGCCACCACCAACAACGATCAGCTTGCGGACGGTTTGTCGACATACGGGTTATGGTGGCAGGATGCGGGATGTCAGTCAAGAGCGCGAGATGGGGGGATGGAGATTTCCGAACATCATTGCTGTTCTACTCAGGTAGCCTCGTTGACCCCTTTTCAGGCCACCGATACACTGCCGCGACCGCGAAGGAAGGAATTTCATGAAGGAACGTACTTTATCGATCATTAAGCCCGATGCCGTGAAGAAGAACGCTATTGGCGATATTCTCCGTCGCTTTGAAAATGCCGGGCTAAAAATTGTCGCCGCCAAACTGACGACCCTGAGTAAAGCGCAAGCCCAAGGATTCTACGCTGTCCACAAAGAACGCCCATTCTTTGATAGTCTCACCACTTTTATGTCGTCCGGTCCGGTGTTGATCTCGGTGCTCGAAGGAGTGGATGCTATTCAGACCAATCGTCGTCTGATGGGGGCGACCGATCCCGCGAAAGCCGATGCCGGTACGATTCGGAAAGACTGGGCGACCGACGTGGAGAAGAATGCCGCGCACGGGTCTGATGGTCCCGACACCGCGAAATGGGAAATTGGGTACTTCTTCAGCGAGATGGAGATACAAGGGTAGTAGAAACGTGAAACGTAGGGAGCGTACAACGTGAAACGTAAAGCGTAACCACCTCCCCTCCCCATTACGTTTTACGCATTACGTGTTATTCCCCATTATGGATATCAAGGAACTCACGAAAACCGATCTTGAAGCCTGGATGCGTGAACGCGGAGAGAAACCGTATCACGCGCGCCAGGTGCTCAAGTGGCTCTATCAGCGTGGCGCAACGTCGTTCGCCGCGATGACGGATGTCTCCACTGTCTTGCGTGCGCGGCTTGAACAGGAGTTCTCCATTGCGAAGCTGGGGTGCGTGCGGATGACCTCGGCGGCGGACGGAACACGAAAATTCTTGTTTGCGTTGCACGATGGTCGGTATATTGAAAGCGTACAGATTCCCGCCGAGGATCGTTTGACCCTGTGTGTGTCCTCACAAGTGGGTTGTGCGATGGGCTGTCGCTTCTGTGCCACGGCCACCGTCCGGCCCATTCGTGACCTCACGGCTGGAGAAATCGTTAGTCAGATTTGGGATGTGCAGCAAACGTTACCGGTCGCCCAACGATTGACGAACCTCGTGTTTATGGGGATGGGCGAGCCGCTGGCGAATTATGACCAACTGGTGAAAGCGATCGAGATCATCACCGCCGAATGGGGATGCAACTTCTCGCCGCGCCGGGTGACCGTTTCCACCGTGGGCTTGGTTCCACAGATGAAGCGACTTCTCGAAGAGACCTCCGTGAATCTGACCGTTTCGCTCACCGCGACCACGAATACCTTGCGTGATGATCTGATGCCCGTGAATCGGCGCTTCCCTCTGGAACAACTCCTGGAAACGTGTCGGACGTTGCCGATTGCCCCACGGAAACGCGTGACCTTCGCCTACACCATGCTCAAGGATGTGAATGACAGCGAGGCGGACGCGAAACGGCTCACCAAGCTGTTGCAAGGATTTCGCCTCAAGGTCAACCTCATCCCATTCAATCCATTTCCAGGGTCTGAGTTTCAGGCATCGCCGCGCCCTCGGATTGAGTACTTTCGTCAGGCCCTCCTCGACAAAGGGATCATGGCCACCATCCGCGAGAGTCGCGGACAAGATGCGCAGGCCGCCTGTGGACAATTGGCTGCGGCATTTCCAGTCGGTATCCCAGCAAACCCGGACGAGCGACGAGAAGAGAGAACGACAGCGTGACCACAGTGCTCGGTATCATTGGCGGAAGCGGCCTCTATCAGATGAGTGACATCCAAGGGGGCGAGTGGGTCAAAGTCGAGACGCCCTTCGGTGCTCCATCGGATGAGTATTTTGTCGGGCAACTCAACGGCGTGCACGTGGTCTTCTTGCCGCGTCATGGACGTGGCCATCGCCTTCTTCCTTCAGAACTCAATTTTCGGGCGAACATCTACGGCATGAAGAAGCTCGGAGTCGAGCGCCTTATTGCCGTCAGCGCTGTCGGTAGTCTGAAAAAAGAAATCGTCCCTGGCCATATCGTCCTGCCCGATCAATTTATTGATCGCACACGTGGTCGCATCAGCACCTTCTTTGGTCGGGGTCTTGTCGCCCATGTGTCGTTTGCCGATCCGATGTGTGGCGAGATGATCCGACTCTTAGGAGAGGCCGGACGAGCCGTCGGTGCGACGCTCCACATCGGTGGGACTTACATTTGTATGGAAGGGCCGCAGTTTTCGACGCGGGCCGAGTCGTTTCTCTATCGCAGTTGGGGAGCCGATATTATCGGTATGACCAACCTGCAAGAGGCGAAACTCGCGCGTGAAGCGGAAATCTGTTTCGCGACGGTGGCGTTGGCGACGGATTATGACTGCTGGAACACGGAACATGCCGATGTGGTGATCGAAGACATCTTACGGATTCTCACGCAGAACGTGACGATCGCGCAACGCATTATCGTGAATACCATTCCGCGATTGCCCGCGACACGAGCGTGCCCATGCGCGCATGCCCTCAAAGATGCGATTATTACCGATCGCGCGCTGATTCCAGCAGCGGTGAAACAAGAACTCGGTATTCTGGTTGGGAAATATCTTGGAGAGTGAGGGAAGGGTGGCATGAGTATTCTCGTCGTCGGTTCGGTCGCGTTTGATACCATTTTGACTCCGCATGGGAATGCAGACGAGGTGCTTGGCGGTTCGGCTGCCTACTTTGCGGTGGCCGCGAGCTATTTTGCCCCAGTCAAATTGGTGGCCGTGATTGGGGAAGACTTCCCTGAACAGGAACGGGCGTTCCTGGCCTCCCGGAACATTGATTTAGAGGGGTTGTCGGTCGCCAAAGGGCGTACCTTCCGCTGGACCGGCAAATATCACGAAGACATGAACATGCGCGATACGCTCGATCTGCAACTTAATGTCTTTGCCACCTTTACGCCTGTCCTTCCTCTCAGCTACCGTGACTGCCCCTTTGTGTTCCTTGCCAATATCAATCCCGGTTTACAAGATGGCGTGCTCGACCAATTGACGACCAAACCGAAGCTTATCGCCTGTGACACGATTTCGCATTGGATTGAAGGGGCGAGACCAGAGTTAGAAGCCCTACTCAAGCGCGTCGAGATGCTCGTGATTAACGACGAGGAAGCCCGACTCATCAGCGGAGACCGCAATGTCGTCCGCTCGGCGCGCAAGATTCTAGGCATGGGGCCACGGACACTGTTGGTGAAACGGGGTGAATACGGCGTCCTCTCCTTCTCTCCTAACTCCGTGTTTGCCGTCCCCGCCTATCCACTGGAAGAAGTGTTTGATCCGACCGGGGCTGGTGATTCGTTCGCTGGTGCGTTGATCGGCTACCTGGCGGCGTCGAACGACCTCTCTGAAGCGAATGTGCGCAAAGGCATTGTCTATGGCAGTGTGGTAGCTTCCTTCGTGGTCGAAGATTTTAGTCTACGTCGCCTGAAGACCCTCACGCGTGACGACATCGAACGCCGTTACCGACAGTTTGTGAGCCTGACGGAGTTCTAACTACTAATAATGAAGAATGAAGAATGAAGAATTGAAGAAAAAGGAAAATCAGCGCGTATCGTTCCGTGGTTTTCACATCCTCAATTCTTACTTCTTACTTCTTAATTCTCCTCACCATGTACCTTTCCCTTGTCGTCCCTATCTATAACGAGGTGGAAAACCTTATCCCGCTGTACGAACGCGTTCGTGAAGTGTTGGACCCCACGAGTTGGACCTACGAACTCATCTTGGTTGATGATGGAAGTACCGATGGGAGTGAGCGCGTGCTGACGGACCTTCATGCCAAGGACTCGCGGGTGAAAGTGCTTCGCTTTCGACGCAACTTTGGCCAAACCGCGGCACTGGCGGCGGGATTTGATTATGCCCACGGCGATATTGTCGTCTCGCTTGACGGCGATATGCAGAACGATCCCGTGGATATCCCAAAGCTCATCGCCAAACTGAACGAAGGCTATGATCTCGTGAATGGGTGGCGGGTGGATCGACAAGACCCTTTTCTGCACCGCCGGTTACCTTCCCAAATCGCGAACTGGATTATTGGGTGGACAACGCAAGTGAAAATTCATGATTACGGCTGCACGTTGAAGGTTTTTCGCCGCGATGTCGTCAAAAACCTGAAACTCTATGGAGAAATGCACCGTTTCATTCCCGCGCTCGTGGGTGACTTGGGGGCACGAATTACGGAAATGGCGGTGACGCATCATCCCCGCGAACGAGGGACCTCAAAATACAGCCTTGCGCGTATCTTGTGGGTGATTCTGGACCTCCTGACCGTGAAGTTCCTCTCTCGCTATGCCACGAGACCGAGCCACTTGTTTGGTTTCGTCGGGCTTGTGGCGCTCTGCCTTGGCAGTGCGATTACCACGGTGTTAGGCATCCAGCGCATCTTCTTTGGCATCCGCTTATCTGAGCGTCCGCTCTTGTGGCTCGGCATTTTGCTGGTCGTTGTGGGGGTGCAGTTTGTGACGACTGGACTCTTAGCCGAGATGCTGGCCCGGACGTACCATGAAAGCCAAGAGAAGCCGGTCTATCTGATTAAAGAAGTATTAGGATAAAAGGTGGGTGGGGGGTTTTCACTGAATCGTGTTACACTACCTCGGCGAGTCGCGCTGAGTCCCTACGCGGTCTGCGTACTACCTCCCCCATAATTATTGTTATTGATAGGAGAAAAGAAGGAATGAAACTGTGTGTCGTTGGCACGGGATACGTTGGACTGGTTGCTGGGACCTGCTTCGCGGAGAGTGGGAATGAGGTCACGTGTGTGGACATTGATCAGCGAAAAATCGCCGACCTCCATAATGGCAAAATCCCGATTTATGAACCAGGCTTGGAGGAGCTTATTCGACGCAATGTGGCCGACAAGCGATTGCATTTCACGACCGATCTCGCTGGCGCGGTGAGAGAGGCGATGGTCTGTTTCATCGCGGTGGGCACGCCACAGGATGATGACGGGTCGGCTGACCTGAGTATGGTGCTGCAAGCCGGTGCCGATATCGCCAAAGCGATGCCTGGGTACCGTATTGTGGTGCTCAAGAGTACGGTGCCGGTAGGCACGGCGGATAAGATGCGCGCCACCATGTCCGCCAATACGACCCATCCGTTCGATGTCGTTTCCAATCCCGAATTTCTCAAGGAAGGGGCCGCCGTCGAAGACTTTATGAAACCTGACCGGGTGGTAATTGGCGGAAATAGCGACCGCGCGTTATCCCTCATCAAGGAATTGTATGCCCCGTTTGTTCGCACGGAGAACCCCATTTTGGTGATGGACAACCGTAGCGCCGAGATGACGAAATATGCGGCCAACGCCTTTCTCGCGATGCGCATCTCGTTCATTAACCAAGTGGCGAACCTCTGCGAGAAAGTCGAGGCTGATGTGGCGGAGGTGAGACGTGGGATCGGATTTGATCGTCGTATCGGTCATTATTTTCTGTTCCCCGGCGTGGGCTATGGCGGCTCCTGCTTTCCGAAGGATGTGCGTGCGGTGATTCGCACGGCAGAAGAGAATCAGATGGACTTCTCGTTACTGAAGGAAGTCGAAGTCGTCAACGAGAAGCAAAAACTCTTGCTGGTCGAAAAAGTCCATACGCACTTCAGCACCGACCTGCGTGGCCGCAAGTTCGCGATCTGGGGACTGGCATTCAAGCCGCGCACCGATGATATGCGCGAGGCTCCGGCCGTTACTATTATTGAAGAGTTACTCAAGGGCGGGGCGGAAATCGCCGTGCATGATCCTGAAGCCCTCACCCGAGCCCAGGAAGTGTTTGGCGATCGCATTACGTACCACCGCGCCAGTTACGATACCCTGCCGGGAGCGGATGCGCTGCTCATCGTGACCGAATGGAACGAATTCCGACGGCCCGACTTCGCCCGTATGCGCGAGCTGATGAAGACACCGCTCATTCTGGATGGGCGTAACCTCTACGAACCGGCGATCATGCGCCAAGAAGGGTTCGCGTATTACCCGATTGGTCGCCCATCGGTGACCCTAGAACAAGGAACGAGGTAAGTATGGCACGTGTGTTAATCACGGGTGGTGCGGGTTTTATCGGCTCTCACCTCTGCGAGCGGTTTCTCAAGGAGGGCGATGAAGTCATCTGCATGGATAACTTCATTACTGGGAGCCCCGATAACATCGCCCACTTATTTACCAACAAGAACTTTTCCTTCATTCCGCAGGATGTCACCACCTACATCTATGTCAAAGGACCCCTGGATGCGATTCTGCATTTCGCCTCTCCGGCGAGCCCGGTCGATTATCTCGAATTGCCGATTCAGACGCTGAAGGTTGGTTCGCTCGGAACTCACAAAGCATTAGGGTTGGCGAAAGAAAAGGGTGCGAGGCTGTTGTTGGCCTCAACCTCGGAAGTGTATGGCGATCCGCTCGTGCATCCCCAGAAAGAAGACTACTGGGGTAACGTGAACCCGATTGGGCCGCGTGGCGTCTACGATGAGGCAAAACGGTTCGCGGAAGCCATGACGATGGCCTACCACCGTGCCCATGGAGTGCAAGCCCGCATCGTGCGCATTTTTAATACCTACGGCCCCCGGATGCGACTCAGAGACGGACGTGTCGTGCCCAACTTTATCGCGCAAGCCTTACGTGGAGAAGACTTGACCGTGTATGGCGACGGCAAGCAGACGCGCAGTTTCTGTTTCGTGAGTGATCTGGTGGAAGGGCTCGTGCGCCTCTTACGTTCTGACCATGTCGGCCCAGTCAACATCGGCAATCCCCGTGAACTCACTATCCTAGAATTCGCCCAGGCGATTATCCAACTGACTGGGAGCAAGAGTCAGATCATATTTCAACCATTGCCAATTGATGACCCGAAACAACGCAAACCAGATATCTCGCTTGCACGTCAGGTGCTCAACAACTGGGAACCCCGTGTGTCTTTAGAAGACGGCCTACGGCAGACGATTGCGTACTTTCAGGATAAAGTCGCGTAACCTGAACTCACACGAGAGGATGCTATGCGTATACTGGTAACTGGCGGCGCGGGGTTTATCGGCTCTCACATCGTGGATACCTACATCACCGCTGGCCATGACGTGATTGTGGTGGATGACCTTTCAACCGGCAAGCGCGGGAATCTCAATCCCAAGGCGCGCTTCGTGCAGGCCGATATTCAAGACCCGACCGTCCGGCAGTTGATCGTGCAGGAAAAGATTGAGGTGCTCAACCATCATGCCGCCCAAATGGATGTGCGCCGGTCCGTGGCTGATCCGCTCTTTGACGCGCGCATCAATATTTTGGGGATGCTCAATCTCCTTGAGGGAGCGCGAGAAGCGGGAGTGAAGAAGATTATTTTCTCGTCCTCTGGTGGCACTGTGTATGGTGAGCAGGAAACGTTCCCGGCGACGGAAGAGCATGCGACGCGGCCGATTTGTCCGTATGGCGTGAGTAAACGAACCGGTGAACATTATTTGTACTTCTATAATGTTGAGTACCGTATTCCGTACATCGCGCTACGGTATGCCAATATCTACGGGCCGCGCCAAGACCCGCACGGCGAAGCGGGCGTGGTGGCCATTTTTGCCCTCAAATTGCTGGCGGGCGAGCAGCCGGTCATTAACGGCGATGGCAAGCAGACGCGAGATTATGTCTTCGTGGGCGATGTCGCCCGCGCCAACTTGGCGGCCTTGCAGGCTGAATACACGGGCCCCATTAACATTGGCACCGCGAGTGAGACTGATGTGAACCAACTGTTTGGCCATCTTCGTCACCTCACCGGGTCCACCGCTCCTGAAACCCATGGCCCAGCCAAAGCCGGGGAACAACGGCGGAGCGTCCTGGCGTGGAGCCGGGCTCAGCAGCTTCTGGGATGGCAGCCAGAGATGAAAATCGAGGAAGGATTACGTCGGACCGTCGAGTATTTCCGTACACGTACATAATGGACATTCGCCATATTCGTAATTTCTGTATCGTTGCTCATATCGACCACGGGAAATCGACCCTGGCCGAAAAATTGTTATTGTATACCGGCGGCGTGACCACCCGTGAGCGGGAGAGTGGTGCTCAGTTCCTTGATACGATGGACCTCGAACAGGAACGTGGGATCACCATCAAGGCGCGGACCGTCCGGCTGCGGTATCGAGCCGACAACGGCGAAGACTACTCCCTTAATCTCATTGATACTCCTGGCCATGTCGATTTCTCCTACGAAGTGTCGCGCAGTCTCTCCGCCTGTGAAGGGGCGATCCTGGTTGTTGATGCCACCCAAGGTGTCGAAGCGCAAACCCTGGCCAATACCTATTTGGCGCTCGACCATCACCTCGAACTCTTGCCGGTCATCAATAAAATCGACCTGCCGAGTGCCGAACCTGAACGCGTGCGGCAGGAAATTGAAGACATCATTGGCCTTGACGGCAGCACCGCGATTCTGGCCAGCGCCAAGGAAGGGCGCGGCATTCACGAGGTGCTCGAAGGTATTGTCAGTACCGTCCCACCACCTGGTGGCAATGCTGATGCCCCGCTCAAAGCTCTGCTGTTTGATAGTTGGTTCGATTCGTACCAGGGCGCCGTGATCTTAGTGCGAGTGTTCGAGGGGACGCTGCGTCAGGGGATGACGGTTCAACTGATGTCGAGCGATAAGCTGTACGACATCCAACGCTTAGGGGTTTTCGCACCCCGTCCGATGGTCGTTGATGCTCTGGGACCGGGCGAAGTCGGCTTCGTCATGGCCGGCATTAAGGACGTGACCGAAGCCCGCATTGGCGACACCATTACTGATCCGACCAACCGGACGACAGCGGCATTTCCCGGATTCAAAGAGGTCAAGCCGATGGTGTTCGCCGGCCTCTATCCGGTGGATTCTGGTGATTATGATGATCTGCGCGATGCCGTGGAGAAGTTGCGTCTCAACGATGCCTCGTTCACCTACGAGAAAGAAAGCTCGCTCGCTTTGGGCTTTGGCTTTCGCTGTGGGTTCCTGGGCTTGTTGCACATGGAAATCGTGCAGGAGCGACTTGAGCGTGAATTTGGTTTGGACTTGATTACCACCACACCGACGGTGGCCTATCGGGTGGTGACGATCACCGGCGATTCACTGTTAATCGATAACCCCTCCCTGTTGCCACCAGAGCAAGAAGTCGATCACATTGAAGAGCCGTTCATTCTGGCGACGATTCATGTGCCGACTGAATACCTCGGCAATGTCCTCCAACTCTGTCAGGAGCGGCGTGGGGTGCAACGCGAACTCAAATATCCGGGGATCAACCGGGCGCTGGTGCTCTACGAGATTCCGCTCAACGAGATTGTGATTGATTTTCACGATCGTCTGAAATCGGTGAGCCGTGGCTACGCCTCGTTTGATTATGACTATCTCGATTTACGACCCGCCAAGTTGCTCAAGCTCGACATTCGCATCAATGGTGAGCTGGTGGATGCGTTGTCACTGATTGTCCATCAAGACCAATCCTACGCGCGAGGCCGAGAATTGACACAGAAGATGCATGAACTGATTCCGCGGCAAATGTATGACGTGGCGATTCAGGCGTCTTTGGGTGGGCGGATCATTGCGCGTGAGACGGTCAAGGCGCTGCGGAAGAACGTCACCGCAAAATGCTACGGCGGGGATATTACCCGAAAACGAAAGCTGCTAGAAAAACAAAAAGAGGGGAAAAAACGGATGAAGCAGGTTGGGCGAGTCGAAATCCCACAAGAGGCATTTCTCGCGCTTCTGCGGGTTCGCGACTCCTAGCCATCCTTCGTGTGAGCCAAAAGGGGAGCCAGTGAGAAACAAAATGTCAGGCGTTGACGAGTCGGCGGTCGCCGTTGGACACCGGGAGCAAGAAGAGAAACGCGCCAGCGCCAGCGAACAGAGTGTGCGAAAATCGATCACTCGCGAATATGCCGAAGCGCTGCTCGTCGCGTTACTCCTGGCCATGTTCATTCGCAGTTTTATCGTCCAAGCTTTCAAGATTCCTTCCGGCTCCATGTTGTCCACCCTGCAAATCGGCGATCATATTTTAGTGAACAAATTTCTGTACGGGTTTCGTTTACCTTATCCCATTGACATGACGGTATGGGAGTGGAGCCCGCCACAGCGCGGTGATGTCATTGTCTTTATCTACCCGAAGGATCGCACGAAAGACTTTATTAAACGGGTGATCGCCGTCGCGGGTGATAGCGTAGAGGTGCGTCACAAGGCCGTGTACATCAACGGCAGCAAAGTCAACGAGCCCCACGCGGTCTTTGCCGAGGGTGATCGGGAAACTGTTGGCCCACGTGATAACCTCGGACCGTTCACCGTTCCAGAGCATAAGCTCTTTGTGATGGGCGATAATCGTGACCAGAGCCATGATGGCCGGTTCTGGGGATATGTCGATCTTGATGACGTGAAGGGAAAAGCGTTCCTGATTTATTGGTCCTGGGATGGCCAAGAGACGTGGGTACGGTGGGGACGGATTGGCAATCTCATTCGCTAAAGCCACGAGTTTATTATTATGACCCATTTTGAAGAACTGCTGATCGGAACAGGAAAAATGTCCTCGGACGACCTCCGCCGGGTGCAGCGCGTGCAACTGGACCGCAGTGAGCCGCTCGAACGTCTGCTCGTGGAACTTGGATTCCTTTCGGAAGATGACCTGCTGTCATTGCTCTCCGAGTACTATCATGCGCCGATTCTCGGCGCGCGTGAATTTCCCCAGCAACCCCCAGTGCTCAATAACATCAATACCAACTTCTTTCGCCAAGCACGGGTGTGTCCGGTGGCCGTGCAAGACGGACACTTGGTGACGGCGATGGTCGATCCTGGGGATCCGTATGTCATTGAAGCGCTACAAAAGGCGACAGGGATGCAACTGTCACGGCGCATTGCCCGGGAGCGCGACATTCTTGAAGCCCTCGCGACATACTATGCCGATGGTACGAGTGAACCAGGCGAGCAGATAGGAGAAGTGGAAGCGGACGAGATTGAATATCTGCAAGACGACCAAGAAGATGTCGAGCATCTCCGAGACTTAGCGAGCGAAGCGCCCGTGATTCGCTTGGTCAACGTGCTGATCGCGCGCGCGTTGGAACGGCGCGCGTCGGATATTCATATTGAGCCGTTTGAGAAAGAGTTGCACGTGCGCTACCGCATCGACGGTATTTTGCATAATGTGGACGCGCCACCCCGGAAGCTGCAAGCCGCGCTGATCTCGCGGGTCAAGCTGATGGCGAAATTAAACATCGCCGAGCGGCGCTTACCCCAAGACGGTCGTATCAAGTTGCGGATGCTTGGACGCGAAATCGACTTGCGGGTGTCCACGCTCCCGACGTTGTATGGCGAGAGCGTCGTCATGCGTATTCTTGATCGGTCGAGTATCATTGTGAGTCTCGAATCCCTCGGTTTCCCCGGCGACACGATGGGCGAATTCGAGAAACATATTAATCGACCGTATGGAATGATTCTGGTGACGGGACCCACCGGCAGCGGAAAAACCACCACCCTGTATGGGGCGCTCGATAAAATCAACTCACCGGACAAGAAGATCATCACCATTGAAGACCCGGTTGAATATCAGTTAGCTGGCGTGAATCAGATTCACGTCAAGCCGCAGATCGGGTTGACCTTCGCCAATGGGTTGCGGTCTATCGTGCGGCAAGACCCCGATGTGATCATGGTCGGTGAAATCCGCGATTTCGAGACGGCGGAAATCGCCGTGCAATCCGCGCTGACTGGCCACTTGGTGTTCTCGACCCTGCATACCAACGATGCGGCTGGGGCCATCTCTCGTTTGCTGGAAATGGGGGTTGAGGACTATTTGTTAGCTTCCTCGCTGCTGGCGGTCATGGCGCAACGGTTAGTCCGAACCCTGTGTCCGCAGTGCCGCCGTCCGGCCGAGGGCAGCGTCCTGCCGCATGGGAACGGGGCTCCGACGAACGGAGCGAAGGGGGCCCCAACGACGGCGTTTGAAGCCCAAGGCTGTGAAGCCTGCGATATGACCGGATATCACGGACGCAATGGTATTTTTGAGTTGCTCACCATTAGCGAAGGGGTGCGCCAGCTCATTCTCAAACGGTCCGCTTCGGATGCCATCAAAACCGCCGCCGTCAACGAAGGCATGCGCACCCTGCGCGAAGACGGCTGGCGCAAAGTGCGTGAAGGCTCGACCACTGTAGCGGAAGTGTTGCGCGTGACGCAGGATGAGTAACGACGTCAGTGGTCGGCTCTCAGCACCCCGCTGAGTGTTATGGCAAACTACATAGGTTGGCTCCGTGGCCGGATTGGCTCCCGCAAGACGATCCTTCAGGACTTACGCTCAGAGGGATTAACAGGCCCCAATGGGAGGCTGTTGCAGTTCTGCGCGCAAGTAGTGACTAAACAAACTCTCGCGTAAGGCATACAGCGTCTGCCCCAGTTCTTTCGCCTTCCCCTTTAACGAGCCCCCGGCATGG